>JAZQBE010000053.1:0-11792 GCA_045545575.1 Shuttleworthella sp.
GGCGCGTTTTCAGGCAGACCGTCCCCCTCGGCGAGAAGGGTGATGTTTCCCGTCGGGTTCATGCGCCAGCAGCGCAGCTTCGTGTTTTCCTCAATGGATCTGTGCATCTGGTTTTCCCATTTGAAGCGGCTGTTTTACCGCTGATAATTCTTCAGGAACTGCTTCGTCCGCTCCTGCTGCGGATTGCCGAAGACCTCCTCCGGATCGCCCTGCTCGACGATCACGCCGCCGTCCATGAAGACCACGCGGTTGCTGACGGCCCGGGCAAAGGGCATTTCGTGGGTGACGACCACCATGGTCATCTTCTCGTCCGCCAGCTGACGGATGACCTTTAAGACCTCGCCCGTCAGTTCGGGATCCAGGGCGCTTGTGGGCTCGTCAAAGAACAGGATGCCCGGATTCATCGCCAGGGCCCGGGCGATCGCCACCCGCTGCTGCTGGCCGCCGGACAGCTGGCAGGGATAGGCGTCGGCGCGGTCGGCAAGGCCCATCTTTCCGAGCAGCTCCATCGCCTCGGCGCGCACCTCGTCCTTCCCGCGCTTCTGCACCTTCAGCGGCGCGTCCATCACGTTTTTCAGAACCGAATAATGGGGAAACAGGTTGAACTGCTGGAACACCAGGCCGAAATACTGCTTCATCTCCCGCAGCTTCGCGGGGCTGACATAAACCGCCGCGCCCTGTCCGTTTGATTCGGCCGCGGTCTGGTCCATGTAGCGGATCGTGCCGTCGTCGATGGTCTCCAGAAACGTCGCGCAGCGCAGCAGCGTGCTCTTGCCGGAGCCGCTCGGTCCGATGATGCTGACCACCTCGCCCTTGTCCACGTGGAGACTGATGTCCTTTAATACTTCCTGTCCGCCGAAGGACTTGCGGATCTCTTTCATTTCAAAAATCATGCAAAACCTCGCATCAAACGCATACCGGACGGCCTAGGAATAGTAATCGAAGGCCTTTTCCACCCGCTCCATCGCGAACGCCACTGCGTAGTTTGCGATGAAGTAAAACACGCCCGCGATGGCGAACGGAACGAAGGACGTCTGGGACGCGGCGATCTGCTTCGCCAGCGAAAAGACTTCGCTGTAGGCCAGCGTGAAGGCCAGGGACGTGTCCTTGACGAGGGTGATGATTTCGTTCGTCACCGAGGGGAGGATCGTTTTGACGACCTGCGGCAGAATGATGCCGAAGAAGGTCTGGGCGCGGCTGTAGCCGAGGACGTGGGCCGCCTCGTACTGGCCGGCCGGGATCGCTTCGATGCCGCCGCGGTAGATCTCGGCAAAGTAGGCCGCGTAGTTCACGGAAAAGCCGATGATGATCGCGGCAAACCGATAGCCCCGGATGGACATGTGAAACAGATAATAGGGGCCGAAGTACCACACCAGCAGCTGCAGCATCAAAGGCGTTCCGCGCATGATGGCGATAAAGATTTTCCCGATCCAGGAAACCACCGCGATCTTCGACCGCCGTGCCGCCATGATCACGAAGCCCAGCGGCAGGGAAAACAGAAGCGTCAGGAAAAAGATGCCGCAGGTGCGGAGCATGCCGCCGGCCATCGTTTCCAGCATGGTCTGTAAACTCATAGAGAGGTCCTCACAAAAGAACTGCTGCCGGCCGCGGCCCGCCTTTTACGCAGGATCCGCACGCCGGCAGTGAAAGTCCTTAAAAACGATTATTCCGCGTCCTTTGCGACCAGATAGGCACCGGCCGTCATGTCGATGGCGATCGCGTCGATGGCACCGGCCTTCAGGTCGTTGAAGGCGATGGTGTAGTTTTCATACACCTTCAGGTCCTCAAAGGTCGCGGCCAGATCCGCGCGGTCCTCTTCGAGCATCGTCAGCGCGGAGGTCGCCGTCTGCACGCCGACGATCTTGCCGGCCAGGTCGTCTAAGGTCTTGATGTCGGAACTGGCCGGCACCAGGATGCCCTGGGTGTTCTCGGAATAGGTGATGCCCCAGGTGTAGTCATCCTCACGGCCTTCCTTCGTGAAGCCGGACCAGATGCAGTCGCAGCTGCCGGAATTCAGTTCGCCGTCCTTCGCGTCCCAGCTGAAGGGATGGGATTCATAGGTCCAGCCCATGTACTCGCAGACGGCCTGCGCCAGCTCCACGTCGAAACCGCCGATGGATCCGTCGTCCTGCAGATAGGAGTACGGCGGGAAATCGTTGTCAAATCCGTGGGTGAAGACATAGCTGCTGTCGCCGCTGCCGCGCTCCGGAAGGGTGGATTCGTCGATCTCCTCGGCCTTCAGGCAGAGATAATCCTTGATGTCCGGGTACTTCTCGCCGATCTTGGCATAGGTGCCGTCTAAGACCAGGGCCTGTACCGCGCCGCTGACCGTCTCGGCCAGCTCTTCGTCGCCCAGACGGAAGCCGATGGCATAGGATTCCACGCCCATGGTCTCCTCAAGGAACACAAAACTCATCTCCTCCGCGGCCGGTTCCGAGGCGGTGTCCGCAGCCGGTTCCGCAGCCGGTTCCGCCGCCGGAGCCGGGCTCCCGCTCTGTCCGCAGGCGCAAAGAGATACCGTAAGGGCTGCTGCAAGAAGCAGGCTGATCGCTTTTTTCATTCTTTTCTCCTTTAAACACTCGACTGTCTGTCACTCTGTCCCGCTACCGCTCTGTCGTGATAAAGTGCGAGATCAAAGGAAAAGCCGATTCCCACGAACCGGCTTTCCTTTCTGGACCCGAAGGGATTCGAACCCTCGACCCCCACAATGCGAATGTGGTGCGCTCCCAACTGCGCTACGAGCCCACGAACGGATATCATTGTAACGTTCCCTTTGGGGAATGTCAACCAGAAAATTCCATTCGGTTTTATTTTTTTCTGAGATCAGAACACTTCGATGGCGTAATACGCCTCAAAGGCTTCCTTCGGACGCAGCGTGTTCCCGTATTCGCGCTCAGAAAGCTGCTGCGAAAAGTCCGTGCGGTCACAGCGTCCGTACCAGGGCTCGATGCAGACAAAGGGCGCGTTTTTGCCGGCCGGCGACCACACGCCGAACAGCGGTGCGTCAAAGGTCACGCAAAGCACGGGGCGGCCCTGTGCGTCTGTGATGGCCACGGCATCCGCCTGCCGGTCTTCAAAGATCAGCGCGTCCTCGTCGAACAGCGGCCAGGACAGCGGCAGATTTCCCTCGTGCAGGCCGAAGCTCTTCGTGCGGTCCGACAGGCATCCGCTGCCGTCGGGGGCGATGATCTTTGAAATGAGCGAACCCTCGAAGGGACTGCCGTTTTTATAGAACACGAGCCGGCCGCCGCTGTAATCGCAGTTGAAGGCCGGATGTCCGCCGATGGAGAAATACATCGTCTCGTCCGCCGGGTTTTCGACCTTCCAGGTCACCGTCACCGTTTTGCCGAGGAGCCGGTATCCCACCAGCAGACGGAAGGCGAAGGGATACTTCTTTCGGGTCTCTTCCGTGTCGCAAAGGGAAAACAAAAGCGCGTCCTCTGTCTGCTCCTCCAGCACAAACACCATGTCCCGGGCAAAGCCGTGCTGCCCCATGCTGTAGGCCGCTCCGTTGTAATAGCTGGTCTTGTCCCGGTAATTGCCGACCAGCGGAAACAGCACCGGCGACGTGCGTCCCCAGTAAGCCGGATCCGCCTGCCACATCAGCTCTTTGCCGTCCGAAAGCCGCACCAGCGACCGGATTTCAGCCCCCGCGTCGGCCACTGACAGCCGCAGTTCATCGTTGGAAATCACATACTCCGCCATTTCTCGTCCTTTCTAGTCCAGAATCACCATCCGCCCTTCCACGGCCGCATCCAGATCCTGGTGCGTCGAGAAGTATTCCTCGATCAGGTTGATCGCCGACGTCGCCACGACGCGCGGCTTCATGTTCGGCGTCACTTCTTCGAGGGGTACGCCCATAAAGTCGTCGAAGTTCCGGAAATGATATTCCATCAGGGCCAGCGCGAATTCATCGTCGTCGGCCACCGGCTTTCCCCGGAAGGAGAATTCCTCCAGCGTATGGGTGCTCTTGCGGTAGACGATGCGCACCCCCTTCGAGAACTGGTAAAACTCCGTATGGCCCTCCCAGGCCTCGTCCCGGAACAGATGCATGACGATCCGCCGGAACTGCGCCCCGGTGACCTTGAACATCCAGATGGCCTCGTCGAAAGGCGTATTCTCCATCATGTCCTGATACTCGATCACGGGCCCCAGCTCGGTTTTGCGGATGGCGCCGGACCCCATCAGCATGATGTCAAAGGAGCTCTCCCACTGCATCAGATCCGCGTAGAGATTGCCCATCTCCGTCTCCTGGATCCGGGACGGATGGGTCAGCTTCCGCGCGAAATTCGTC
Source organism: Shuttleworthella sp. (assembly GCA_045545575.1). Classification (GTDB taxonomy): domain Bacteria; phylum Bacillota; class Clostridia; order Lachnospirales; family Lachnospiraceae; genus Shuttleworthia. Next base: position 4,295 of record JAZQBE010000053.1, read on the forward strand.
ACGATCCGGCGGTATTTCGCGTCGGTTTCGTCCTTATAGTGGGCCAGCAGGCTGTCCATCACCTCGTCCGTCGTCGCGGTCGCGGGCGTGATCGGCACGCATTCCCAGGAAAGATCCGTGATCCGGTGACGGAAGGTGTCGTATTCGATGTCGAACCGGCCGATCTGCCCCGTTCCGCTGCCCACCTGGACGATCGGGATCCCGTTGACGATTTCGGGCTCCTCCATAAGCGTGTGGGAATGGCCGCCGATGATCAGATCCACACCCCAGTCCGGATTCAGCAGCGACGCGAGCTTCCGGTCCTCTTCGATGCCGATGTGCGTCAGGAGGATGACCATGTCGGTCTTTTTATTGCGGTAGTTGTCGCAGATGATGCCGACCTCCCGGGCGGCGTCCTCCGCGTCGATGAAGGTTCCGATGACCTTCTCGCTGCGCGTCGCGGCGATGACCTCTTCCGTCAGGATGCCGACGAACATGATGCGCATGCCGTCCCGTTCCAGGGTCAGATAGGGTGCGAACAGGCGGGCGTTGTTCAGCGTCACGAACAGGTTCGCGTTGATGATCGGGAACCGCGCGCACTTCTCCAGAAACAGCAGGTGCGCGACGCCGTAATCGACCTCGTGGTTGCCGATGGTCGTCACGTCCGGCGACAGCTGGTTCATCAGGTCGATCGTGGAAAGGCCGAGGTACTCGGAATCGATCACCGACCCCCGGAACATGTCCCCGGCGTTGGCGTAGATGACGTTTTCCTCCTGTGCGCGGACACTTTTGACATAGCCGGCCAGCCGCGAAAGACCGCCGCTGATGCTCCCGTCTTTTTCGGTTTCGAGGAAATCGCCGTGCAGATCGTTGGAATGAAGGATCACCAGTTTTTTCTTTGCCATAACACACCTCCGGCTGCGCGTTTGCCATTACAAAAAAAGTGTAGCATCTTTTGCGTGAAAAATACACGTTTTTAAGCGTTCTACAGCCACTTTTTCTTTCGGAAAAGGATCAGGCAGAAAACGGCGACGGCAATGCTAACCAGAATCACCGCAGGATACCCATAGCGCCATTCCAGCTCCGGCATATAGCGGAAGTTCATGCCGTACCAGCCGACGATCAGCGTCAGGGGCATGAAGATGGTCGTAATCACGGTCAGAAGGGTCATGATCCGGTTCTGCCGCACTTCCAGCTGGGCGTGGTACAGATCCCGCACCTGCATCGTGTGGTCGCGCAGGGACGCCGCCGTATCGTGGCGCCGGGCCATGAGGTTCATAAACAGGTGAATGTAGCGCAGATTCTCCTCCTGGAAGAATCCGTTTTCGTTCTCCTCGAATTCCTGCGCCATGTCGATGATCTGCTCATAGTGCACCAGCAGCCGGCGGATCTCGTTGTGAATGTCGATCACCCGCCCGAGGTCGCCCTCTCCCCGGGTGTACAGGATGGTATCCTCGATCTGATTCAGCTCTTCCTCATAGCGCTCCATGATCGACAGGTCGCCTTCGACGATCTGTTCCAGGAAATCATAAAGGAAACGCTCCAGGCTCGGCTTGCGCCAGCGCCGGGTGCGGCGGATGGCATCGATCATCTCCTCTGCTTTTCCGCTCTCGTCGATAAACACGATGCCCTTTTCGTCCAGCGCGAAGGCAAAGCGGAAATCCCGGTGCTCGATATCGGCCCGGTCCGGGATCCGGAACGTCCCCGTCAGCGAGTCGTAGTTGACCTCGGCCTTCGTGTTGTGAATATCCTTCGTGTCCGGTTCCAGCTCGATGCCCATATCAAACCGGTCCCGGTCCCGGGCCCACTCCTGCGCGCTGAGGACCGTTACGAATTGATATTCCGTCTGCGCAAGCATTTCTTCTTCGGTGCATGGCTGAATGGTGTCAGCCAGAAGATAAAAACTCATCGCGTCGTCTCCTTTTTATTCGCCGTCCGGCCGCTTCCTGACAAGAAGGGCGGCGGTCTCGATCCCCGACGTCCACGGGAACATGTCTACGCAGCAGATCCGCCGCGGGCGGAATCCGCCCTCCAGCAGCTCGACAAGATCCCTCGCAAGGCTCGTCGGCTTGCAGGAAATGTACAGGATCTGTTCGACCCCGTAGGACAGGATCTGCGAAAGCGCCTTCGGATGCACGCCGTCCCGGGGCGGGTCGAGCACGATCATGTCCGGCTTTTCTTCGATCTGCGAAAGCACCTTCAGCACGTCGCCGGCGATAAACTCGCAGTTGGCCAGGCCGTTCTTTGCGGCGTTGACCTTTGCCATCGCGACGGCCTCCTCCACGATCTCCACGCCGATGACCTTTTTCGCAGCGGGAGCAAGCATCTGGGCGATGGTCCCGGTGCCGGAATACAGGTCATACACCGTGGAATCCGGGCGTTCCTTCAGACCGTCCATGACGTATTCCCGCACCTTGCCGTACAGCACCTCGGCGCCGGCGGAGTTGGTCTGGAAAAAGGAAAAGGCCGAAATCTGAAAGGACAGCCCCAGCAGACGCTCCGTGAAGCCGGGTTCCGCTCCGCCCGGCAGGTCCGGGTACAGGACGTCGGTTTTTTCCGCCTCGATCACATCTGCCGTCCGGTCGTTCTGCGTGTGCAGAAGCACCGCGAGGCGCCCGTCAAGTTCCAGGGCAGCAAGGCTTTTCGCGTAGCCGCCGAGCAGTTCGTCTTCCGCCGCCTCGAGCTGTCCGGCCGACGCCGTCACCAGGTTGACCAGAATTTCGCCCGTGAAGGCGGCCTTGCGCACCACGAGGTGGCGCAGATAGCCGGTATGGCGCAGACGGTGATAAAAGGGCACGCCGTTTTCAGCGAAGTAATCGCGGGTACAGGTCAGAATCCTCCGGAAATCGGCGTCGACGATCCGGCACCGGTCCACGGTGAGCACGTCGTAAAAGCTCCCGCGGCAGTGCAGGCCCAGCGTCAGCGGTCCGCCCGGCTCGGTGTCGCCGAAGGAGAATTCCATTTTGTTGCGGTACTCCTCCTCGCGCGGGCTGGACAGCGCGCCCTCAAAGGCGGCATCCCAGACGGCCTTTCCGATCACGGGGACAATCAGGTCCTCCACCTGCCGCGCCTTCAGCTCAAGCTGTTCTTCATAGGGCAGGGCCTGGTACTGGCAGCCGCCGCACTGCGGGAAATGCACACAGCGGTCCGCGCGCGTCTCCAGCGGCGAAGGCGCAATCACCTCCAGCAGACGTCCTTCCATCTTACCGCCGCGCTTTTTGGACACGCGGAAGCGCACGGTCTGCCCGGGAAGCACGTTCTTGACGAGCACCGTCTCATCCGTTCCTTCCGCACGCACGACGCCCTTGTTCGGAAAATGCAGCGCTTCCGCGATGCCTGTATACTCTTCGCCTTTTTTCATTCCCGCTCTTTTCTGTGGCATATAGAAACAGCGGGGATTGCTCCCCGCCGCAGCAAACTTGTTCCAGCTGTTCTGCCGGCTTACGCTGTAGCCGGCGCGTCCTCGTCTTCGAAGAAGTCCTCATCATCGAATTCATCGTCCAGATCGTCGATGAATTCCTCGTCATATTCCGGGTTCAGATACTTGTAAATCGCGTACGCAATACCGGCAATCGCCGCAAGCGCCAGAACGACCCCCAGAATCCTCTTTACCGTGTTCCAAACCTTCATGCGCTTCCTCCTTTGATCCGATGGTTTCCGTAAAACAAAACCGGCTTCATCTCAAATGCTGTTTCAACTATATCAGAGAATCCGGTCAGCCGCAAGCAGGAATGTGTCACAGTTTTTCAAGACGGGCAAAGGACGCGAACATTTTCTTCGTCCCGGCCGTGTCAAAGGCCACCGTCACTTCAAAATCGCGGCCGCCGTCGCGGATGTCTTCCACAGTGCCTTCGCCGAATTTCTGATGGCGGACGCGGTCGCCGACGTCATAAGCGGGTTTTTCCTTGGCGATCTTCGCCGAAAAGTCCTGCGCGGGACGGTGGCGCGAGCGCACGAAGGGTTCTCCCTGCGGATTCCGGTAGGCCATGGACCCGGCCGCCGGGCGGCCGGAGGGCGGCTGCGGCGCGCGGTCTGCCCCAGAACCGGACAGGCCGGTGCGGTAGCCGCGGATCGAGCGGTCCGGATCATAGGAGCCGGAGTAGGCTTCCCTGCGGCTTTCGCGCTCCCAGGTGCTGCCTTCGATCAGCTCCGGCGGAATCTCCTTGACGAAGCGGGAAATGGAGCCGTACTGGCGCTCGCCGCGCACCATCCGGGTGCGGGCGGCGGTCATGAACAGTTCCTTCATCGCGCGGGTAATGCCCACGTAGCAGAGGCGGCGCTCCTCTTCGATCTCGGATTCGTCGTCCTCCTCGAACAGGCTCATGCGGCTCGGGAAGAGGCCGTCTTCCATGCCCACCATAAAGACGTAGGGGAACTCCAGACCCTTCGCCGCGTGCAGCGTCATCAGAAGCACACAGTCCGCGTTGGGATCGACGGTATCGATGTCCGCGATCAGGCTGACGTCCGCAAGAAACCGCGTCAGCACGGTTTCGGCGCCCGGAAGGTCTTCGCCGTCCTCGTCTTCGTCTTCGTCATCCCCGTCTCCGCCGCCGGCGCGCCGCTGTTCGAGACGGTCGGTGTCCTCGAAGGCGGCGATCTTGTTCTGCAGTTCCTCGATGTTCTCGATCCGGGTCTGGGCCTCGACGGTTTCCTCCGCCTCGAGCTCCTGCACGTATCCGGTCTCGTCGATGATGTCGTCCATCAGCTCCGACACGGAGATTTCCCCGTAGGAAACCTGTTCGCGCCAGTCTTCCAGCTGCCGCGCGAACTCGCGCATTTTCAGGCCGGTCCGGCCGATGCCCGGGATTTTGTCGGCCTCCAGCAGGGCCGCAAACAGCGTCTCGTCGTGGGTGATCGCGTAGGTGGCGGCTTTGCTGACCGAGGTCTCGCCGATGCCGCGCTTCGGCACGTTGACGATCCGTCGCAGTGACACTTCGTCCGCCGGATTCTCGATCACACGCAGATAGGCCAGCAGGTCCTTCACCTCCCGGCGCGCGTAGAAATTCACGCCGCCGACGATCCGGTACGGGATGTTCGCGCGCAGGAAGATTTCCTCGAGCACGCGGGACTGGGCGTTGGTGCGGTACAGAACGGCCATGTCGGCATAGGACGCCTTTCCGGAGAACGCGAGCATCCGCACGCGCTTCATCACGTGCTCGGCTTCTTCGTATTCGCTGTCGCACTGTTCGAAGCGGATCTTCGGTCCTTCGTCGTTTTCGGTCCACAGCGTCTTGCTTTTGCGGCCGGCGTTGTTGGCGATCACGCGGTTGGCCGCATTCAGAATCGACTTCGTGGAACGGTAATTCTGCTCTAAGCGGATCACCTTCGCCGACGGATAGTGCTGTTCAAAGTTCAGAATGTTGTGGATATTCGCGCCGCGGAACTTGTAAATGCTCTGATCGTCGTCGCCCACGACGCACAGATTCTGCCGTGTGCCGGCCAGAAGACGCACCAGTTCGAACTGGGCGGTGTTGGTATCCTGGTACTCGTCCACCATGATGTAGCGGAACAGGTTCTGGTAGTGGTTCTGCACGTCCGGATGGGCCTTCAGAAGCTCCACGGTCTTTAAGATCAGATCGTCGAAATCCAGCGCGTTCGCCGCCTTTAAGCGGGACGCGTACTCCGTGTACACCCGCGCGACGAGGCCCTCCATGAAATCCCGGCTTTCCGAGGCGCGGTTGGCGTACATCTGCGCGTTGATCAGCTCGTCCTTGGCCGAGGAAATCCGGCCGAGGAACATCTTTTCTTTATAATTCTTCGTGTCGATCTGCAGATCCTTGCAGATCCGCTTCATGAGCGTCTTCTGATCGTCGGCGTCATAGATCGTGAAGTTGGCATCGTACCCGAGCAGGTCGATATCACGGCGCAGAATGCGCACGCAGGTCGAGTGAAACGTCGCGATCCAGACGCTTTCCGCCCCGTATCCGACCAGGCGGTTGACACGCTCGCGCATTTCCTGGGCCGCCTTATTGGTGAAGGTGATGGCCATGATATTCCACGGCGCGACGCCCTTTTCCGAAATCAGGTACGCCACGCGGTGCGTCAGAACACGCGTCTTTCCGCTCCCCGCGCCGGCCAGGATCAGCACGGGTCCTTCCGTCGCGAGACAGCCCTCAAGCTGTTCGGGATTCAGTTCGCCGGCATAATCGATGGCCGGGCTTGCTTCGTATCGGTCACTCATCATTCTTGTAATATCGTCTTTCACGCCGTATAATACGGTTATTAAAACCACCAAAGGAGGCCCGTATGAAAAATGAACTGCACGATCTCACATATCAGGTGCTTCATTCGTTAAAGGAGCTGGACTACGTCCATCCGTCGGACATCCCGAACATCGATCTCTACGTCGACCAGGTGACCGGATTTCTGGACCGCGAGCTTTACAGCGTCAAGCGCTCGACGGATGAAAAATCCATCACCAAGACCATGATCAACAATTATACCAAAAACCACGTGCTTCCTTCCCCGGAAAAGAAAAAATATTCCCGGGACCATCTTCTGGTTCTGATCTTCATCTACTACATGAAGAGCTTTCTTTCCATGAAGGACATCGCCCGCATCCTTTCGCCCGTCACCGAGCGGTACTTCGGTAAGAAGGAGGATTTCTCCATCTATCAGATCTACGAGGACCTGGTTTCCATGGAGAGCGGCATGTCCTCCGAGCTTGTGCGGGACATTGTTTCCAAATACAAAAAAAGCCAGACCGTTTTTGCGGATGCCCCGGAAGCGGATCAGGCTCTTTTGCAGCGGTTTGCGCTGATTTGCTCACTTTCCTTTGATGTCTACATGAAAAAGATGGTCATCGAGAAACTGATTGACTTCTCCGATCCCGGGGAGGAAAGCCTCTGAGGAATCCCGGCGGACCGGTTTTATGCGCGGTCTGAACCGTCCGGCTGCGCGTCGAGACGGGAAAGAACAGTTTCGTAGCCGTCCTGCCCGTAGTGCAGCGCGCGGTTGACGCGGCTGATGGTCGCGGTGGATGCCCCGGTTTCCTCGCCGACCTCGGCGTAGGTGCGCTGCCGGCGCAGCAGTTCCGCGACCGCCAGACGCTGGCTTAAGGACACCATTTCGTTCACCGTGCACAGATCCTCAAACAGCGCATAGGCTTCTTCCCTGCTCTGCAGCGATACCATCGCGTCCATCAGACGATCCATATTTGCATCCCGCAATTGTCTGCTCATGTTTTCCCCTGCCTTAACCCCTTGGTTTCGTATTTTCGCTGCCGGCGTTCTGCCGGCAGCCGGTTTTTCGTGCTACAGAATAATCACTCCGCGTTCTCTCGCGTAATCGACCTCGTCCTGGGGCCAGATCGACACCTGCACTTCCCCGATGTGGGCCTTGCGCAGGAAGAACATACAGATCCGGGACTGGCCGATGCCGCCGCCGATCGTAAAAGGCACGCGCTCTTCCATCACGGCCTTCTGGAACGGGAGCTCCGCGCGCTCGGGACAGCCGGACGCGGCCAGCTGGCGCACCAGCGCGTCCGCGTCGACGCGGATGCCCATGGAGGAAAGCTCCA
>JAZQBE010000054.1:0-9281 GCA_045545575.1 Shuttleworthella sp.
AAGTCGAACGTTTGTTCTGCAACTCTGCTATTATTTAGCTGTTGCTTGTCGTTGAGATGATTGATAGTTTGGGCGATTCATCCCGCCGCTTGCAGAAGCGGGGGTATTCTCGCCATATGATGATAAAAAACAGGGAGACAAAAGTGCGTGTCACTTTTGTCTCCCCTTATTCTATTTCAGAAAAATCTGTCCGTCGATTTCACGGATATCTTCTTCCAGGAATGCCGGAAGCTCGGCATCCGCGGCGATCGTACCACTCCACCAGCTTTCTTCCTCGTACAGATCCCCGTAGCTCTCTGTCATGTGCGGGCGCAGATGCGCCGACACCTGCAGGACGTCCTGCCGCCTCTCCTCGTTTTGGTTCAGTACGTACTGCGACACCCAGGGACTGTATTCCCGGTCCACGGACACAATGTCCAGAAGCGCCTCCACCTTCGCCGGATCCGTATAGGTCAGATACTCACATTCCAGCGCTATGGCCTGCTCCTTCGTCGCATAGGGCAGCCTCGCATCGACCGGAACCGGCACCGGATCCTCTTCCCCCGCTGCCCCCGGCTGCTCCAGCGGCACGTAGACGGTCAGCTCCTGCACCTGGCCGGCATCCGGCGCGGCCTCGGAATCAAACCCATGCTGACCGAGGAAGGCCAGCGTTTCCGAAAAGTCTTCGTATACCGGATAGCTGTGCGTCATGGACTCCGGTCTCGTGTCGGCGGCCGTCTCAATCTGTGCCGAAACGGTCACGCGCATCCGGATCGGTTCCGTGGTCAGGGACTGCAGGCTCTGCGCCGCCAGATCCCGGTCATACGCGGCATAAAAATCCCGGACCCAGGCCGCGTCGGCATCTTCCACCTCGTCCGTCTGCGTCGTCTGCATCAGATACACGCGGACATCCTGTGCGCCGGAAAGCAGACCGTCCCCGATCTTCTGATACATGACGGCCTTGTAAGCCGGGTCCGCCAGAATCTGCCCGAGGGAGGCGTTTTCCGCCGGCGCGAAGATCTCAATCCGGCGCCGCACGGTACGGCCGTTCTTTAAATGCCAGGCAACGATCACGTACTGGGGCGACGTATAGTTCTCCAGGGAATAGCTGTCCTGACTGTATTTCGTCCGGGCGAATTCGCGCATCTGCGCGGCCATTTCCGGACAGATGTTTCGCACCGCTTCGATTGTTTCGGGATCGGTCAGGCGCATCTGCTTCTCGAAGTATTCTTCCGGGCGGTATCCGAAAACAACTGAGGCGGGATTCTCGGGATCCAGGTAATAACAGTGATCCTCGGTATTGTAGGCCGGATAGAAGGAAACGCTCTCCACCCGGTTCGCCGCCGGCACATACCGGTCATAGCCGATCCAGTCAAACCGCATGCAGAAGATGACCAGCAGTGCGATGGCCGCACAGACTGCCATATGCCAGGGCTTGCGGAAAGCCGCGCGCCCGTCGCGGGCAAAAATCATTTCGCCGATGATGCAGCCGGCCGCACAGGCCAGAACCGCCAGCACCATCATCAGACGCGGATGACGTCCGCCGATAAAGAGCTGGATGCCGACGGAAAACAGCAGGGCAGCCGTTACGACGGTGATCCATTTGACCGCCGTCTGCAGGACCGGATACCGCAGCGCACCGCCGGCAAATTCCGCCGGACGCTTCCGGTACACCAGCCAGGACAAAAGCAGCGCAGCCGCCGCGATCACGGCCATGTGAAGCACCGAGCCGGCCAGCCCGCCGGCATACGCAAAGACCTCCGGTACGGCCAGAATGCCCGCCGACGAGAAGGCTTCTATTTCGACACTGTTCAGCCCTGTCAGCCACGGTCCCAGCGGATTCGTCAGCAGCCCAAACCAGCGGATGCCCGGATCCGTCCAGGTGACGAAATACGTCTCCGCAAAGATGTAGAGCACGAACCGGATCACCAGCTCCGCCAGCAGCAGGAACCCGGCCATCAGGCCGGCAATCAGGATCCGGCCGGAAAGCATCGATGCCAGCACGGTGATGCCGTAAATACCGGCAAACAGGATCAGCATGAAAACAAACGCCAGGACGGCTTCCAGAAGGACCGCCGCGTTCAGCGCGCCCATGAACGCGCAGACCAGCAGTGACAGACCGACGTTGACCGCTGCCGGGACGGCAAACGTTGCCGCACCCGAAAGCAGCCGGCGCATAAACCGGTGATTCCGCTTCTCCGGCAGGCTCTCGTAAAAGTCCAGGCTTCGCATATCGTGCAGATAGGCGAAAATCTCCAGGCCGATCAGCACGGCAAGCATGGTGACCAGCGCCGCCGCCGGCTGTTCAAAGCCCAGCACGCCGCGGGCAACGGCCGTCAGACGCACCTGCTGCCAGCCTTCCTCGAAGGACGCCCCGTAGGAAGGGTTGTCGCGGATCTGGGATTCAATCCGGCTGATGTCGCTGCGCGTCATCGCCAGAGAGATCATAACCGGCACCGTATAGCCGAAAAACGTGGTCAGACAGGAAACCACCCACACCCACAGGCGCGGCGTCCGCATCGGACGCAGGCCCTTTTGCTTATTCGCCGAGGATGTATTTGCGTACGTCATAGCCCACAACCTCCGTTTCACTGATAAAGATTTCTTCTAAGGACAGCGGCAAAAGCTCGTAATACACCGGCTGGGATGCCCGCGCGGCGGCTTCCGCCACCTCCTGCGCGGAACGCAGCGTATAGGTGTGCATCCGCCCGCGCGCCTTGTGCGACAGTACGGTCACGTGCTCTTCAAACGCCGTGCGGTCGTTTTCTGACGTAAACACGATCTGAAGCTTGCTCATCATCAGCTTCATGTCGGCCAGGTCCCTTGACAGGATCACGCCGCCCTTGTGCAGCAGGCCGATGTGGTCGCAGAAGTCCTCGAGCTCCCGCAGGTTGTGCGACGTCACCACCGGCGTCAGGCCCCGGTCGGCCATGTATTTTGCCAGCAGGCTCTTCATTGCCTGGCGCATGACCGGGTCGAGCCCGTCAAAGGTCTCGTCGCAGAACAGGTATTTCGTCCCGGCGCAAAGCCCCAGAAGCAGCGAAACCTGACGGCGCATGCCCTTGGAAAAGCGGGTCAGCGGCGTATCGGCGTCCAGGGAGAAGTCGTGAAGGAACGCGTCGTACTGCGCCCGGTCGAAACTCCCGTAAATGCCGCCGTAAAAATCGCCCATATCCGCCGCCGTCGCGTGGGGAAAGAAATATGCGTCGTCGGAAACGAAAAACAGGTCGCGCTTCGCGTCTTCGTTGTCATACACCGGCCGGTCATCCAAAAGGATTTCGCCGGCGTCCGCCGAAAGCACGCCGCACATCATGCGCATCAGTGTGCTCTTTCCGGCACCGTTCGTCCCGACCAGGCCGAAGACCTCGCCGTCCCGGGCGGTCAGGGTAACATTGTTTACGGCCACAAGATCACCGAAGGATTTACTCACTTCCGATACCCGGATCATGCGTCGGCCTCCTTTCCATTCTCCGATGCTTCGCGCCAGAGGGCGTCCGCATCAAATCCCAGATCCCGCGCTTCCGTGCGGAGCATGCCCATACGGGCAACCAGCTCCGTGCGGTGCGCCTTCCGCAGGGAATCGTTCTGTTTCACGAAATTCCCGCGGCCCTTGACAGAGTAAATGAACCCCTGGCGCTCCAGCTCGGAAAAAGCCTTTTGGATCGTGTTGGGGTTGGTGGAGAGCTCCATCGCCAGGGAACGCACGGACGGCATCTGTTCATCCGTTTCCATGATGCCGGCCAGAATCAGATGCTTGTACTGCTCCACGATCTGTTCATAAATCGGCCGGCTGTCCTGATAATCCAGAAAAATCATGACGGCTCCTGTTCTAACTGCGTTACAACTGTCTTACGCATCCTGTGTGTACTAATGCGTATCATACACTCAAAATAGCACGTGCCGTCACTGGTGTCAACCTTTTTTTGTGTTTTTACGCAGCAAATAACCGCGGGCCGAAAGCCCGCGGTTACAATCCGATTTCCTTATCCGAAATGCATAACCTTCAGAAGCAGCAGCCCGGCCAGGCTGTAGTAGGTCACCACGGCGACCAGGTCGTTCATCGTCGTGATAAAAGGGCCGGAAGCGACGGCCGGGTCGACGCCGATTTTCTGGAAAAACATCGGGATGCCCGTGCCCAGCAGGCCCGAGAACATCATGGCCGTAAAAAGCGCCAGCCCGACGCACAGGGAAACGGCAAAGGAAAAGCCGATCGGATTTCCCTTCAGCAGCCACATCCACATGCCGATCAGGATAAAGGACAGTGTGCCCATCAGAAGGCCGTTGCAGATGGCGATCCGCAGCTCCTTCCAGATGACCGCAAAGCGTTCCTTCGCGGAGGTTTCGTCGTCGTTCAGGTTCCGGATGGTCACGGCCAGGGCCTGCGTACCGGCGTTGCCGGACATGTCGAGCACCAGCGACTGGAAGGCGACAATGGCCGCGATCTGGGCGACGATGCCTTCAAAAATGCCCACGACGGCGGAGACGACGATGCCTAAAAACAGCAGCATCACCAGCCACGGCAGGCGCTTTTTGATACTGGCGAACACGGGCTCGTCCGGTTCTTCCTCTTCCGTCAGACCTGCGAACTTCGCGTAGTCGTCACCGAGTTCTTCATCGACGGCTTCGATGATTTCCACCGAGGTCACGACGCCTAAGATTTCGTTTTCCTCGTTCAGGACCGGGATCGCGTCCTCTTCGTAATCGACCAGGGTATTCAGACAGTCTGACAGGTTCTCATGATCGTGCACGTACGGATAGCCCGTCGCGATCAGATCCTCTAAGGGCGTGTGTTCCCGGGCCATGATCAGGTCGCGCAGGTCGATGGCGCCGTAGAAATGATTGTTCTCGTCCGTCACGAACAGGATGTCGATGTCGTCGACGTCGGCCGCCTGACGGATCAGCTCCTTCATGGCGCCCTTGACGTTTAAATCCTTCGAGATCTGGATAAACTCGGTGCTCATGCGGGAACCGATTTCGTCGTCCTCATAGGACAGCAGCAGCTTGACGTCTTCCTGCTGCTCGGTATCGATGTGCGCCAGGAGCTGTTCCTGCTCTTCCGGCTCCAGTTCGTCGATGACCTCCGCCGCGTCGTCCGCATCCATGGCGGAAATGACCTGCACCGTCCGGCGCGGATCCATTTCTTCCAGATAGGGAACGGTGTCCTCCACGTACGAGAGTATCTCAGAAAGGAAATCGTCATCCTCGATGCCGTAGATCAGCTGGCGCTCGCTGGGCGTCATCTGTTCCATGGCGACCGCGATGTCACGCTCATGAAAATGGCTCAGCTTATCGGCAAAATCCTCCTGCGGCTCATCGATTTCCGCCGCGACCAGGGCAAGAATCTCTTCTATGTTGCGGTCTTCCCGCACATCCATGGTTGGCACTGGCATCTCCTCCCCTCCCGGTTTCTTACACCGAAAAACGCAGCCTGTCCGGGTTTACCGTTCCGCAGGCTGCGTCCTTCATCCGACAGGTTCCCATATCGTGTCCGTATTATTCCGCAGCCGCGGCAATCACGCCTGCCGCCTGTTCATAGCTCAGTTTTGACGTATTCAGGCAAAGGTCGTAGTTTTCCTTCCGGCCCCATTCCCGTTCCGCGTAAAACTTGTCGTAATTGCGCCGCTGTTCGTCTTTCTTCTGAATATAGCGAAGAACGTTGCCGGACGCGCCCACTTCCTCCGCCCGCCGGATGCGGTCGTCCAGCTCCGACGCATAGACAAACACATGCAGACAGTCCCTGCCGGCTTCGGCAAGAACCTGATCCGCGCAGCGGCCCATAAAGATGGCCGGTCCCTTGGCGTCGATCTTTTTGATGACTTCCGCGACCGCGGCAAAGGCCTGATACGGCACGGAGAGTCTGGAGCTGTCCTGGATGCTGCTGGCCGCAAGGGCGATATTGTACAGCATGCTGCCCACGTTCTTTTCGTCCAGATCCTGCAGCTGGCTGATATTCACGCCCTGCTGCTGACCGGCAAGCACTAAAAGCTCCCCGTCATAAAAAGCGATCCCCAGACGCTCTGCAAGTATCTTTGCGACTTCCCGTCCGCCGCTGCCGTATTCTCTGTCAATGACGATCGATTTCATAACACACCTCCTGAAAAAGCAAGGGGACTTCAGCTATCTGCATTTTACCATAAACGGAAGGTTTTTACAGTCCATTCTGACAGTTTCCCAAAAGAAAACAGGCCGGGATGACTCCCGGCTTGTTTTCACACCTCACCCAAAGTGGAACGGGGGTCAGGCACCCGTTCCACTTTTTAGGACCAATTGTTCTTTTTTTAGAAATCCACTTCGGTATCGTAGTAGCAGCACTTGAGCAGCTTTTCCATCTCCTCCGGGGAGGGCTGACGGGGGTTGCTGCCGGTGCAGGCATCGCCGATGGCTTCCTTCGCGATCTGCGGAAGTCTCTCAAGAAAGACTTCTTCCGGCACGAAGCCCTGCTCGCAGGGATAGCTGTCTTTGCCGTAGAACTTGATGCCGTGCGGAATGTTCAGCGCGTCGTTCAAGCCGCGGACAAAGGCGATCAGCGCCGCGATCTTCTCTTCGCGGGTTTCGCCGCCGAGCTTCAGATAGTCAGCGATAAACGCATAGCGTTCAGCCGCGCGCTCGTCTTTGGCGTTGAACGCGATGACCTTCGGCAGGTACATGGCGTTGGCCGCACCGTGGATGATGTGTGCGCCGTAATCCTCAAAGATGGCACCGGTCTTGTGGGCCATGGAGTGGACGATGCCAAGCAGGCCGCTGGAGAACGCGATGCCGGCTAAGCACTGTGCGTTGTGCATGCGGTCACGGGCATCCATGTTCTCATTGTAGGAATCCACCAGATCGGCCTTGATCATGGTCATGGCATGCAGCGCCATGGGATCCGTGAAATCGGAACCCGCGGTGGAAACGTACGCTTCAATCGCATGGGTTAATGCGTCCATACCGGTGTGGGCCACCAGCTTCTTCGGCATGGTCTCGGCCAGTTCGGGATCCACAATGGCGATATCCGGCGTGATCTGGAAATCGGCGATCGGGTACTTGATGCCCTTCTCATAATCCGTGATGATGGAGAAGGCCGTCACTTCCGTCGCGGTGCCGGAGGTGGAGGAAACGGCAACGAAATGCGCTTTCTTGCGAAGCTCCGGAATGCCGAAAACCTTGCACATTTCCTCAAATGTGATGTCCGGATACTCGTACTTGATCCACATGGCCTTCGCCGCGTCGATCGGAGAACCGCCGCCGATGGCCACGATCCAGTCCGGCTCAAATTCCAGCATCTTCTGCGCGCCGTTCATAACGGTAGTCACGGACGGATCGGATTCGATGCCTTCAATCAGCATCACTTCCATGCCGGCTTCTTCCAGATAAGCCTGTGCGCGGTCTAAGAAACCGAAACGCTTCATGGAACCGCCGCCCACACAGATGACTGCTTTCTTGCCCTGCAGCGTCTTTAACGCTTCCAGAGCGCCTTTGCCGTGATACAGATCACGCGGGTTGGTAAATCTCTGCATTTGCTCTTCCTCCTTTGAAATTTGAAAACCGTGTGCAATGGTTGTTATTTTTTTAACAATCACATAAATTTATAGTACCACTTGGCGTTCAAAATGTCAACACCATCTTTTGCTTCGCTCAGGAAAAATGGTATCAATCCAGAACTTCTACCAGTTCAATGGTGAAATTCAATTCCTTTCCGGCCATCTCATGGTTGGCATCGAAGGTAATGGTTGTTTCATCTTTTGCCACCACCTTTGCCGGAAAATGCTGTCCATAAATATTCTGCAGATACACCTGATCGCCGGCGTTTAAGCTTTCGGCCCCCGGCATCCGGGCGATTTCCGCGGTAATGATTGCATTGGGATCCTTCGGGCCATAGGCCTCTTCCGGCATCAGATGTATGTCCACCGTCTGTCCCGCCTCCATATTTGCCACAGCGACGTCAAATCCACGAATCATCATTCCTGCGCCGCAGATAAACTCCAGCGGTTCGCCGCGATCGTAAGAAGAATCGAACTGGGTGCCGTCGTTAAACGTACCCCGGTAATGGGTACGGCATTTTTTGCCCACGTTTTTGCCGGTGATGACCGGCTGTGCGTTTTCGGCATCTGCACCGCAGCCGCCCTCGCCATGATGACCGCAGCCGCCGCCTTCGTGATGACCGCAGCTGCCATCTTCATGATCACTGCAGGAGTGACTCTCGCCGTGGTGATCGCAGTTGGCACCGGTATTCACTAAATCTCCGTGCAGATAGGCTTCCACTGCTTCATCCGCACTGCCGGATGCCCCTGCGCACAGTTCGATCCCCTGATCTGCCAGGGCTGCCTGGGCACCGCCGCCGATGCCGCCACAGATCAGCACGTTGATGGACTGGCCGGCTAAGAGTGTGGCCAGAGCGCCGTGACCGCTGCCATTGGATCCGATGATCTTTGAAGAAACCACCTTGCCATTCTCGACGTCGTAGACCTTAAACTGTTCCGTGTGGCCAAAGTGCTGGAAGACTTCGCCGTTTTCGTAAGTTACTGCGATTTTCATCTGCTTTAGAGATCCTTTCCTTATTAACCAGAGAGCTGTTCTATCAGCCGGAGTTCATACAAATACAGATCATTTAACAACACGCTGACAGGCCGGGATTTCTCCCGGCCTGTCGTTTTCCTTTTGAGGAACACTTCCTTTAAAGAGGAAACTTATTTCGCCTGAGCGATGGCAGCCTGAGCCGCAGCCAGACGTGCGATCGGCACGCGGAACGGCGAGCAGGATACATAGTTCAGACCGATCTTGTTGCAGAACTCCACGGAGGACGGATCGCCGCCGTGCTCACCGCAGATCCCGATGTGCAGGGACGGATTCACCGGCTTGCCGAGGTCGATGGCCATCTTCATCAGCTTGCCGACACCGACCTGGTCGAGCTTTGCGAACGGATCGTTTTCGAAGTTCTTGGCATCGTAGTAGGCGTTCAGGAACTTGCCTGCATCGTCACGGGAGAAGCCATAGGTCATCTGGGTCAGATCGTTGGTGCCGAAGCAGAAGAAATCGGCTTCCGCAGCGATCTCGTCGGCGGTCAGAGCCGCACGCGGGATCTCGATCATGGTACCCACTTCGTACTTGAGGTCGATGCCGGAGGCGGCAACTTCCTTGTCGGCGGTGTCAACAACGAACTTCTTGACATACTTCAGTTCCTTGATGTCGCCTACGAGCGGGATCATGATTTCCGGAACGATGGTCCAGTCCGGATGAGCCTTCTGAACCTTGATCGCGGCGCGGATCACAGCGGTGGTCTGCATCACAGCGATTTCCGGATAGGTAACGGCCAGACGGCAGCC
>JAZQBE010000055.1:0-50169 GCA_045545575.1 Shuttleworthella sp.
GGCGTGTGCCTTGCGACGAGCGGCCCCGGCGCGACGAACCTGGTCACGGGCATCGCCACGGCGTATATGGATTCCATTCCGATCGTCGCGATTACGTGCAACGTCGGCGTCTCGCTTCTGGGCAAGGATTCCTTCCAGGAGGTCGACATTGCCGGCATCACGATGCCGATTACGAAACACAATTTTATCGTCAAGGACATCCGCGATCTGGCGAAGACAATCCGCCGCGCGTTCCGGATTGCCCGCACGGGCCGTCCCGGACCGGTGCTCGTGGATATCCCGAAGAACGTGACGAGCGCAAAGTGCGACTACGTGCCGGAAAAAATCGAACTGCCGGCGCCGAAAACGGATCAGATTACGGACGAAGCGATTGAAAAGGCCGTACGCATGATCAAAGCGGCCCAGCGTCCGATGGTCTTCGTAGGCGGCGGCGCCGTGACGTCCGGTGCTTCGGAAACCTTAAAGGCCTTCGTCGAGCTGATCGACGCGCCGGTCTGCGATTCGCTGATGGGCAAGGGCGCGTTTAACGGGAACGATTCCCGCTACACCGGCATGCTCGGCATGCACGGGACGAAGGCGTCCAACCTCAGCGTCAGCCAGTGCGACCTTCTGATCGCGGTCGGCACGCGTTTTTCGGACCGCGTTCTTGGCAATCCGAAGACCTTCGCAAAGGACGCGAAGGTGCTGCAGATCGACGTGGATCCGGCCGAGATCAACAAAAACATCGCGGTCAACGCCGAGATCATCGGCGACGCCAATGAAGTCTTAAAGCGGCTGATCCCGATGCTTTCTCAGCAGAATCACGCCGACTGGATGGCGAAGGTGCGCGCCCTGTGCCGGCAGTATCCCCTCGATATCCCGGAAGGGCTGTCCGGCCCCTACCTGGTGGACGAGATCTGGCGCCAGACCGAAGGCGACGCCATCATCGTGACGGAAGTGGGACAGCACCAGATGTGGGCGGCGCAGTTTTACCGCTACAGCCGGCCGCGGCAGTTCCTTTCTTCCGGCGGCTTAGGCACCATGGGCTACGGCCTCGGCGCCACCATCGGCGCCCAGATCGGCTGCCCGGACAAAAAGGTGATCAACATCGCCGGCGACGGCTGCTTCCGCATGAACATGAACGAGATCCTGACCGCCGTGCGCCAGCGCCTGCCGATCGTCGAAGTGGTGGTGAACAACCACGTGCTCGGCATGGTGCGCCAGTGGCAGAACCTGTTCTACGGCCAGCGTTATTCGCACACGGTTCTGGATGACGGCGCGGATTTCGTCGGCATCGCGAAAGCCATGGGAGCGGACGCGTACCGCGTGACGACCCGCGAGGAATTTGCCGGGGCGCTGCGCAAAGCGCTGCAAGCCGATGGTCCGGTGCTGATCGACGCCGTGATCGACAGCGACGAAAAGGTGTGGCCGATGGTCGCGCCCGGGGCCCCGATATCCGAAGTTTTTGACGAATCCGATCTGAAGGACAAACAGCTATAAAATGACAGGAGGAAAAGAAAGATGAGCAGAGTGTACAATTTTTCAGCAGGACCGGCGGTGCTTCCCGAGGAAGTCTTAAGGGAAGCGGCGGAAGAAATGATGGATTACCGCGGATGCGGCATGTCCGTGATGGAGATGTCCCACCGTTCCAAGATGTTCGACACCATCATTAAGGAAGCGGAGCAGGATCTGCGCGACCTGATGGGCATTCCGGACAACTACAAGGTGCTGTTTTTGCAGGGCGGCGCTTCCCAGCAGTTCGCGGCGATTCCGATGAACCTGATGAAGAACCGCAAGGCCGGCTACATTATCACCGGCCAGTGGGCGAAGAAAGCCGCACAGGAAGCGAAAATGTACGGCGAAGTGGTGGAGCTGGCTTCCTCCGCGGACAAGACTTTCTCCTATATCCCGGACGTTTCCGACCTGGCCGTGACGGACGACATGGACTATGTCTACATCTGCCAGAACAACACGATCTACGGCACCCGTTTCCCGCAGCTGCCGGATACGAAGGGCAAGGATCTGATCTCTGACGTTTCCTCCATGTATCTCTCCGAGCCGATCGACGTGTCGAAGTACGGCATCGTATACGGCGGTGTGCAGAAAAACGTCGGCCCGGCCGGCATGGTCATCGACATCATCCGCGAGGACCTGATCACGGACGACGTGCTTCCGGGAACGCCCACCATGCTGAAGTTCAAGACCCAGGCGGACAACGATTCCCTGTACAACACACCTCCCTGCTATACGATCTACATCTGCGGCAAAGTCTTCAAGTGGCTGAAGGCCATGGGCGGTCTGGAAGTCATGAAGGCCCGCAACGAAGAAAAAGCAGCCATCCTGTACAGCTTCCTGGATGAAAGCAAGCTCTTTAAGGGCACTGTCCGCAAGGAAGACCGCTCCCTGATGAACGTGCCCTTCATCACCGGCGACGCCGATCTTGATGCGAAGTTCGTCGCGGAAGCAAAGGCTGCCGGCCTGGAGAATTTAAAAGGTCACCGCTCCGTCGGCGGCATGCGCGCGTCCATCTACAATGCCATGCCCAAGGCCGGCGTCGAAAAGCTGGTGGAGTTCATGGCAGACTTTGAGAAGAGGAATCTGAAATAAGGCAAAGGGGGGACAGTCCCTTCTGACTTACATAGAAAAGAGGCCCAGAAATGTACAATTACGCAACCTTAAACCCCATTGCAAACATTGGTTTAAAGCTTTTTTCCACCGATTACCGCAAGGTGGAGGATCCGGCGGATGCAGAAGCGATTTTAGTCCGCAGCGCAAAGATGCACGATATGGAACTGTCTGACAAGGTACTGGCCGTCGCGCGCGCCGGCGCCGGTGTCAACAACATCCCGCTGGAAAAATGCGCCGAGCAGGGCATCGTGGTGTTCAATACCCCGGGCGCCAACGCGAACGCCGTCAAGGAAATGGTCTTTGCCGGCATGCTGCTGGCCTGCCGTGACATCGTGGGCGGCATTGACTGGGTAAAGAGCAATGCGTCCGATGCAGACATCGCCAAGAGCGCGGAGAGCGCCAAGAAAGCGTTTGCCGGCACCGAAATCAGCGGTAAGAAGCTCGGCATAATCGGCTTAGGCGCCATCGGTGTGCTGGTGGCGAATGCCGCGACCCATCTGGGCATGGAAGTCTTCGGCTACGATCCCTACATCTCCGTGGACGCGGCCTGGAACCTGTCCCGCAGCGTCAGGCATGTGAATTCCGTGGACGAAATCTACGAGAACTGCGATTTCATCACGGTGCATGTGCCGCTGATGGATGCGACGAAGGGCATGATCGACAAGGCCGCCATCGAGAAGATGAAGGACGGCGTCGTGCTGTTAAACTTTGCCCGCGACATCATCATGGACGAGAAAGCGGTCCTGGACGGCATTGCCGCCGGCAAGGTGCGCAAGTACGTTTCCGACTTTGCCAACCCGACCGTGGCCGGCAAGGAGGGCGTGATTCTCACCCCGCACTTAGGAGCCTCCACGGAAGAAGCGGAAGACAACTGTGCCGTGATGGCGGTCAAGGAGCTCCGCGACTTCATCGAAAACGGCAACATCGTTCATTCCGTGAACTTCCCGGACTGCAGCAACGGCGTGTGCAAGACAGCGGCCCGCATCGGCGTGCTCCACTTAAACCGCAAGGGTATCCTGGGAAGCATCGCGACCATCATGGGCGACGCGGATATCAACGTTTCCGACATGATGAACAAGAGCCGCGGCGATTATGCATACACGCTGCTGGATGCCGACGCGCCGGCGACGGAAGAGATCGTCGAAAAGATCAAGGCGATCGACGGCGTCATCCGCGTGCGGATCGTGAAATAACGATGGCTGAAACGACGGCAGAACCTGCCGCCGGCGATTGACACGGAAACAACCCTGCGCCCGGGAACTCCGGGCTGCAGGGTTCTTGTGCATCTTCAGAGGAAAAGGGGATTTCGCAGGAGGAAATCGCCGGCTGACATTTTTGGAGGATTTGATGGCAATTGTAAAACCCTTCGCGGCCATCCGGCCGGCGCCGGAAATGGCGGCGGATACGGCAGCGCTTCCCTATGATGTCTATCATCGGAAGGAAGCAAAGGCCTACGTCGAGAAGCACCCGCGGTCCTTTCTTCGGATCGACCGTCCGGAGACGAATTTTGATCCGGATTTCGACATGTACAGCGACGCGGCTTATGACATGGCCGCCGAGCTGCTCTGGAAGGACGTGGAAGACGGTGTATACGTCCGGGAGGATCAGCCCTGCTATTATCTGTACGAGCTGACCATGCAGGGGCGCACCCAGTCGGGCATTGTCGCGAAATGCGCCCTCGACGATTATTTAAACGGGGTCATTCTGCGGCATGAGAACACGCTGCCGGCCAAGGAAGCGGACCGCATCCGTCACATCGACCGCTGCAGCGCCCAGACCGGTCCGATTTTTCTGACCTACCGGGCGAACGATATCATCCAAAGCATTGTAAAGGAAGTGCGAAAGGGGGAAGCGCTTTATGAATTTACTTGTGAAGACGGGGTCACGCATCGTGTCTTTGCTGTTCGGGAAGAACGGCAAATCCGGGATCTTGCTGAAGCCTTCGCTGGTATCGGCCATCTTTATATTGCTGACGGTCATCATCGGGCAGCTTCTGCTGTTCGGGTGGGATGCGCTCGAAGAGAAGCGGCGCGAACGGCAGCAGAAGAAGGCCGTCCGGTAGAAGCCGGGAGGGATCCGGAATACGATTATCTCATGGCCGTGCTGTTTCCCGACGAGGAACTGCGCATCATGGATTACAACCGTCTGGTGCGGGATCTGAACGGGCTTTCTTCCGAGGAATTCTTCCGCCGCGTGGCGAACGAGGTGGAAATTACCGTGCGCTCGCGCGAGGCCATGTATCCGGAACGCCGCGGTCAGTTTACCATGTACCTGGACCATATGTGGTACCTGTGCACCTTCCGCGATGAAAGCCGCATTGCCGATCCGGTGCTGGGCTTAGACGTTTCGCTGCTGCAGAACAAGGTGCTGCGGCCGATCCTGGGGATCGAGGATCCCGCGACGGATCCGCGTATCGATTTCATCGGCGGCATCCGGGGCTTAGGCGAGCTGGAGCACCGCTGCGAAGAGGACGGAAAAGCGGCCTTTGCCATGTATCCAACCTCCGTGGCCGAGCTGATGGCCGTGGCGGACGCGGGACGGCTCATGCCGCCGAAGTCCACCTGGTTCGAGCCGAAGCTGCGGAGCGGACTGTTTATACACGAGATTTAGTAATCAGAAAAGAACGCATCTGTCACAGATGCTTAGAATCATGAGGACCCCATGTTTCAGATTCCCGAAACCTATGAACTGATCAAAACCGAAGCCTTAGACGAAATCGCCTCCGCCGGCTATCTGCTTCGCCATAAAAAATCCCGGGCCGTGCTGGCCCTCGTGGAGAACGAAGACGACAACAAGGTGTTTTCCATCGGCTTCCGCACGCCCCCGAAGGATTCCACCGGCGTGGCGCACATCATCGAGCACTCGGTGCTGTGCGGCTCGAAAAAGTATCCGGTGAAGGATCCCTTTGTGGAGCTGTTAAAGACCTCCCTGAACACCTTTTTAAACGCGATGACCTATCCGGACAAGACGGTCTATCCCGTGGCGAGCTGCAACGACCGCGATTTCGCGAACCTGACGGACGTCTATCTGGACGCTGTCTTTTATCCGAACATCTACACCCGCCCCGAGATCTTCCGCCAGGAGGGCTGGCATTACGAGCTGGAATCCGCCGACGGTGCCCTGGGCATCAACGGCGTGGTTTACAGCGAGATGAAGGGCGCCTTCTCTTCGCCGGACGAGGTGACAGAGCGGGAAGTCCTGAATTCGCTGTTTCCCGACACGCCCTACGGCGTGGAAAGCGGCGGCGATCCGGCGAACATCCCGGATCTGACCTACGAAGCGTTTCTGGATTTCCACCGGAAGTACTATCATCCGTCGAACAGCTACATCTATCTGTACGGCGACATGGATTTCACCGAGCGCCTGACCTACCTGGACCGGGAATACCTCTCGGCCTTCGACGCCATCGACGTGGACTCGGAAATCCTCCGGCAGAAGCCCTTTGAAGCGCCGGTGCGCGCGGCGAAGGTCTATCCGGTGTCCGGAGAGGATGACGCCGAAAGCGGTTCCTATCTGTCCTGGAACATGGTCTGCGGCGATGTCTTAAACGTCCGCGACGTGCAGGCGATGTCGCTGCTGGAGACCTATCTGCTGGGATCCGCGGCCGCGCCGGTGAAAAAGGCACTGCAGGAAGCGGGCATCGGAACGGACGTCTTAGGCGGCTATGACCACGGCCTGCTGCAGCCGTATTTTTCCATCATCGCGAAGGGGGCCCGGGCAGACCAGGAGGAGAAATTCCTGCAGCTGGTGCGGAGCGTGCTGGAAAAGATCGTCGCGGAGGGCGCGGATCACGAGGCCCTGCACGCGATGATCCGCACGGCGCAGTTTGCCCGCCGGGAGGCCGATTTCGCCCAGTTCCCGAAGGGGTTGATGTACGGCCTGGATCTGATGGACAGCTGGCTGTACGACAAAAACGAGCCCTTCCTGTACATGCATGTGCTGAAGGCCTATGAGGAGCTCGACGCCTCCATCGACGAAGGCGCGATCGAGCGGCTGATTCAGAAGATGCTTCTGGACAATCCCCACAGCAGCATTCTGCGGATGGATCCCGAGCCCGGTCTGGAGACGAAGCGCGAGGCGGCGCTCGCCGAACGGCTGGCGGCCCAAAAAGCGTCGCTTTCGGAGGCGGAGATTCAGAAGCTGGCGGAGGACACGGCTCATCTTGCGGCCTATCAGAGCGAAGAATCCACGCCGGAAGAGCTGGCGACGCTGCCGAAGCTGTCCCGCGGGGACATCCGCCGCAGCGTGCGTCCCATCGACATCGCGGCCGAAATCCTGGACGGAACCGAGGTGCTGACGTCCGTGGTGCCTTCGAACGGCATCCTGTACGTGCAGCTGATGTTTGACGCGATCCATGTGCCCTTTGCGGAAGCACCGTATCTGAAATTCCTTTCGCGCATGACAGGTCGGGTGAACACAGAGCATTATGATTACGGTACGCTCGAGACGAAAAGCCGCATGGTGTTCGGCAGCATTGCGACGGGTCTGGAGCAGTTCAACCGCACGGATGAATCGAAGCGGCGCATGTTCTACACGCTGAACGCGCGCCTGATGGAAGAGGACCTTGAAAAAGCCCTGCCGTTTCTGGACGAATACCTGCTTCGGATGGATTTTTCCGACGCGAAGCGGCTGCACACCCTCGTGGACGCGGAATGCGCCCAGATCAAAAACGCGCTTTTGGAGCGCGGAAACGCCTTTGCACAGCGCCGTCTGGCAGCACACATCTCTGCCGGCGGGCGGATTCTGGACGAGTGCGCGGGCATCGGCTACGTGCAGTGGATTTCGGCGCTGGCCGACCGTTTTGCCGCGGACGAAGCGGCAGCCGCGCAGGAGCTGGCCGCGCATTTTCAGGCGCTGCTTGGCGCCGTGGTCTGCCGGGAGCATTTGACCATCAGTGTCGGCGGTTCGGCCGGGGCCTGTGAAACGGCGAAAAACCGGCTGCTGGCCTTTGCGCGGACACTGCCCGAAGACAAAAGCGGCTGGCAGCGCGCAGACGTGGAGCTTCTGACCGGAAACGAAGGCATCGCGACGGCATCGGCGGTCCAGTATGTGGGCCGGGCCGGGAACTTCGCGCGCGAAGGCTATGATTTCAACGGCTCCATGCACGTGGCCCGTACGATCCTGGGCCTGGATTACTACTGGATCGAGGTGCGCGTCAAGGGAACGGCCTACGGCTGCAACGGCGGCATGGACCGAGAGGGCAACCTGACCGTGGTATCCTACCGTGACCCGCAGCTGGCGCGGACCATTGAGGTCATGGACAGAACCGGGGATTATCTGCGCGGCTTCGACGCGGACGAGGAGACGATGGAAGGCTTTCTGATCGGAACCGCCGGCCAGATGGATACACCGCTGACGCCGACGATGCGCATCGACCGGGCGGTCGGGCTGTACTTCGCCGGCATCACGGAAGAGCAGCTGCAGAAGGAGCGCGACGAGATGCTTGCCACGACGGCCGAAGACATCCGTGCGCTGGCGGACCTGACCGATGCGGCGCTGGCCCAGGGGTATCTGTGCGTCGTCGGAAGCGAAAGCGCCATCGAGGAAAACAAGGACCGGTTCGACCGGATCCTGCATCTGTAAGGGAGCAGCACCATGGCACAAACCTGCAAAGCCGGCTTTGTCGGTCTGATCGGCCGGCCGAACGTGGGCAAGTCCACGCTGATGAATACGCTGGTCGGCCAGAAGATCGCCATCACCTCCAAAAAGCCGCAGACGACCCGGAACCGGATCCGCACGGTCTACACAGACCCGGACCGGGGGCAGATCGTTTTTACGGACACGCCGGGCATCCACCAGGCGAAGAACAAGCTGGGCGAGTACATGGTCCGCGAGGCCGAGCACGTGCTCGGGGACGCGGACGTGCTCTGCTGGCTGGTGGAGCCGGAGACGAAGATCGGATCGGGCGACCGGCACATCCTCGACGAGCTGAAGCGCGTGGATATTCCGGTCTTCCTGGTGATCAACAAGATCGATTCCGTTCCGGGCGAGCGGGTGTTTGAGATCATCGACACCTGGCGGAAGGAATATGACTTCGCGGAGATTCTGCCGGTCTGCGCCCGCAGCGGCAAAGGCTGCGCGGAGCTGATCGATACGCTGTACGCCTATCTGCCCGAGGGCGAGCCCTTTTTTGACGAGGATACCGTCACCGACCAGCCGATGCGGCAGATCGCGGCGGAGATCATCCGGGAGAAGGCGCTGCACGCGCTCGACGCCGAGGTGCCCCACGGCATCGCCGTGGCCATCGACGAGATGAAGGAAAAGCAGAACGGCAGCTGGGACATCGCCGCGACCATCATCTGCGAGCGGGATTCGCACAAGGGCATCATCATCGGCAAAAAGGGCGGCATGCTGAAAAAAATCGGCACGAACGCCCGCTACGAGCTGGAGCAGATGGTGGAAGGGCACGTGAATCTGCAGCTGTGGGTCAAAGTGAAGAAGGACTGGCGCGAGAGCGATTATCTGGTCCGCAACTTCGGCTACCGGGACGAGAAAGAATCCTGAAAAACATGACAAATGTGACGGTTGTCACGGGAATGGTCTTGTCATCGACCCCCGTGGGAGAGTATGATAAGCGGGTGGTTCTGCTTACAAGGGAGGAAGGGCTGATATCGGCCTTTGCCCGCGGCGCGCGGCGCCCGAAGAGCCCGCTTCTGGCTGCGACGACGCCGATGGCCTTCGGGACCTTCGACGTCTTCTTAGGACAGAGCTCCAACACGATCGACAAGGCGCGGATCACGCAGTATTTCGAAAACGTCCGGTCCGATTACGACCGCCTGTGCCTGGCGTCCTACTGTCTGGAGACGGCGTCCTACTACGGTCAGCCGGCCGTGGACGAATCCGAACGGCTGATGCTGCTGTACCAGACCTTCCGGGCGATGGGCGACGCGCGGTTTTCCCCGGCGCTGATCCGCTGCGTTTACGATCTGAAGACGCTGGCCATTAACGGGGAATACCCGCACGTGTTTTCCTGCGTTTCCTGCGGTGAACAGAAACCGCTGGCGGCGTTTCATTTCGGCCTGCGCGGATGCGTCTGCAAAGAGTGCGCCGAAAAGAACGGCGGCGTGCCGGTTTCGGAATCCGTGCTCTACACGCTGCAGTATATCTACACCACCCCGGCAAAGCGGATCTACAGCTTCGTGCTGGACGGGCCCACCGAACAGGCCCTGGTGTCGCTGCTTTCGGAATACCGCAGGCGGTTCTCCGAGCACCGGTTCCGCGCGGAGGATTTCCTGGTCTGAGCCGATTTGCGGACCGTGGACAGATACAGATGATAAAGAGAGAAATATACCGATGCCTGAAAAGAGAGACAAGTCATTGAAACAAAAGACCTCAAAACGCAACGCGGCCTGGGAGCGCAAAGTTGCCCGGCAGCGCCAGATGCTGGTGCTCGTGCTGCTTCTGATCGTCCTTTGTGCGGCGCTGTTCGTTGTCTGGCTCGTGCGCCGCGGCACCTTTGAGACGTGGCCGGAAGAAAATATCCTGACGATCCGCGCGGACGGTACCGTCTGCACGGAGGAATTGATGAATCTGGGCGGGTCGGACTTCGGTTCGCTGAAATCCTTTGTCAAAGATGAAGTGAAAGCCTATAACGACGCCTGGGCAGAAGAAGCCAAACCCGGCTTTTTCGACCGCGCGCGTCCGGTGACGGTCGAGCGCCTGCTTGCGCGCGACGAAAACGCCTATCTTCGGATCCGTTACGACGACGCGTCCGTCTATCAGGCCTTTACCGGTTACGAATTGGAGATTCTGACGGTTGAAGAGGCGGTCAATGCAGGGTATAATTTCACGGATCCCTTCGATGCCGTGGAAAACGGACAGAAAGGGGAGTCGGCCTCCCTCGAGCAGCTGCTCGCCGAGCCGGATCTGCCGATGCTTCGGATCCGCGAGAATGCGAAGGTCCGCGTCCCGGGAACGATTCTTTTCGTGACCGACGCGAATACGGACATGGAAGGAAGCGATACCTTCCGGGTCACGCCGAAGGACGGCAACCCCGATGCCGCCGTGGTGACCTTTGTCATCTACCGGCCGGCCGCGCAGGAAGCCCAGGAAGCGAAAGAAACGCAGGAAACACAGGAAACACAGGAAACACAGGAAACGCAGGAAACACAGGAAACGCAGGAAACACAGGAAACAACCGGTGATGCTGTACCGGATGCTCAGTAAACCGCAGAAAGGATATTGCACATGGAAAAGACAATGGAGAAGATCGTCGCACTCGCGAAGGCCAGAGGATTTGTGTATCCGGGTTCGGAGATCTACGGCGGCCTTGCCAACACCTGGGATTACGGAAACCTCGGCGTCGAGTTAAAAAATAACGTCAAGCGCGCCTGGTGGCAGAAGTTCATCCAGGAAAGCCCCTGGAACGTCGGTGTGGACTGCGCGATCCTGATGAATCCGCAGACCTGGGTCGCGTCCGGGCATCTGGGCAGCTTCTCGGATCCGCTGATGGACTGCAAGGAGTGCCACGAGCGTTTCCGCGCCGACCAGCTGATCGAAGGCTTCGCGAAGGAGCACGGCATCGAGCTGACGGAATCCGTCGACGCCTGGACCAACGAGCAGATGCAGGACTTCATCGCCGAGCATGAAGTGCCCTGTCCGAGCTGCGGCAAGCACAACTTTACTGACATCCGACAGTTCAACCTGATGTTCAAGACCTTCCAGGGTGTGACCGAGGACGCGAAGAACACCGTGTACCTGCGTCCGGAAACCGCCCAGGGCATCTTCGTCAACTTCAAGAACGTGCAGCGCACGTCCCGCAAGAAGATCCCCTTCGGCATCGGCCAGGTGGGCAAGTCCTTCCGAAACGAAATCACGCCCGGCAACTTCACGTTCCGCACCCGTGAATTCGAGCAGATGGAGCTGGAATTCTTCTGCGAGCCCGGCACCGACCTCGAGTGGTTCTCCTACTGGCGCGGCTTCTGCCGGGACTGGCTGATTTCCCTGGGCATCAAGGAAGACGAGATGCGGCTTCGCGATCACGATCCGGCGGAGCTGGCGTTCTACTCCAAGGGCACGACGGACATCGAGTTCCTGTTCCCCTTCGGTTGGGGCGAGCTGTGGGGCATCGCGGACCGCACCGACTATGACCTTACCCAGCACCAGACGGTCTCCGGCGAGGACATGAGCTACTTCGACGACGTGAAAAACGAGCGCTACGTGCCCTATGTCATCGAGCCGTCCCTTGGCGCCGACCGCGTGGTCTTGGCCTTCCTGTGCGCGGCCTACGACGAAGAGAACTTAGGAACCGAAGACAAGCCCGACATGCGCACCGTGCTGCATTTCCACCCGGCCTTAGCCCCGGTGAAGATCGGCGTGCTGCCCCTGTCCAAAAAGCTGAACGAAGGCGCCGAAGCCATCTTCCAGAAACTGTCGAAGAAGTACTACTGCGAATTCGACGACCGCGGAAACATCGGCAAGCGCTACCGCCGCCAGGACGAAATCGGAACGCCGTTCTGCGTGACCTACGACTTCGACTCCGAAGAAGACCACGCCGTCACGATCCGCTTCCGCGACTCCATGGATCAGGTGCGTGTGCCCATCGACGAACTGGAAGCCTGGTTCGCGGACAAATTTGAGTTCTAAACCGAATGAGTCAATAGGGCCGTCCCTATTGACTCATTTTGCATTTCTGCCTTATGATAATTGTGAGCGCTTCCCCCGGCGAGGGAAGCGCGGGGTTTTAAATGAAAGGAGAAGAACCGGGATATGGGATATTTCGAAATCGACATCAAGAAACTCGGCTTTGGTTTGATGCGGCTTCCGCGCAAGGGCGAGGAAATCGACATCGAGCAGACCAAGGCGATGGTGGACCGTTTCATGGCAGAAGGCTTCACCTATTTTGACACGGCCTGGGCCTACCAGGGTTCGGAGGACGCGATCCGTCAGGCGTTAGTCGAGCGCTATCCGCGGGAAAGCTTCCAGCTGGCGACGAAGAACGCCGCATGGATCCGCTGCGAGACGAGAGAGGACGCCATTGCGCAGTTTGAGACGTCCCTGGCTCAGACCGGTGCGGGCTATTTTGATTTCTATCTGCTGCACAACTTAGGCGAGCAGCGCACCCATGTTTTCGACGACTTTGATATGTGGAGCTTTGTCCGCGAGAAGAAGGCGGAAGGGAAGATTAAACACTACGGCTTTTCCTTCCACTCCACGCCGGAAGAACTGGAGGAGATCCTGACGGCCCATCCGGACGCGGAGTTCGTTCAGCTTCAGATCAACTACTGCGACTGGGAAAGCCCGACCATTTACTCCCGCCAGGTCTATGAGGTGGCCCGCCGCCACAACAAGCCGGTCATCGTCATGGAGCCGTTAAAGGGCGGCCTCCTGGCCGATCCGCCGGCAGCCGTGCGCGAGCTGCTTGCCGCAGAGGAGCCGGATCTTTCCCCGGCGTCCTGGGGCATCCGCTACGCGGCGGATCTGGAAGGCGTGCTGGTGGTGCTTTCCGGCATGAGCAGCCTCGAGCAGATGGAAGACAATCTGTCCTATATGAAGGACTTCGACGGGATGACGGAGCACGAGCGCGAAGTGATGGCGAAGGCCCGGGACATCCTGGAGTCCATTCCGCTGATTCCCTGCACCAGCTGCAACTACTGCGCGAAGGTATGCCCGATGGAAATCGGCATCTCCGGCACCTTTACGGCGGTAAATATGACCCGTCTTTCCGACAACATGGAAAACGCCCGGCGCCGGGAGGAGTGGGGCGTTGTCCGCCAGGGAAAGAAACGTGCGAACGAGTGCATCCAGTGCGGCGCCTGCGAAGGTGTCTGCCCGCAGCATATCGAGATCCGGGAAGAACTGGCGAAGGCAGCGGAACTGTTTGAAATGTGACAAAGGGGCAGACACATTTGCCGTATCCGCCGGTCAGAAGCGGGTAAGCATCGGAATAAAGTCAAAAAAAGCGGCGGTCCGGTATCGGACCGCCGCTTTTGCGGTATTCGCAAGGTATCGGATTACGTCCGCCGGCCAGGCACCGACGGCGGTTTCGTTCGTCACCATCACAGCGGAAGCGCCGTCTTTGACGGCATGGTAAATATCAGAAACCTCTGCCCGCGTGGGCACCGGATTTCGCACCATGGAATCCAGCATCTGGGTCACGACGAGAAACGGCTTGCCGGCTGTCCGACAGGACCGGGCAATCTGATCCTGCGCGGCGGGAAGCTCCCAAAGGGGCATGTCGTTTCCCAGGTCACCCCGGGCGATGACGATCATGTCGGCTTCGGGCAGAATTTCAGAAAGATGCTCCATGCCGGCGCGGTTTTCGATTTTCGCGAAGATGCGAAGAGAATCGGCGCCGGCCTCTTTCATGGCCTGACGCAGAACGCAAAGATCCTCGCCGGAACGCACAAAGGGCTGCATGACGGCTGTAACGCCGTAGAGCGGCGCGTCTTTCAGGTTTTCAAGATCCTGCGCCGTCAGAACCGGAGCGGGGATTTCTTTTCCGATGATTTTGATACTCTTGTGGCCCAAAAGCGTCCCTCCGCGAAGGACCACGCAGGAGAGGACAGGAGCGGAGGCGTCCGGCTCCGTTTTCGATACCGTATCCCCGGTGCATTCCAGAACCTCCAGCTTGATTTTGCCGTCGTCAAGGAGGATCAGGTCGCCTTTTCGGGCGGCCCGCAGGACGGGTGCGGGCATCGGAAGATCGTCCGCGCCTGTCACGATGCGGGTTCCGGCTTCCAGAACGCGCGGTTCTGTCAGCCCGCCGATGCGCAGTTCCGGACCCTGCAGGTCAATCAGCAGCTGCGGTGTGACGCCGGCGGTCTTTGCGGCGGCATGAAACGTATCGATGAGCGCGGCGCTTTCCGCCAGACTCGTGTGCGACATGTTTAAACGCATGCCGGTCATGCCGGCGGAAAACATCTCGGTCAGGGTTTTCTGATCGGAACAGGCCGGGCCTAAGGTTCCGTAGATTTCAGGCATGGACATGGGTTGGGATCCTTTCCTGAGTCAAAAGGGTCAGTCGCCTTTGACTCATACGCTCTTTCGCTTAATGAGTTTCGTGCCGATTTCGATCTTCGTCGGCACGTGGTTCTTTTCTTTGATTTCCTCGATGACCTGCACCAGCCGGTGGACGGCGGCTTCGCCCATGTACTGCTTCGGCACGTGGATGGTCGCCAGCGGCGGCTCTAAGTACGACGCCACGGGCATGTTGTCAAAGCCGATTACGGCGATGTCTTCGGGAATCCGATGACCGGCATCCTTCAACGCGCGCACGGCGCCGGCGGCGATCAGGTCGTTGTCCGCGAAGTAGCAATCGGCCAGGTCATCGTTGTTTTCAAGCAGTTCTTTCATATCCGTATAGGCGCCTTCGATGGACGGAGTCAGCCGGTGGACGACGGACCGGGAGGTCGACATGCCGGCTTCGCGCAGCGCCCGGTAGAAGCCATCGGCGCGTTCGCGGAAGTTGTGAATGTCGAAGGAGGAACGCAGATAGCCGGGCTGTTTGTGGCGGCGCGAGATCAGGTATTTCGTTGCAACGTACGCGCCCTGCAGGTTGTTGATCTGGATGCTGTCAACGGCAAGATTTTCGAAATCGTTGTCGATCAGCACGACCGGCAGCCGGCTTTCCGCGAAGGGGCGGAACGCGGTTTCCTGCATTTCCGTGCCCAGAAGCAGCAGCCCCAGGCAGCCGGCGCGTTTCCAGTCGGCCAGCCGGGATTCAAGATCCTCGCCGTCGTAGGCATAGTACACGTTCAGGTACAGCCCGTGCCGGCGGCAGGCGGCGTTGATGCCCTCCGACAGCTGCGAGAAGAAGGGGGTATCGGTGACGACGGCGCCGCTGCGGCGGTAGATGACCAGATAGATGGTGCCGGAAAGAGTACCGCTGTCCGCGTCCTTCCAGCCGCCGCGCCGGGATGCGGCGTTCTTCTCCTCGATGCGGGAAAAATCATAGCCCAGCTCCTTCGCGGCGGCAAGAACCTTCTTCCGCGTGGCGGCGCTGACGCCGGGCTTGCCGTTTAAGGCGATGGAGACGGCGGCCGGAGACAGATGCAGATGCTCGGCCAGTTCTTTTGCGGTGATGGTCATGGGGGCTCCTTTGCGTGCGGTCATTTCAGGCTTCCCCGCGGGCATTCTGCCCGCGGAAAGCTTTTATTTGGCGGGTGCCGGCCAACTGTGGCGTGTGCCGGTCATTTCGGGCTTCCCCGCTGGCATTCTGCCCGCGTCAAGCTTCCAAATGGCTGCCACGGCCGTCTGGGCCAGAAACCGGTCATTTCGGGTTTTCCCGCGGGCATTCTGCCCGCGTCGGGGCGGTATTTGGCTGCCGGGCGTTTTTTCTTCGCGGTTTCTCGTTATAGCTTTCGCAGCTTCGCTGCGTGCGTTTTTCGCTTCGCGAAAACCGCTGAAATGCTTCGCGTTTCAATAGACTCGAAACCGCTTCGCGGTTTCTCGTTATAGCTTTCGCAGCTTCGCTGCGTGCGTTTTTTGCTTCGCGAAAACCGCTGAAATGCTTCGCATTTCCAAGCTATACTTTAGTAAATTTAGTAAGAATATTCAAGTCTTTCGCTGAATTTCATCTTCTAATTTAGTTCTGCCGGGCGTAGAGTAGCAGTATCGAAGGCCGCAGGTTTCCGGCAGCGGCTTTCACAGAGCAAAGAACGACATCTGAAACCGGATGGAACACAGATTTAAAACAGACAGGGGGAAATCAAAATGGCAAAAGACCGCATCGTTTTAGGATTCGCACCGACCCGCAGAAGCATCTTCTCCGCGCCGGCCGCGGTGGAGTTCGCAAACCTCACCCGCAAAAAGCTGACCGAGATGGGCATCGAGTACGTCGACATCGACGACATTTCCGCAGACGGACTTCTTCATCATGAGGAAGACGAACTGAAGATCGCGGAGAAATTCAAAGCCGCCGGTGTGGACGGCCTGTTCTTCCCGCACACGAACTTCGGCACCGAATACGAAGTCGCACGTCTGGCAAAGCGCATGAATCTGCCGGTGCTCCTGTGGGGCCCGCGGGACGAGTGCCCGGATGAAAACGGCATCCGCCTTCGCGACAGCCAGTGCGGCCTGTTTGCCACCGGCAAGGTGCTGCGCCGCTTTGGTGTGCCGTTCACCTATCTGACCAACTGCAATTTAGACGATCCGGAATTCGAAGCCGGCGTGCGCCGATTCATCGCAGTGTGCAACGTGGTCAAAGCGTTCCGCGGCATCCGCATCCTCCAGATGGGCCCGCGCCCCTTCGACTTCTGGTCCACGATGTGCAACGAAGGCGAGCTCCTGGAGAAATTCAACATCCAGCTGGCCCCCGTTCCGCTTTCCGAGGTGACGGAAGAACTGAAGGCCGCGAAGGCCGAAGGCACCGAAGTGGCGAAGGTGGTTGCCTACTGCCGCGAGAACTTTGAAATCAAGGTCAGCGACGAGCAGCTCGAAACCGTCGCGGCATTAAAGGTGGCGATCCGCCGTCTGGCTGACAAGTACGGCTGCACGGCCGGCGCGATCCAGTGCTGGAACGCCCTGCAGACCGAGATCGGCATCATGCCCTGCGCGGCGAACTCCCTTTTGAACGAGGAAGGCTTCCCGGTGGTCTGCGAGACCGATATCCACGGCGCCGTGACCGCGCTGATGGCCGAAGCTGCCGGTATGGGCGAGACCCGCACCTTCTTCGCAGACTGGACGGTCCGTCATCCGTTCAACGACAACGGCGAGCTGCTGCAGCACTGCGGTCCGTGGCCGCTGTCCTGCCTGGCAAAGAAACCGTCCATCGCCTACCCGCTGGCCTTTGATCATCCGGGCGCGGTGGAAGCGGAAGCGAAGCACGGCGACATGACCCTGTGCCGCTTCGACGGCGACGGCGGCGAATACAGCCTGCTCTTAGGCCACGCGAAGGGCGTGGAAGGCCCCTTCACGAAGGGCACCTACGTCTGGGTGGAAGTGGAGAACTGGAAGCGCCTGGAAGCGAAGATCGTGGAAGGTCCCTACATCCATCACTGCGTCGGCATCCATCAGGACGTCGTTCCGGTGCTGTACGAGGCCTGCAAGTACATCGGCGTCAAGCCGGACCTGTACGACGACATCGAGCAGGAAGTGATCGACACGATCCACGGCGCCGTCTGAAAACTCCGGACGTCCGAAGTGCGAAAACCAGAATGATATTCGAAATAAGAAGGTGAGAATCATGAACGAGTTAAGAAGACTTTCCCTGTCCCGCAAGAAGGACGTCATCGAGATGATGTGGCGCTCGGCAGCCGGCCACGTGGGCGGCGACATGAGCGTGATGGAGATCCTGACCGTGCTCTACGACCGGATCATGAACGTATCCGCGGACCGGAAAAACGACCCGGAGCGCGACCGCTTCATCTTAAGCAAGGGCCACTGCGCAGACGCGCTCTACGTCGTGCTCGGCGACAAGGGCTATTTTGACAAGCAGGAGCTGATCGAGACCTTCTCGCAGTACGGTTCCCGCTACATCGGCCATCCGAATACGGACGTGCCGGGCATTGAAGTCAACGGCGGCTCCTTAGGCCACGGCCTTTCCGTGGGCGTCGGCATGGCTTTGGCCGGCAAGGCGGATGAAAAGGATTACCGCGTCTACGTTGTCTGCGGCGACGGCGAAATGGCCGAGGGTTCCAATTATGAAGCCATGATGGCAGCCGGCCATTACAAGCTGGACAACCTCTGCGCGACGGTCGACTTAAACGGCCTGCAGATTTCCGGCCACACGAAGGACGTGATGAACTCCGCCGACATGCGCGAGAAATTCGAAAGCTTCGGCTGGAACGTGATCGAGGTTTCCGACGGAAACGACGTGGAAGCCCTGACCTTTGCCTACGAAGAGGCCAAACGCTTCAAGGGCAAACCCACCGCAGTGATCGCCCATACCATAAAGGGCAAGGACGTTTCCTACATGGAGGACGTTGCCGGATGGCATCACGGCGTGATGAATGAGGAACAGTATCACCAGGCACTGGCAGAGCTGGATGCCGCGCTTGCGGAGGAGGAATAAATCATGGGAAAGTCAAATCGACAGGTGATCTGTGAAGTCTTGATGGAAAAGGCAAAGGACGACCGCGACATCACGGTGCTCTGCTCGGATTCCCGCGGATCCGCCTCGCTCGCGCCCTTTGCGAAGGAATACCCGAAGCAGTTCGTGGAGATGGGCATCGCGGAGCAGAACCTTGTGTCCGTCGCCGCCGGCATGGCGGCCTGCGGGAAGAAAGCCTACGCCGCGTCGCCGGCCTGCTTCCTTTCCACCCGCAGCTATGAGCAGGCGAAGGTGGACGTGGCCTATACCGGATCGAACGTGAAGCTGATCGGCATCAGCGGCGGCGTCAGCTACGGCGCCTTAGGCATGACGCATCACAGCTGCCAGGACATCGCGGCGATGGCCGCCCTGCCGGACATGCGTGTCTACCTGCCCAGCGACCAGTATGAAACCCGGGCGCTGATGGAAGCACTGGTGGAAGATGAAAAGCCGGCATACGTGCGCGTCAGCCGTTCCGCGACGCCGGACGTATACGATGAAACCTTCGGCACGGAAAACGGAACGGCGTTCACATTTGACGAAGCCGTCCGTGTATCCCACGGCACCGACGTTCTGCTCGTCGCCTGCGGCGATATGGTACCGAACGCCGCGGCCGCCGCGAAGCTGCTGGCCGAAGACGGCATTTCCGCCGGCGTGCTGGACATGTACTGCTTAAAGCCCTTTGACGCAAAGGGCCTGCTCGAAGAAGCCGCCGACGTCAGGCTGGTTGTCTCCATCGAAGAGCATGCGCCCCACGGCGGCCTCGGCAGCCTCTGCGCGCAGACACTGTGCGAAAACATGCCGAAGAAGATGCTGCAGATCGCGCTGCCGGACGGACACATCGTCGCCGGCGAGAATACCGAGATCTTTGCACACTATGGCATGGACGCCGCCGGCATCGCCCGCCGCGTAAAGGAAGCGCTGGCCTAAGCGTAAAACCGGAACGTGAATCCGACATATAAAGGGGAGGTCAAACCAATGGAATACGTCCTTGGCATTGATCAGAGCACACAGGGAACCAAACTGGTCCTGTTTGACGAAACCGGCGCGATCGCGGACCGCGTCGACCGGGCCCACGACCAGATCGTCAACGATCTCGGCTGGGTGTCCCATGACATGGCGCAGGTCTGGAACAACATTCTCGACGCGCTGCGGGAACTGGTTCAGAAATATGATTTAAACGGCGAAAACCGCATCGCGGCCGTCGGCATTTCCAATCAGCGGGAAACGACGGTCGCCTGGGGCGCCGACGGCGAGCCGGCAGCGCCCGCGATCGTCTGGCAGTGCGGCCGCGCGGCGGACATCGCGAAGGAACTCGAGCTGATGGCCAAAGAGATTCTCGGCCGGACCGGGCTGGAGCTGTCGCCCTTTTACCCGGCGGCGAAGATGGCCTGGCTGCTGCGGGATTTCAAGGCGAAGGGAATGGATCCCGCCGCGATGAACCTGCATCTGGGAACCGTAGACAGCTACCTGATTTACCGCATGACAAAAGGGGCCTGCTTCGGAACGGACGCCAGCAACGCGTCCCGCACTCAGCTGATGAATCTTTCCGCGCTGGACTGGGATCCCGGCATCTGTGAGGCCTTCGGTATCGACCGGGCGATGCTGCCGGCGATTCTCGACTCCGATTCGGATTTCGGCCAAACGGATTTCGATGGCGTCCTGAAGACGCCGGCCGAGGTCTTCGCCGCGCTCGGTGACAGCCACGCTGCCCTGTTCGGCCACGGGTGCCACCGGCCCGGCATGACGAAGACGACCTACGGCACGGGATCCTCGATCATGTGCAACAGCGGCGAAGAGATCCGCCGCATCGACGGCCTGTCTGCCTGCGTCGCCTACCGGGTGAACGGGAAGACGGCCTATTGTGTGGAAGGCAACATCAACTACACGGGCGCCGTGATCAGCTGGCTGAAAAATGACGTGCACCTGATCGACAGCGTCTCGGAGCTCGAGCCGCTGGTGCGCAGCGCGAATCCGGAGGATGAAGCCGTCCTCGTGCCGGCCTTTACCGGCCTGTCCGCCCCCTGGTGGGCGCCCGATGCGCGCGCGTCGCTTTCGAACATGTCCCGGACGACCGGCCGTGCGGAGATCGCGAAGGCCGCGACCGAAAGCATCGCGATGCAGATTACGGACATTTTAGAGCGCATCGCGCCGAGCGAGCTGCGCGTCGATGGCGGCCCGACAAGAAACGCCTGGCTGATGCAGTTCCAGGCCGACATGGCCGGTATCCGGATCTGCGTCCCGCCGCACGAAGAGCTGTCCGCGATGGGCGCGGCCTGGCTGGCCGGCATCCGTGCCGGAATCTATGACGAGGGCAGTCTGTTCGGCGGACAGAACTATCAGGTGTACGAGCCCCGGATGGACGCGGCGCTTCGCGAAAGAAAACGCGGCATCTGGAAGAACGCGGTGCAGGCGGTCCTCCGGTAATAATTCAAAGAATTCGAATCAGATGATATAAAAACGATTATGAACCGATGGAAAGGAGTTCACCAATGGCAAGACAGTATGAAACCGTTGAACTTTGCTGGAACGCGCCCGCGCCGGAGGGATCGCACGTCTACGTCGATCTGAAGGCGGAGATTGCCGGTCCGGACGGCACGAAAAACGTCAAAGGCTTCTATGCCGGAAACGGCACCTATAAGCTGCGGTTTCTCCCGGAGCAGCCGGGCATCTATACCTGGAAGGTGACAGGAGTGGTCACAGACGAGGGTACGCTCGAAGTCGAGCCCGCCGCGGAAGGACATCACGGTCCGGTCCGCGCAAAGGGGACGGCGCTGTACTATGCGGACGGCACGGATTTCCACGGCTTCGGCACGACGGTGTACGCCCTGGCACATCAGTCGAAGGAGCTCGTGGACGAAACCATCGCCACGCTGGCGGCCAATCCCTTCAACAAGGTGCGGATGTGCGTGTTCCCGAAGCACTATATTTACAACTTCAACGATCCCGACCATTACGCGTTCCGCCCGGACGCGCAGCGTCCCTACGTCCGCCCGGAAACGATGAAAGTGGCCGGACCGAGCTCGAAGCTGACACCGGAGACCGCGCCGAAGTGGGACGTGAATCATCCGGATTTCGAATTCTGGGATGCCTTTGAAGGCCGGATGAAGGAACTGCAGGATCTGGGCATCGAGGTGGATCTGATTCTGTTCCATCCCTATGACCGGTGGGGATTCTCCGTGATGCCCCTCGAGGACAACCTGACCTATCTGGACTACCTGCTCCGCCGTCTGTCCGCGTTTCCGAACGTCTGGTGGTCGCTGGCCAACGAGTATGACCTGTGCTTCGCGAAGAAGCTGGAAGACTGGTACGCGTTCGAGGAGAAGATCGCCGCGGACGACCCGGCGCATCACCTGACGGGCAACCACAACTGCTTCCCGATTTACGATGCGGGAAGAGCGCATATCACGCATGCGTCTGTCCAGGGCCGCACGCTGAACATGGTTCCGGAACTGAAGAAAAAATACGGCAAGCCCGTCTGCTTTGACGAGTGCTGCTATGAAGGCAATCTGGAACAGACCTGGGGCTGCATCTCCGGACCGGAAATGACCCGCCGCTTCTGGAAGGTGACGGCGACCGGCGGACACTGCACCCACGGCGAGACCTTCCTGCCCGGCGAGGACGAAGTGGTCTGGTGGGCAAGAGGCGGAAAACTTGTGGGCGAAAGCCCGGCGCGCATCCGCTTCCTGCGCGAAATCACGGAGAGCCTTCCCGGCGCGATCGAGCCGCTCGGAATGGGTCTCGGCAATATGATCGAGGCCATGCGGGATTCCGAAAGCAAGGAACAGATGCTTTCGATGGCGCCGGACGGCATGCGGCCGTTCATTGAGAATATCATGAACATGGATGTCACGGAGCTGACCCGTCATTTGGATCAGGAATCCGACTATGCCGGCCATGTGGGAGAGGAAGCTTACCTGTTCTATCTGGACAACAACTGCTTCGGCTTCTTCGATGCGCCCCTGCCGGAGGATGGAACCTATACCGTCGAGGTGATCGATACCTGGAACATGACCCGCACCGTCGTGGCGACGGATGCGAAGGGCTCGAAGGGCGCCGGCGGATACATGGGTCAGAGCACCTATCGCGTATATCTGCCCGGAAAAGAGTGGATGGCCGTTCTCGCGACGAAGAACCATTGAAACTGAACAGATCATACCTCACCCGGGGCGGGCAGCTTTTGGCTGTCCGCCCTTTCCTTTATTTACGCAGAGTTTACCGGAGCCGGATATGCTTGAACCTTCGGATGCGTGCGGTTCAGACAGACGGCGCCGGAACAGTTGTCGTATTTAGAGAATGAAATCGACTTCGAATGTCGTGATTGTGCATTGCGCCGGGAAAGGATCAATGCTACAATTTTGGTCAGACAACTTGAAACTGCGTCATGACGGACGCGGAAGGGAAAGGAGACAGGCATTATGGGAAGTGACAAAATGAAAGTCGGCGTCATCGGCGCGGGCGCCATCAGCGAGATTTATCTCAAAAACATGACGGGGGTGTTCGACAATCTGGTAGTCGTCGGCATCTCCAGCAAGGGCGCCGAATCCGCGAAGAAGCGTGCGGAACAGTTCGGCATTCACGCCTACGCTTCGAACGAGGAGCTGCTGGCGGATCCCCAGATCGAACTGGTTGTGGTTTTAACGCCGGCCTGGACCCACTATGATCTGATCAAGCAGGCCCTTCTGGCCGGCAAGCATGTCTATACGGAGAAGACCATCACGGACAGCCCCGAAAAGGCGGCAGAGCTGGTGGCGCTGGCCGATGAAAAAGGGCTGCTTCTGGGCAGCGCGCCGGACACCTTCCTCGGCAGTGCCCTTCAGGCCGGACGGAAGGCGATCGACGACGGCATCTTAGGAGAAATCCACTCCTTTGCGATGTCCGTCACGCGCAACAATGATATTCTGTTGAGCATCTTCTCGTTCCTGCGCCAGCCGGGCGGCGGCATTCTGTACGATTACGCGGTCTATTACATGACGGCGCTCGTCAGCCTGCTCGGACCGGTTGCGAAGGTTGGCGGCATCATCGGCCACCCCTATCCACAGCACAGGAACATCTTCCCGATGAGCCCGGATTTCGGCAAGATGATGGATACGCCCAACGAAAGCCAGGTCAATGCCGTCATTCAGCTTGAAAACGGTGTAACCGGCACACTGCATATCGATTCGGATAGCTACGGGATGGACGAAGCCTATTTCGCCATCTACGGCACGAAGGGCATTCTGTACATGACGGATCCGAACCAGTTCGGCGGCGAGGTCAGATTTCTGCCCAACGGCATGGATCCGCGTAACGCGCCCAAGCCGATGACCCTGTGGCAGTTTACGCCCTACAGTGAGAATTCCCGCGGCATCGGCCCCTCCGATCTGGCTGCGGCTGCTTTCGAAGGCCGCAGCCCGCGCGCGTCCAAGGAAATGGCAGCCCATGTGCTCGACGTGCTGACCGGCATCTTAAACCAGGGCGAAGAGGGCGGATTTACCGAGATCAGCTCCACCTGTGAGCGCCCGGCGCCGCTGCCCCAGAAGCCCGTGGGCGCGAAGAACCTGGCCCACACGTCGTTCAACATGAAGAACGCGGACGCGATGATTCACTTCTACCGCGACGTGCTCGGCTTAAAGGAGCATTTCACTTTGAAGTGGAAAGCGATCATTCCGCCGGAAGCACTTGAACTGGACCCCGACAACCTTCCGGAGAAGACCCCTGACTTCTTCCGTAAGATTCTGCAGATGCCGAAGGAGATGCTCGAAGGCAACTGGCTGACCTACTTTAAACTGGCGGACGGGCAGTTCGTGGAGATGTTCTATCCCGTGCCGGGCCGGGAGCGTGTGATCGAAGACCGTTGGGCGAACTACGGCTACACCAAGATGAACTTCGAGGTCGATTCCATCGAGGCGATCCGCGAGGCCCTCGTCGAAGGCGGCGTCGAACTGGCCGAGGACATCCATCCGACAATCGACGGCTCCCGCGAGATCAAAGTTTTCGATCCCGACGGAAACGAAGTACAGTTTACCGAGTATTCGAAGACCCCGCGCGTGAACCTGCCCGACGAACCCGGCCGGAACGTGCTTGCGAAGGTCAGCCACATCACACAGGTGGCGTTCCAGGTGAAGGAAGGCATGAACATGCTCAACTACTACACCACCGGCCTGGGCTTTAAGCATGTGGACCGCCTGACGATGGGCGATCTGGCGGCGGCCATGGAGCGCAATCCCAACGTGGATCAGCGGATGCTGATGGGCATGAAGATGATGGGCGACGCGCCGTGGATCGACTACATCGAAGTGGCGCCGCACCAGTTCATCGAGCTGTTCTACGTGAACGGGCAGCAGAAGGGCGAGGATAAAGATCTTTCCGATGCGATCGGCTACCAGCACATCTGCATCGAGGTGGAAGATATCCACGCGGCCTGGGACGCGGTGAAGGCCAACGGCCTGACACCGGACACCGAGATCCGCCTTGGCGGCGACGGCGCCTACCAGTTCTGGCTGGTGGATCCCGACGGCAACCGCCTGGAGCTGATGCAGTACACGAAGGAGTCGAAACAGGTGCAGTAAAGGACGAAAGCGGATGGGCAGGAAAAAACTGTCCATCCGCTTTTTTGTGAAGTAACGAGCCATGCGCGGATCAGTGCGTTTGGCGACTGAGTCAAAATATGGGAAATACATTTGAAAAAATATACGAAGCGGTAAAACAGATCCCCC
Organism: Shuttleworthella sp.; assembly: GCA_045545575.1. GTDB lineage: Bacteria > Bacillota > Clostridia > Lachnospirales > Lachnospiraceae > Shuttleworthia. Next base: position 25,276 of record JAZQBE010000055.1, read on the forward strand.
AGGGCCGTGTGGCCACCTACGGCCAAATCGCAGCTCTCGCCGGCAACAGGCGCTGGGCCCGGGTGGTAGGCTATGCCCTGCACGTCAATCCGGATCCGGAGGATATTCCCTGTTACCGTGTCGTAACGAAGGACGGCCGCGTGTCGCCGGCGTTTGCGTTCGGCGGCGAAAATGAGCAGGTGCGGCTGCTGAAGGAAGATGGCGTGGAATTTGACGAGGACGGCTGTGTCGTGATGGAGAAGTATCAGTGGGAGACACCCTGGGTGTAAAGGCTTTCCCGCAGAATCCCCTGCCTGCTTTCATGCTTTTGGCCTATAGCAGGATGATCAGGCAAGCGATTTCGAATGAGCGTGAAAATGCGATCGCAATCCCGAATATTTAATCTCGCAATTCACATTGGCATGTTTATATTAAGAGAGCATCACTTCACAGAAGACCATCACAATGCATTAGATTTCGCAAGAAAACCACGGCAATAACAAATGACTGAAAAAGGAGGCATTATGATCGCTGTCAATCTTCGTACGGAGAATCTGAAAAACCCGCTTGGCATTGACCTGCAAAATCCCCGTCTGACCTGGCGCTGCGAAGACGGGCTGGGCCAGACGGCATATGAGCTGCGGGCCGAGAGTGATGGAATCGAAATTGCTCACATGTCGGCGGAAACTTCGGAAATGGCGGCGGTCCTGTCTGTTCCGTTGCACTCCGCTCAGCGTGTTGCCTGGAGTGTGCGTCTGACTGACGAGAACGGCGTGGCAGGCCCCTGGAGTAAAGCCTGGTTTGAGATGGGGCTGCTTGATCCGTCCGACTGGAAAGCGCAGTGGATTGACCCGGAGCACACCGCCGATGGTGCCAGCGTTTTCTGCACGGATGAAACAGATGCGGTGAAGGAAGACGGTTCTCCGGAAGAGGGGAGTGCTGAGAGTCCCTATGCGCATCTGGCTGAGGATCTTCCGGCGGATGTCAAAGCGTCTCTGCCCAAGGATCTTCCAAACGGGGCAGCTTCTTTGATGCCTTCCGCGGATAAACCGGATTACGGTCCGCACCGGCCGGCCAGCTGGCTTCGAAAGACGTTTGTGCTGCCTGCAGATGCTGCCGGGGACGCGCGTCTTTACATCACGGCCCACGGCCTCTATGAAGCCTGGCTGAACGGGCAGCGGGTGGGAGAGGACGTGCTCACGCCCGGAACCGGAAACTATGATTATCATGTGCCGTACCAGACCTACGATATTTCCGGACTGCTGCGCGAGGGCGAAAACGAGCTCCTGGTGCAGGTCGGCGACGGCTGGTATCGCGGCTGCTCCGGAACGGACGGCGAGCGCAACCTGTACGGGGAAGATATCGCATTATTGGCCCAGGTGAAAGCCGGCGGGAAGATTCTTGCCGTGACCGACGGCAGTTGGGAAGCGACTCAGGACGGTCCGCTGCGCACCAACGACCTGATGATGGGCGAAACCTATGATGCCCGGATCGACGCGCCGTTCCGGGCCAGTGGCAAAGAGCGCATGAGCTGGCACGGTGTTCTTGTGGCGGAAGACCCGAAAAAGCCGCTGTTCTGCACGAACGAGGTTCCGATCCGGGAAAAAGAACGCTTTGCCGGAACCCTGATCACGACACCGGATGGAAAAACCGTCATCGACTTCGGTCAGAACCTGGCCGGTTACGTGGAATTTACCCTGAACGCCCATGAAGGCGACGTGCTGACCCTCTGGCACGGTGAAACCTTGGACGAAAACGGAAACTTCACCCAGGAGAATTTCCAGGACCGCAATCGTCACAAAGAGGGCGGCGTCGACCAGAAGGTAACGTTCATCTGCCGGGAAGGTGAGAATCATTACAAAACCACGTTCTCCATCTGGGGCTTCCGCTACGCGCTGGTGGAGACTGACATCGATCTTACCGCCGCGGACGCAGCCTTTACGGCCATCGCCGTCTATTCCGACATGGACGAAACCGCATTCTTTGCCTGCGGCAATGCGGATGTAAATCAGCTGTTTTCCAACGCGCTCTGGAGCATGAAGGGCAACTTCTGCGACATTCCGACCGACTGTCCCACCCGGGAGCGCGCCGGCTGGACCGGAGATGCCGGACTTTTTGTGGAAACCGGGCTTTCCCTGATGGACTGCGCCTCGGTCTACCGCAAATGGCTGGGGGAGGTGCGCCTTCTGCAGCAGCCCGACGGCAAGGTGATGAACATCGCGCCGCGCAACAACAATCCCAACTTTTTCTCCCAGATGCTGTCGGGTTCGACCGGCTGGGGCGATGCCGTCATTCTGATCCCTTACGCGATCTGGCAGCGCACCGGGGATACACGGATATTAGAAGAGAATTATGAACTGATGCAGCGCTGGTACGCCTATCTGACGGAGCGCGCAAAGCAGGACGATCCGCGCGTGCCGATGGATGCGGATGATCCGTACCGGGAGTACACCGTCACCGCGGGCATCGATTACGGCGAGTGGTGCGAGCCGGGCACGAATTCCCAGATGGCCATGGCCCAGTCCAACTACCCGGTGGCGACGGCCTACTTTGCCTACAGTGGCCGGATGCTTTCAGAGATCGCTTCCGTCCTCGGAAAGGATGAAGACGCCGCCCGCTACGCGGATACGGCCGAGAAGGCGCGGATCGCGCTGCGCCGCATCACGACGGAAGACGGTGTGATTACGTCCGAAAAAGAAGCGGACTATATCCGCCCGCTGGCCTTCGGCCTGATGGATGAAGCTGACGCCGCCCGCGCGGCCGCGGATCTGGCGGCGCTCGTGGAGGAACTGGATTTCCACCTGAACACCGGCTTCCTGTCGACGCCGCATCTGTGTCCGGTGCTGGCGGATCACGGCTATGTCCGCACCGCGTACCGCGTCCTTCTGCAGGACACCTGCCCGGGCTGGCTGTATGAAATCAGGAAAGGCGCGACGACGGTCTGGGAAACCTGGGACGGCATCCGGGAAGACGGCACGGTTCACGATTCGCTGAATCACTATTCCTACGGAAGCATTGCCGGGTGGCTGATTTCCGGCGTGTGCGGCATCCGCGTTTCGGCGGCCCGCGAAGAGGCGCCGGTGGTCATCGCGCCGCATCCCGATCCGCTTCTTTCTTTTGCGTCCGCCGCATACGATTCTCCCTTCGGACGGATTGAAAGCGGCTGGACATACGACGGCGATGACGTCCGCTATACGTTTGCGGTGCCTGCAAACGTCCGCGCCCGTGTCATTCTGCCCGACGGACGCACTGCCGACATCGGCCCCGGAAAATGCGAAATGTAATCGCATTTTCATCCGGAGGCAATTGCAACGGCTTTATAGAATCTTTATAATAAAAGCAGCCCCGCAAAGGCTGCTTTTGTTTTTCTCATTTTCGTTTTAAGGGGGAATACGATGAGGGACATGAATTCAATACCCATGGAAATGCGGCCGAAGGTGCGCTTCTGGGTACCGGCAGCAGCGATGGACGAGGAGGATCTCCGCCTTGAAATCCGAAACCTGTACGAGCGCGGCTTCGGCGGCATCGAAGTGGTGGTGCTGCAGATGGTGCCGCCGCAGATCCTTCAGTCGGATGACGGCTGGGGGACACCGGCATGGGACCGGATGATCGACGTCATGAACGATGAGACCGGGAAGCTGGGCATGTCGATGGATCTCGCTGCCGGTCCGGGATGGCCGCTGGCTTCGCCGGCGCTCGCGGGTGCGGACAGCCCCGGGATTCTTTGGGAGATGACGTACGGAAGCCTGACGCTGGAGGGCGGAACGCATTACGCCGGGCCGCTTCCGGAACGCCGGAAAAAGCATGATGAAGGCGAGCCCGTACTGGCGGCCGTGATGGGGTATCGTCTGGACTGTTCGGATCCGGAACTGGCCGCGCAGGCCGGCACCGTCGAAAAACTGCCCTTCGGTGAGCGGGAAAACCGCCTGCCGCTGGTGTTCGACAGCTACGTGGATCTTTCGCCGAACGTCCGAACGACCGACTGCGGCGAAGCGGAAGTGACCTGGGACGTCCCGGGAAGCAAAGAACAGCAGTGGGTTCTTTTCGCGTTCTGGGAACAGCCGGCCATCCAGAAAATCAACGCCAGACAGACCTACGTCATCGATCACTACAGCGCTGCCGGTGCAAAGGCCATGGCGGATTACTGGGAGCCGCTGCTTTCCGCCCACAGATACGACGCGTTGGAATCGCTGTTCTGCGACTCGCTGGAGTTTGAGGTCAGCATGGACTGGACGCCGAATCTGTTTGCGGAGTTCCGTGCGCGGCGGTATTACGACCTGACGCCCTATCTGCCGTTTCTTGGCGAGCCCCGCACGTATCCGGCGCCGGATGCGCCGGCATATGCCTCTGTCCCGGCGCATTACGCCGAGCAGATCAACAATGATTACAAGGAGGTGCTGACACAGCTGTACTGCGAGGAGCATCTTGCGAAGCTGGAAAAAATGGCGGAGCGGTTCGGCAAGACGATCCGCTATCAGGTCGCCTACAACAAACCCATTGAGGAAGAGCGCTGCGGACTGTATGTCGGGATCCCGGAAAACGAGGCTCTGGGACGCCAGCAGCTTGACGGGCAGCGGCTGATGGCCGGCGCCGCGCACTTAGGACGCAAGAAGCGTTATTCCTTCGAGTGCGCCGCGGAGTTCATGCATGACTACGGACAGGGCTACGAGGACCTGATGTGGTGGGTAAAGCGCAGCCTGATTTCCGGGATGAACGCCCAGGTGCTTCACGGCGCTTCCTATTCCGGACGCTGCACTGGGAATCATCCGGACAATCTCCTGAATACCATGGGTGTCTGGCCGGGATACGACGGGTTTGCCCGATACGTTTCCAACGAATGGAACCGCACGCCGGACCGCGCCCACGCCCGCGGCGTGCTGGATGCGGTCAGCCGCCTGAACATGGTTTTCCGCGGTCACGCGCGCATCGACTGTGCCGTTTTCCGCCAAAGCTATTTAAACGACGGCATCGGTCCGGAATTCCTGAACTATCCGGACGACGGCGCGCTGCAGAATGCCGGATACAGTTACGATTTCGTATCCGAGCATCTGCTGGATCTGCCGGCGGCCGACGTGTCGGAAGCCCAGTTGGACCGGCCCGGCGCCGGTTACCGGGCGCTTGTCGTTCCGCCGCAGGAACGCATGTCTGAACACGCCATGGGCCGGATTCTGGCACTGGCGGCGCACGGACTGCCGGTGATCCTGGTCGGTCCGGCGCCGAAAGAGGCCATGTATTTCTTTGAATGCCGCACCGAAGCCGGCGCGCGGGCCTGGCTCGACAAGCGGGACTGGCTGTGGTATTCCCCGGCGGAAAACGTCATGCGGGTGGCAGACCTTTCGGAAGTGCCCACCGCGCTTTCGGCCTGCGGCGTACGGCCGCGGGTTGCTGTTTCCGGCGGAACCGATATCGCAACGGCGTTCCGGCGCGATCCCGACAACGGCTGCACCTGGGCGGTCCTGTACGGGTACAACCGGATCCGCGAGGGGCAGATGCTTGGGCCCGGGACGGCTGACATGCATACCGTCAAACCGCTGTACGAGCGGCCGGGGGCATCCTCGTCGAGAGAGGTCGAGGTGACCATTCACAGCTACGGAAAAGTGTACGCGTTCGATTACTGGAACGGGACGTATGCGCCGCTGGATTTCGTCTATGCCGGAAAAGGCCGGATGCGCGGCTTCGTGCGCATCGAAGAAGACGAAATGGTCGTTCTGTGTATCGACAGCAATGAAATGCCGACCGGTGAAAGCGAAGAACCGTCGGCGGCCGCTGCGCTTCGTACGGCAGGAACCGTGGAAATCCGTGAGCTGGCACTGTATTCCTTCGAACCAGATACGCCGGACGAAAAGAGCTTTCTGCGAAGCGGATTTCAGACCGAACCCGTGTATTGCAGAACCTTTGACGGACCCCAGGAACTGACGGCATGGCGTCACATGGATCCGTCGCTGGAATTCTTCTCCGGAAAGGGCGTCTACCGGGGGGCACTCGTGTTGGACCGCGCGCCGGAGGACCGGGAGCGCGTGATTCTCGAGGCCGGCGACGTATACGATACGTTTGCTGTCCGAATCAACGGAGCGGAGGCGCCGTTTGCGGATCAGGTGACAAAACGCGCGGATCTGACGGGGCTGGTGCATGAAGGCGAAAACGCCTTGGAAATCACGGTTGTCTCCGAACTGCACAACCGGCTTCTGGGGCCGATGAGCAATAACAAGCCGGTGGAAGGCATGCCTGCTGCGCCGTATATTGCCCGGGATTACGGAATGGTGCCGAAGGAGGACAAGCCGCTTCGAATCTGTCTGCTGACAAATCCGGAGATATAAAGAGAAGACAAAGGGGAAAGCAAAAAAGGAGGAAGCGATGAAAATCGGAATCGGCAATGATCACACTGCTGTAGAGTACAAGAATGAAATCCGGCTGTTTCTGGAGGAATCCTTTGATTGCGACGTCGTGGACTACGGAACCAACAGCACGGAAAGCTTTGACTATCCCATTGCCGGCGAGACGGTAGCGAATGCCGTCGCGTCCGGCGAGGTGGACCGCGGCATCGTGATCTGCGGAACGGGACTGGGCATTGCGCTTGCGGCCAACAAAGTCAACGGCATCCGCTGCTGCGTGTGCTCCGAGCCCTATACCGCCCGGCTGTCCCGGCAGCACAACGATGCCAACATGCTTGCCTTCGGCGCACGTGTCGTCGGCCTGGAGATGGCAAAAATGATCGTGGACGAATGGATGAAGACGGAATTCTTAGGCGGCCGCCACCAGCGCCGCGTCGATATGATTACAGAGATTGAAAGGAGAAACAGCTGATGAGCAGACCGCGAAAGGATGAAATCCGGGTACCGGTGCGCAGAAGAATTGCCCAGGCATTCTGGGATGCCCTGGGGGAGATGCCCTACGGGGACGTCCGCGTCATGGACCTGGCAAAGCGTGCCGGCATCAATCACAACATGATCTATTATTATTATAACAGCATTCCGGAAATGGCCGTGGACGCGCTTCGAACGGAGCTGGCGGACCGCCGGCTGCAGGACGCGCTGTACGACCTGTTCACCGGTGCTCAGACAGCGGACGCCGCGGAAGTATTCGCACCGTCCCGGCGCAGCGCGAAGGACGACACCAAGACGTCGCTGCCCCGGAAGAGACAGATTGCGCAGCTGTACGCGGCCGCGGGTGCGGACACGTTAAAGCAGGCTCTGACCGGTGAAATCCGCAGGGGCTGGCTTGACAGGATTGGCCTGGAGGATTCGCAGCTTTCGGCCGCCGAGCAGATGCAGCTGTCGTTCCTTCTGGGCGGTCTCTGTGAACTGCTTGCCGCGCCGGAGACGATGAAGACCCCGTCCCTGCTTGCGGATGCGGCAAAGGGCGCGCCGGGCGATGCGTTCCGCGGCGTGCTTTCGGCCCTTGCATCCCGCCCGGACTGTGTTCCGAAGGAAGCCCCGTCCGTGCCGGCCGAATCCGAAACGCCGGCTGCGGCGAAGAAGCCGGCCGTCAAAGCGGCGGCAAAGAAACCGGCGGCGAAAGCCCCTGCAGCGAAGAAACCGGCGTCGAAAGCAGCGGAAGAGAAACCAAAGACCGCAAAGAAGAGCACAGCGGAGGAGAAGCCGAAGACCGCCGCAAAGAAGCCGGCGGCAGACGCCGCTGCAAAGAAGAAGGCAGCGGAAGCGGCGGCAAAGAAGCGGGCCGAAGAAAAGAAACGTCTGGAAGCCGAGCGTCTGGAAGCGGAACGTCTGGAAGCCGAGCGTTTGGAAGCCGAGCGTTTGGAAGCGGAACGGGAGGATTCCCGCGAAATGGAAGTGTGGATGCTCTAAAAAACCTATTTACAAATGCCAAGGGTTGTGGCATGTTAGTGTTATGGGACACAGGGGCGCGGCACACTGCTTTGCCGCAGACACATCGCAAGGAGCAGATTATGGACGAATCAATGGTTTTTGAAAACATCAAGACATTGGCAGTAGAAACGTTTTCTCTTTCTCGCGACACGCAGATCGAACCGGACACCAGCTATGCGGATTTGGGCCTGGACAGCCTGGATGCCTACGAGCTGCTGATGGCCGTGGAAGAAAAGTTCGATATCACGCTTCCGGAAGAGAATCTTGAAAACATTTCCACCCTGCAGGACATGGTGGATCTGGTCATGGAGAATCTGTAATCCGCAGGCTTCGTTCATCCATTTTATTACATACATGGGGGTGTGCGTAATCGCATTCCCCCATGTCTTTTTTTTATAGGTTTGGAAATGCGAAGCGTTTCCGCGGTTTTCGCGATGAGAAAAAGGCACGCAGCGAAGCCGGCGTAATTGCACATCGCCGGAAATGAAAGCAAGTGCGTGCAAATGCCGCCTTCCGGCGTGCATTATTGCACTTCAAAACCGTCAAGATTTTCATGTTCACAGGGAAGGGTTTGTGGTAAAATCATAAGGATACAGACGAGGACCGTCATGGGACGGCGCAGACCGCCGTCTGCGCGAAAGGAGAACGCATGGCATTAAGCAAAAAGCCGGTCAACGGCATGAAGGATATTCTCCCGCGGGAGATGGAAGTGCGGGATTATGTCACCGGCGTAATCAAGGATACGTACCGGAGTTTCGGCTTTACGCCGATCGAAACCCCCTGCATGGAAAACATCGCCAACTTAAGCAACAAGCAGGGCGGCGAAAATGAAAAACTGATTTTCAAGATTTTAAAGCGCGGCGAAAAACTGCACATCGACACCGCCGAAACCGAGCAGGATCTTGTGGACTACGGCATGCGTTACGATCTGACCGTTCCGCTGTGCCGGTTTTACGCCAATCACGCCAACGAGCTGCCGAGCCCCTTCAAGGCGCTGCAGATCGGCAGCGTCTGGCGCGCGGACCGTCCGCAGCGCGGCCGCTACCGCCAGTTCACCCAGTGTGACATCGACATCCTCGGAGAGCCGTCCAACTTAGCGGAAATCGAGCTGATTCTGGCAACGACCACCACCCTCGGCCGCATCGGCTTTTCGGGGTTTGAAATCCGCATCAACGAGCGCCGCCTGTTAAAGGCCATGGCGGCCTACAGCGGCTTTGCGGAGGAGGATTACACGGATCTGTTCATCACCCTGGACAAGATGGACAAGATCGGCCTTGACGGCGTGCGTGCGGAACTGCTCGAGCGCGGTTATCCAGAGGCGTCCGTAGCGACGTACCTGTCCCTGTTCGACGGCCTTGCCGCGCACCGGGACGTGACCGGCGGTATCGCGTGGCTGCGGGAGCAGATGAAGGACGGCCTGCACGAGGAAGCGGCGCAGAACCTCTGCGAAATCGCTTCCGCCGTGGAAGCGGCGAAGCAGGCGGATTTTGAACTTGTTTTCGACCCGACGCTCGTGCGGGGCATGAGCTACTACACCGGGACGATCTTCGAAGTGGCCATGCCGGAATTCGGCGGCAGCTGCGGCGGCGGCGGACGGTACGACGAAATGGTCGGTCAGTTCACCGGGCAGAAGGTGCCGGCCTGCGGTTTTTCCATCGGCTTTGAGCGGATCATTCTGCTGCTTTTAGAGCAGGGCTTTACCGTTCCCGGTGCAGGGGACAAAACGGCCTTCCTGATCGAAAAAGGCTATCCCGCCGAAAAGGTGGCAGAGGTCATGGAGCAGGCGCGTGCCCTGCGGCAGCAGGGAAAGACGGTCCTCGTCGTGCGCATGAACAAAAACAAGAAATACCAGAAGGACCAGCTTGCGGAGCAGGGCTATACGGATTTCGTGGAGTTTTTCAACCGTTAATCAAAAAAGGAACCTGGAGGCATAAAATGGCAGAATCAATGAACGGACTTCACCGGAGCCACCGGTGCGCGGAGGTTACGTCCGCCCTGGCAGGACAGCAGGTGACACTGATGGGATGGGTGCAGAAGCGCCGCAATCTGGGAAGTCTGATCTTTATCGATCTTCGTGACCGCAGCGGCATCATGCAGGTGGTCTTCGACGAACCGGTATCCGGAACGGAATGCTTTGAAAAAGCGTCGGCGCTGCGCAGCGAATACGTCGTCGCCGTGGTCGGCACGCTGCAGAAGCGCGGCGGCGCCGTGAACGAGGCCCTGGCGACCGGCGAACTGGAAGTGGCCGCCACGCAGCTGGTCATTCTTTCCGAGGCGGAAACGCCGCCGTTCCCGGTGGAAGACGACATCCGCACCAAAGACGAGCTTCGTCTGAAATACCGCTATCTGGATCTGCGCCGCCCCGTGATGCAGCGCAACCTCGCGCTCCGCAGCCGCGTGACGACCTCCGTCCGGAATTTCCTGATCGAAGAAGGCTTCCTGGAGATCGAAACCCCGATCCTTCAGAAATCCACGCCGGAAGGCGCCCGCGATTATCTGGTGCCGTCCCGGATTCATCCCGGCAGTTTCTACGCACTGCCCCAGTCGCCGCAGCTGTTCAAGCAGCTTCTGATGGTATCCGGCTGTGACCGGTATTTCCAGATCGCCCGCTGCTTCCGCGACGAGGACCTGCGCGCGCACCGGCAGCCGGAATTTACGCAGATCGACATGGAACTGTCCTTCGCCGACGTGGACGACGTCATCGACGTCAACGAGCGCCTCCTGGCCCGCGTGTTCAAGGAAGCGATTGACGTGGACGTCGCCCTGCCGATTCCACGCATGACCTGGCAGGAAGCCATGGACCGCTACGGCAGCGACAAGCCGGATACGCGTTTCGGCATGGAGCTGAAGGACATTTCTTCGCTGGTGAAGGACTGCGGATTCGGCGTCTTTTCCAACGCTGTGGCCAACGGCGGCAGTGTGCGCGGTATCTGTGTGCCCGGCGAGGGCGCGATGGGACGCAAGAAGCTGGACAAGCTCGTGGAGTATGCGAGAGGCTGCGGCGCCGGCGGACTGACCTGGCTCGCAAAGCTGGAGGACGGCACCTGGAAGTCCTCCTTCGCGAAGTTCATGTCGGAAGAGGAGCTTGCGGCCATTCAGACGGCCATGGGCGCGGCGGACGGCGACCTGATGCTGTTCGCGGCAGATAAAAACAAGATCGTCTGGCAGGTGCTCGGCGACATCCGCATTCAGCTCGCGAAGGAATTGGGGCTGGTGGACGAAAGCCGTTTCAATTTCCTGTGGGTGACGGATTTCCCGCAGTTTGAGTGGTCTGACGAACAGGGACGCTTCCTGGCGATGCACCATCCCTTTACCATGCCCTATGAAGAAGACCTGGACAAGCTGTTCACCGATCCGGCGGCCGTCCGCGCGAAGGCCTACGACATCGTCTTAAACGGCGTCGAGCTCGGCGGCGGATCCGTGCGAATCCACCAGGATGACGTCCAGGAGAAGATGTTCGAAGCCCTGGGCTTTACGAAGGAGCAGGCGCACGAGCGCTTCGGATTCCTTCTGACTGCGTTTAAATACGGCGTTCCGCCGCATGCCGGACTGGCCTACGGCCTCGACCGCATGATGATGCTGATGACCGGAGCCGAGTCGATCCGTGACGTCATCGCCTTCCCGAAGGTGAAGGACGCGTCCGATCTGATGACGGAAGCGCCGGCCGGCGTCGACGAAAAGCAGCTGGCGGAGCTGGGTATCGCCCTGGCTGTTCCCGCCGGGGAAGCGGATCCGTCCGCGGAGTAATTCATGGTCTTTCGACCCGCCGGAGAACATAAAACAGCGCAGTTGGCCCGACGAGCCTGAAATGATAGATACTTTTTTGCAGATACAGTGGAAGGAAAAGAAAGAGAGGAACGCAAAATGGACATTCGTTTCGAAGAGCGCGCACAGCTGAAGACCAAGCCGGACGAGAATCATCTGGGCTTCGGCAAGTATATGACGGACTACATGTTCGTTTACGACTGGGACAAGGAGCAGGGCTGGCATGACGCCCGCAACGTTCCCGAAGGCCCGATCGAACTGGATCCCGCCTGCGTGACGCTTCACTACGCACAGGAAACCTTTGAAGGCTTAAAGGCCTACCGCACGGCCAGCGGCGACATCCAGCTGTTCCGTCCGTACATGAACGCGGCCCGCATGAACCGCTCCAATGAACGTCTGTGCATGCCCGAGATTCCGGAAGACGATTTCGTAAACGCCATCAAGGCGCTTGTCGAGGTGGAGAAGGACTGGGTTCCCCACGCCAAAGATACCTCGCTTTACATCCGTCCGTTCATGTTCGCCACTGAGGCGTTCCTGGGCGTGCATATGGCGGCGGCCTACAAGTTCATGGTCATCTGCTGCCCGGTCGGCGCCTACTATCCGACGGGTCTGGATCCGGTGAAGATCCTGGTGGAAGACGAACTGGTCCGCGCGGTCAAGGGCGGCACCGGCTTCACGAAGTGCGGCGGCAACTACGCCGGCTCGATCTTAGGCCAGGTGAAGGCCGAGAAGATGGGCTATACGCAGGTTCTGTGGCTGGTCGGCGAACACCGCAAGTATGTCGAGGAAGTCGGCACAATGGACATCATGTTCAAGATCGCCGGCGAGATCTACACCGCGCCCATCGAAGGCACGGTTCTTCCCGGCGTCACCCGTGATTCCATGATTCACCTGCTGCGCGAGTGGGGCTACAAGGTCAACGAGACACACCTGGCGGTAGACGACCTGATGAAGGCCGGCCACGACGGCACGCTGGAAGAAGTATTCGGCACCGGCACCGCGGCCGTGATTTCCCCGGTCGGCGAACTGCGCTACAAGGACGACGTCGTCGTGATCAACGGCAACAAGACCGGCGAGCTGACCCAGAAGCTGTACGATACCCTGACCGGCATCCAGTGGGGCCGGATCGAAGATCCCTACGGATGGACGATGAAGCTGTAAGAAAATGGAAAATGGCCGTATTGCTGCAAGCAGGCTTGCGCAATGCGGCCATGGACGACAGTTTATACCCCTAAAAAGGCGAAAACAACCAATGGGGGTTGGTTGTTTTCAAAGGGGTTATAAAAATATAAAGGGGAAGTGACGACGAGAGATACGATGGGGGATGCATCTCTCAGGTCTCTTGTATTATACGGGCTCGCAAGCATCTTCACAAGGGCGAAACCTAACGAAAGTACACAAAACAGGTGCATCGAAACTGTGCAATATTAACAATCAGGATGTGGAGGGGGACATGAAGTATACCATTGACAAGAGCAATTACCGGGATTTTGACGTGTTCGCGAAAAACCGTCTGCCGCGGCGCAGCTATTTCATACCGTATCCGGACCGCACGTCGGCCGAAGCGGTCAGCCCCGCGCAGAAGCGCTATCAGTCGCCGAAGGTACGCTGCTTAAACGGTGACTGGGACTTCCGGTTCTATCCGCGGCCGGCGGAGGTGCCGGCCGTGCTCGACACGGACGAGGTTTCCTGGGACCGGATTCCGGTGCCGGGCTGCTGGCAGTTTTACGGTTACGACAAGCCGTTCTACGTCAACATCCGCTATCAGTTTCCCTTCAATCCGCCGAAGATTCCGGAAGAGGAAAAAGTCGGCAAGGTCTTTACGATTATGGGAAACGACAACAAGATCGGGCCGGTGTGGCAGGATCCGGGCGAAGAGTACAATTTCGTCGGCATCTACCGCACGACCTTTGACGTGTCGGATCTCACAAAGCGGTATGAAATCTCCTTCCTGGGCGTGGCCTCCTGCATTGACTGCTATGTCAACGGACAGTTCGCGGGCTACGCGGAGGGCGCCCACAATACGGCGGAATTCGATCTGACGTCCCTGGTCAAAGAGGGTACGAACGAGATGGTCTGCGTGGTTCACCGCTGGTGCAACGGCAGCTATCTCGAATCCCAGGACATGTTCCGCAACAACGGTATCTTCCGCGACGTGCTGCTGCGCGTTTCGGATCCGGCGGACATTTTCGATATCGGCTTCCGGACAAAGAAGGAGAACGGGAAGTACACTGCCACGGTCTCCGCGAAGCTGTATCAGGACGCACTGGCAAAGAACGCGCCCGGCGGCGGACCGGTGAACGTCACCATTGAAGACGGCGGCGTGATCTGGACGGCCCAGGCCGAGGTGAAGGACGGCCGCGCAAAGGCGGTCCTCGAAGGCCTCGACGTGGAGGAATGGTCCGCGGAGAACCCGAAGCTCTACGATCTGTTCGTGGAGACGGGCGGCACCTGCATCCACACCCGCGTGGGCTTTAAGACCATCGAAATCAACGGCCGCCTGTACACGATCAACGGCAGCCGCGTCAAGTTCAAGGGCGTGAACCATCACGATTCCACACCCACCGGCGGCTACACGATGACGCCGGAAGAGATCGAACGGGACATGAAGCTCTGCAAGGAGTTCAATATCGACACGGTGCGAACCAGCCATTACCCGCCGGATCCGTATCTGCTCGAGATCTGCGACGAACTCGGCATTTACGTGGTGGACGAGGCGGACATCGAAACCCACGGCACCTTTACGGCCCAGTTCCCGCCGTCCTACAACCAGATCAGCCACAATCCGGCCTGGAAGGAGCACTATCTGGACCGCGCGAAGGCACTGTTCCAGCGCGACAAGCTTCATCCCTGCGTCGTGCTCTGGAGTCTGGGCAACGAAGCCGGCGGCTACTGCAACCAGGACGCCATGTACGCGTATCTGAAGGCCCGCACGGACATCCCGATTCACTACGAGAGCGCGATTCACAGCAAACGCCGCGCCTACGACGTGGGCAGCGAGATGTATCCCTCCGCCGCGCAGGTGCACAAAGTCGGCGAAGGAACGGCGCGGGTGAAGGAACTCAACGACCGTCCGTATTTCATGTGCGAATATGTGCACGCCATGGGCGTCGGTCCGGGCGGCGCGGAAGAGTACTGGAAAGAGATCTACAATTACGATTCGCTGATGGGCGGCTGCATCTGGGAGATGACGGACCATGCCGTTCTGCACCCGGACGGAACCTACACCTACGGCGGTGACCACGGCGAGTGGGAGCATGACGGAAACTTCTGCGTGGACGGCATCTTCTATCCGGACCGCAAACCGTCGACCGGCGCGTGGGTCATGCGCCATGTCTACCGGCCCATCCGCGTATCCTGGCTGGGAACGGACCGGTTTGAAATCTTCAACACGACGGCGTTCTCCGAAGGCAGCCGGTATCAGATCGAAGCGAGGTTCTCCGACGGAACGAAGCAGACGATCGTTCCGGAAGCCGGTCCGCTGAGCCGGGACGTGATCGCGCTTGAGACGGAAGGCTGCGTCAAGGCGGCGGCCGCGGCGCAGACGGATGCGCTCGTCGACTTTGTGACGACGGATACGGTGACCGGCCGCGAGGTCTCCGTGGAGCAGATCGTCCTCGCCCCGTGGGTGACGGGTATGCCCGAGAAGGATGAGAACCGCACGCCGGACGGCGTCCTGACGCTGATCGACGGCCGGCCTTCCATCTCCGTGGCGGCGCTGGCGGAATCCTGTGCGGAGGGCTTTGAGGACGGCTTCGAGCCGGCGAAGGAAGATGAGAAGACGCCGGTTCTGACTGCGTCCGATCCCTATACGATCCTGTTCCGCGCGCCCACCGACAACGAGCGCAATCCCTACCCGAACGCGCCGGATCCGCGCCCGTTCATTCAGCAGACGTCGTCGACCGCGTCCGTGGAATACCTCGAAGGCGGAAAGATCCGCATCGTGTCGAAGATCGCGGTCGGCCGGAAGGCCTTTGCGGTCACGGACGAGTATCAGTGCGTCCGGGAAGGTGTCCTTGTGACGTCCCGGATCTGCCCGGATGCCTCCGGAAAGAAGTGGTCCATCCCGGGCCTTCCGGCGGGCATTCTGCCGCGGTTCGGCAAGGCCTTTGCCCTTGACGAAAGCTTCGACGGCGTCACGTATCTGGCGCGCTGCGGAGAATCCTATGTCGATATGGAGCAGCAGTTCCCGATCCGGAAGACCGAATGTACCGTCGCGGACATGACCGAGCCGAACATCCGCCCGCAGGAGAGCGGCAACCGCCGGGAATGCCGGTACGTGACGCTGGACAACGGCGCGTACGAGGTGACGTTCACCGCCGTCGGCAAGCCCTTTGAACTGGGCATCAAGCCCTATACGGACAAGGCGCTGCTTTCGATGAAGCACCGCGAGGACGAAGTGCGCACCGGCACCTATGTGACGCTGTCCGGCATCATGATGGGCATCGGCACCGGCAGCTGCGGACCGGCGACGCTTCCGCAGTACTGCTATCCGGCGGACCGGGAATACAGCATGCAGTTTTTGATTTCGGCGAAGAAGAAATAATCTCGGCCGATGGTTTTGTGATTTGGGAAGAGTTTTATGGCTTCAAACAACAGAATCTGGAAGATTTACGGAACACAGTTTCTGCAGATGACGAAGGAATTGCTGGACGCTGCGGACCTGGCGTCCAGAATTCCCGACAAACAGACCTGCATCGGCATCAAGCCCAACCTGGTCTGTGCCGTGCCGGCGGAATACGGCGCGACGACGCACACGGGAGTTGTCGCGGGCATCATCGAGTATTTGCAGGAGCGCGGATTTGAGAATCTGCGCATCGTCGAGGGCTCCTGGGTCGGCGACCGCACGGCGGACGCCTTCGAATACTGCGGGTACAACCGGCTCGCGAAGGAATACAGCGTGCCGATTACCGACACCCAGAAGGATTCCTGGCACACCGTCGACTGCGGCGGCGCGGAGCTTGAAGTCTGCGATGTCGTCGACGAGATCGGGTTCCTGATCAACGTCCCCGTACTCAAAGGCCACTGCCAGACGAAGGTAACCTGTGCCTTGAAGAACATGAAGGGCCTGATTCCCAACCGGGAAAAAAGCCGGTTTCACCGCATGGGTCTGCACAAGCCGATCGCGCATCTGCAGAAGGCGATTCATCAGGATTTCATCGTCGTCGACCACATCTGCGGCGATCTGGATTTTGAGGAAGGCGGCAATCCCGTGGTGCGCAACTGCATCATGGCCGCCACGGATCCGGTGCTCGTGGACAGCTACGCCTGTTATCTGATGGGGTACGACATCTCGGAGGTGCCCTACATTCCGCTCGCGGAGAAGCTGGGCATCGGAAGCGCCGACCTGTCTGCCGCCGACATCATCAGCTTAAATGAAGGCAGCGGCGACCGGGAACTGCCGCGGAAACACAAAGTCCTCGACGTTTCCTATGCCGTCGACGAAGTGGATTCCTGCAGCGCCTGCTATGCGAGCCTGGTCGGCGCGATGATGCGCCTGAAGGAAGAGGGGCTGCTGGAACAGCTGAAAGACCGGATCGGCATCGGGCAGGGGATGCGTCAAAAAACCGGCCGACTTGGCGTCGGCCGGTGTACGAAGGATTTTGACGTGTGCATTATGGGCTGCCCGCCGGAAGAGGAGAAGATCTACCGGGAACTGAAAGCGTACATCGCGGCGCAGCGATAGGCCGCGTCCGTTTCGGGCAGACCGCCGTTATTTGCGGAACTGTTTTCCGTTGGTGCTTCCGCCGTCGACAAGGACGTCCACACCGGCCAGGTAGCCGTTGCGCTCGTCCGCGACCGTCGCCAGGGCAAAGCCGAGTTCTTCCGGACGGCCCATGCGGCGCTCCGCGGAAAGCGGGATGAGGGAGCCGCCTTCTTTCTCCTCGAGCTTGCCCATATCTGTGGCAATCAGACCGGGAGAAAGCGACACCACGCGGATGCCCTTTTCGCCATAGGCAAACGCGCATTTCTGTGCGTACCACACGACGAAGTTTTTGCTGAGCGCGTACGCGAAGCCGGCCTTCTGGTAGTCGGTTTTCGCGAGATTCGCAAACTTCATCAGCCCCTGGACGAATTTCGCTTCATCGGTTTCGGCGTAGGCGTAATTCTTTTTCGCAAGGGCGACAAGCACGCCCGGAAGGGCGTAGGCGGAATTGGACGCGACGTCGACGATGACACTTTGGGGCTGCATGATTTTGGAGAATTCCTGGTTGATGTATACGGTGCCGAGGGCATTGACGCGCAGCAGCTTTTCGCCGTCAGCCATGTTCGGACTCATGCCGGCGGAGTTGATGACGTTTTTCACGTTTCCTTTTTCCGCGGCAAACGCAGCGAGGGCCTGCACGCTTTTGCGGTCGGAAGTGTCGCAGGTGGTGGCATAGGCTTCATAGCCCAGGGACGTCAGTTCCTCCACGGCTTTCTCCAGCTTGGACAGCGTGCGTCCGGTTACAATGATGATTTTTTCTTTGGGCATGCACTTTGCGGCAGCGAGTCCCATGCCGCTTCCGCCGCCGGTAATGACAACAACATCTTTCATAGTCAGCCTCCCAGTTTGCAGAAACACATCCGATCCAATACGGCGGATGTCATGTAACAATGGATATTATATCGCACCTGCCCGATGATGGCTATATCGGGAAATCATAAAACGCACTAAAAAAAGGAGTGAATGATGATGTGGACGATCCCCAATCCCCTGACGGATGCGCAGGGGCAGATGACGAAACCGGAAAACTGGGATGCGCAGCGGGCGTATCTGGCGGATATCCTCGCGTCGGATCTGTACGGCGTGATGCCGCCGGCTCCGGGCAACGTTTCGGCCGAAAAGATCTTCGAAAAGCCGCTCTGGGACGGCGCGGCCTGCTTTGAGGTCTACGATCTTTCGTTCGGCCCGCAGTCTTCCGTTCACGAGAAAACGGCGGTCATCCGACCCGCCGGCAAGAAGGCGGTTCCGCTGCTTCTCTGCGGCGGATATGTGGAAGAAGAAAACGCCCGAATGGCCTTCGACCAGGGGTTCTGCATCGTCACGCCGCTGGCCGACGAGGCCGCGCCCGACGAACCGGATTATCAGAAAGGCTCGCTGTATCAGGCCTATCCGGAATACAGCTTTAAAGTCATCGCCATGTGGGGATGGATGTTAAGCCGTGTCATCGACTGGCTGGAAACCGCTGATTTCGTGACCGGCGATCCCGTCACCGTCATCGGCCATTCCCGCTTCGGAAAAGCCGCGTTAAGCTGCGCCGTCTATGACGAGCGCGTCAAGGTATGCGTTGCGGCCGGCAGCGGCTGTGGCGGCATGGGCAGCCTGCGCGTGGCAGGCAGCCGTTTCGGACGCGATACCGGCGAAGTGGAGACCATCGGTCAGATGTGCGGCGGCATGTTCCCGCACTGGTTCCTGGACTCCGTCCGCCCCTACGGCGCGGACGTGCCGAGCGCCCACAACCGCGAAAACGAACTGCGTTTCGACGCCGATTTCATCGGCGCGGCCATCGCGCCCCGCGCCCTGCTGATTCTGGAAGGGCTTGACGATACCTGGGCCAATCCCTACGGGACGATGGCCACCTTCGGCGCCGTGGCCGACGTCTACCACTTCCTGGGCGAGGACAGCAAGTGCGGCATTCATTTCCGCGAAGGCGGACACGCCTTAAACAGCGAAGACTGGAGCACGCTGCTTACGTTCTGCCGCGAGCAGGTACTGGGTGAAAAAGTGGACCGCTGCTGGCATGTGCGCAGCCCGAAGGATCCGGTGATTGCCAGAGACTGGAAGGCGGATCCAAACGAGGCGGTACCGGAGGGCAATTATGATTTCTCTCCGGAGGCGATTGCCGCGCTGATGAAGGGATTAAATGAGCGCTGGGTGTTCAGCGAGGCCGGACTGGAAACCGGTGTTGTACGGTTTATGAAGAAGATGATCGTCCAGCGGATGCAGGAGAAACAGTAAAGTCTGGACACAACACAAGAGGAAGGGGCACACAGATTATGATGAAGAAAACACTTGGACTGCTGATGGCTGCGATGATTGTCCTGTCCGGCTGCGGAGCGAAGGAAGCGCCGGCCCAGGCACCAGAAGGCGCTGCGCAGGGAACAGCGGAAGCCCCGGCGGCGTCCGCAAGCGTCAATCCGGAAGAATTCAAGACGATCGGCGACATCTTAAACGCCGGCCTGAACAGCCCGCAGTACGCAACCTATAACAATTATCTCGTCTATGTGTTTGAAGCGGGCGACACCGTCTACCGCGCCATCGCAAGCGTTCCGGATGACACGCAGCAGGCGATTTTCGATCTGGATTACGCGGATGAGGACCACGACGCGAAGTTTGCGGATCTCGTTTCGCCGCTGGCGATTGACCGCCTGGAGAACCTGACGCTGGCGATTCCGCCCCAGGACGAGCTGGACACCTATGTCGGGCTGACCGGGCAGGATCTGCTTGACGGCGGATGGACCTGTCAGGGCTATAATCTGGACACCATGGAATTCTACATGAATCACGGGGCGTATCAGTTCCTGGTGGTCATGGAAGGCGAAGCGGAGATGTCGGATGATTACGATGCTGTGCTCGCACCGTTGACCGTGAAGTCGATTTCGTACTATGGTCTGGGCGACGCGACCGATCTGGAGTCGGATGACGGGCAATGATGTTTATTGCAGATTATTTTAAGAAAGCGGGGATCCGGCGTGTCCTGATGAGTCTGGCCGGAAACCTGATTCTCGGCATGGGGGTTGCGGCGTTAAAGTTCTCCGGAACCGGCAACTCCCCCTATGACGGGATGAACATGGCCATCGCGGACTTCTTTTCCGTGTACTATCCACTGGTACAGGTGCTGGTGAACCTGGGATTGTTTGTCATCCAGATCATCTTTGCGCGCAGCCTGATCGGCTTCGGAACCATCGTGAATTCGCTGCTGATCGGGTGGGTGGCAAACACGGTCTATAATGTCATCGGTGCGGTTTGTCCGATACCGTCGGCGCTTTTGGGAAAAATCGTCTTTCTGCTCGCAGGTCTGATCCTGTGCAGCCTGGGCTTAAGCCTGTACCAGACGTCGGACCTCGGCGTGGCGCCCTACGACGCACTTGCGATTACCTTTGACCGAGCATGGAAAAAAGTGCCCTATTTCTGGTGCCGGATTCTCTGCGATGCCGTGTGCGCGCTGATCTGCTTCCTGTTCGGCGGAGTGGTCGGCATCGGGACGCTCGTATCCGCATTCGGCTTCGGCCCGGTGATCAGCTTCTTTAACAAAACGGTATCGCGGCCGATGCTCGCGAAGGGGAAATGATACATCATTTCGCATAAAGGAGATACAGATGCGGAAAATCCTGGTCGTCATCGACATGCAGAACGACTTCATCGACGGTGCCCTTGGCACGCCGGAAGCCCTTTCGATCGTCGAAAACGTGAAGAAGAAAATTGCCGGCTATCCTCCGGCGGATATCTATGCCACCATGGACACGCACCCGTCGAATTATCTTCAGACGCAGGAAGGCCGGTTCCTTCCGGTAAAGCACTGCATCCGCGGTACCGACGGATGGCAGATCCGGCCGGACATCGCGGCGCTGCTTCCGGAGGCGAAGATTTACGAGAAGCCCACCTTCGGCAGCCTGCGGCTGGCGGAGGATCTGAAGGAGGCCGCCCGGCAGGAGGAGATCGAGATCGAACTGGTCGGGCTGTGCACCGACATCTGCGTCATTTCAAACGCGTTGCTTTTGAAGGCGGCGATGCCGGAGGTTCTGATTTGCGTCGACGCGTCCTGCTGCGCGGGTGTGACGCCCGAAAAGCACCAGGCCGCGCTTCTGACCATGCAGTCCTGTCAGATTCAGGTGCGCGACGTGCATACGATTTATCTGGCCGGCGGCTGCTTCTGGGGTGTGCAGAAGTTTTTTGATCAGTTCGACGGCGTGCTGGAAACCGAGACCGGTTACGCGAACGGGAAGACCGAGGCGCCTTCCTACGAAGAGGTCTGCGCGGGCAGCGGCCATGCGGAGACGGTGCGGATTACGTACGATGCTTCTGTCATTTCGCTCTCGTCACTTCTGGAAAAGTATTTCCTCGTGATCGATCCGCTGTCCGTCAACCGGCAGGGAGGCGACGTCGGCGTCCAGTACCGGACCGGCATCTATTATACGGACGCGGCGCTTTTGAAGGAGATCGAAGCCGCGGTCCGGAAAGAGGAGGAACAGCTCGGGCAGCCGCTGGCCGTGGAAGTAAAGCCGCTGGAGCGCTTTGATTCCGCAGAGGGGTACCATCAGAACTATCTCGACAAAAACCCGGGCGGATACTGTCACATTCCGGCAAAGATGATGCATCTGGCGGAAGAATAATGCCGGAGTTATAAGCGATAAAGGGGAAAGGAGTATTTCAATGCAGACAGTTCTTTATCAGAACACGGATCTTTTGTGTTCGGAGATCGGCCTGGGGACGGCCGGCTTCGGGACGTCGGTCGCAAAGGAGGACGCCTTCGCGCAGCTGGATCACTGGCTGGAAAACGGCGGAACCGTGATCGATACGGCCCACGTTTACGGCTCATCCGATCCGGAAAACGAAAGTCCGAGCGAGCGGACCATCGGGGACTGGATGGCCGCGCGCGGAACGCGGGATCACGTTATTCTGTGTACGAAGGGCTGTCATCCGTCCTTTGACGCCTCCACCGGCACGATGGGCGCGCCGCGGGTAAACGCGAAGGCGCTCGAGGCGGATCTTGCCATGAGTCTGGAGAGCCTGAAAACGGACGCCATCGATCTCTATTTCCTGCATCGGGACGATCCGGATACGCCGGTCGAGGAGATCATCGACGCCCTGGAGGCGCAGGTGCAGAAGGGTACCATCCGGTATTACGGCTGCTCCAACTGGACGCTGGACCGGATTCGCGCGGCGGCGGATTACGCAAAGGAAAAGGGCTTCCGCGGGTTCGTCTGCAACCAGATGGTCGCGCCGCTGGCAAAGAAAAATGATATGATCATGGCACACATGGGCATGGTCGGCATGGACAAAGCGATGCTGGCCTATCATGAGCAGACCGGTCTCGGCCTGATGACGGCGCAGACGCTTTGCAACGGCTATTACCACAAACGGCTGGCGGGGGCGGAGCTGCCCGGTTTTCTGGGATTCCAGTACCAGTGCGAGACGAATGACCGCCTGTTCGAACGCATCGAGCAGCTCGCGAAGGACGGCATTCCCGTCAGCAGCGTGCTCCATGCCTACAACCGCAGCTATTCGTTCCCGTCCGTTTCCCTGATGGGATTCTCCCGGCTGGAGCAGATGGACGAGGTGCTGCACGCCATCGAAATCCGTCCGGATGCGGAAGCGCTTGCACAGCTGCGCGGTATTCTCTGGGGATCGGAAGACTGACGGCCCGGCCGAAGGCTTCCGGCACAAGATTGAAAGAAGGAAACAGGATGAAGCGCTGCGTCATCGTCGGCGGGGCGGATATCCGCAATTACGACAGAATCAAAAGCCGGCTGCGGGAAGAAGACTACATGATCTTCTGCGACAGCGGCTGCCGGCATATGGAGGCCCTCGGACGGATGCCGGACCTGATCGTCGGGGATTTCGATTCCAGCGAAAACCCGCATCTGGAGGCGGAAACGATCGTGCTTCCCTGCGTGAAGGACGATACGGATACGGTTTTTGCCGTCAAGGAGGCGGTCCGGCGCGGATTTGACGACGTCCTCCTGATCGGCGTGATCGGCGGTCGGCTCGATCACACCTTAGGCAACGTGTCCATTCTGGTTTATCTGGATTCCCTGGGCAAAAAGGGAATGATCATCGACGATTATTCCGAGATGGAGATCGTTTCGGGGGAACCGGCCTTTATCGACGATTCCTTTCCGTTCTTTTCCCTGCTGAACATCACGGGGACGGCAAAGGGCATCACGGTGGAGAACGCGAAGTATCCGCTGAACGGTGCGGAGATCACCTGCGAGTACCAGTACGGCGTCAGCAACGAGGTGCTGCCGAAACAAACGGCGAAGGTGACGGTCGCGGAAGGGAAACTGCTGCTGATTCGGGATTTTTGACGCGCAGGGAGGTGCGATGAAGACCGATTATAAACTGCTGAATGCGCAGATCTGCGGATTTGCGGAAACGGAGCCCTGGTTCGGGGCGTTTCTTTCCAATGTATCCGCGCTGCTGTTTGAATCCATGGAGGACGTGAACTGGGCAGGGTTTTACCTGCTGCGGGACGGGAGGCTTGTTCTCGGCCCGTTCCAGGGCCGGCCGGCCTGCATCCATATCGAGGTCGGGCGCGGCGTCTGCGGAACGGCGGTGCAGAAAAAGCGGATTCTCCGCGTGGAGGACGTGCATCAGTTTCCCGGCCACATTGCGTGTGACGAGGCGTCGCGGTCGGAAATCGTGCTGCCGCTGACAAAGGACGGCGAGCTGATCGGCGTGCTGGATATCGACAGCCCGCTTCCCGGAAGGTTTAAGGCGGCGGATGAGGCCGGGCTTGCGGTGATCGCGCAGACGATCGGGGAAGCGGTCCTGCTGTAGCCCGCGGACGGTCAGGGGAGCGCGGGCCGGTTTTCGGAAAGGAAGCGTTCGACCTGTCCGCGGCTGCGGATTCCGCTTCCCGCACCGACGGAAAGCGTAGACAGCGCGCCGCAGGCGTTGGCGAACGCCAGGGCATCCGCTGTGGATGCACCCTCCAGAACCGATGCGATAAAGCCTGCGATAAAGGCGTCTCCCGCGCCGGTGGCATCGACCGCGGGAACCGGAAAGGCCGGCAGGTAAAGGGTTTCCTTTGCGTTTTTCAGCAGACAGCCGTCGGCGCCGAGTTTTATGACGGCATTTTTTACGCCGAAGGAGAGGAATACGTCTGCCATGGCTTCCGGATCGGTTTTGCCGGAAAAGAACGCGGCTTCGTCGCGGTTCGGGAAGATGTAATCCGCCAGCGAAAGCGTATCCGCGAGATCGGAAATGGTCATGGGTTTGCTGTTTGGAAGCTTGGTATCCGCGAACAGCGGGATGCCGGCGGCGCGGACCGCGGAAGCGACGGTGAAGGACACGCCGGGATCGTCGAAGGGCGCGCGGTAGAGGGAAGCCATGCTGACCGCGTCGAAACCGGAAAGGTCCGGCATCCGGGTTTCCGGATGACAGTTGTAGAAATGCGCGCGGTTGGTGATGGATTTCCGGCTTCCGTCGGCGTGGACGAAAAGCGTGCTGACCGGTGTCTGCATATCCTCCGGAAAAAAGACGCAGGAGGTGTCGACACCGGCATTGCGCAGGATGGACAGGATCATCTGTCCGGCGGCATCGTCTCCAAGGCCGCACAGGATCGACGTCCGAAGGTTCAGCCGGGCGGCGGTCACGGCTTCGTTCAAGGCTTCTCCG
>JAZQBE010000056.1:0-8075 GCA_045545575.1 Shuttleworthella sp.
GACTTGTGAAGGACGGCGATTACGTCAAAGTCCGCGCGGACAATGAGCGCGGCACCATTTTTGACAAGGTCAAAATCCGCGTCGACCCGAGCTTTACCCTGGAAATGCACATCGATACCGATGAGGCCAACGCCAGCGAAATTGCCCAAGGCGACGTGGTGGAAGTGATCCGGTAAACGGATCCTTTCCGGAAGTTTTATCAGACGGAGAATCACATGATTGTCGGAAAAGTAACCGGGAGCGTCGTTTCCACGCGGAAACAGGAGAACCTGGTTGGAAATAAATTCATGATCGTCGAGCCGGTGGGCGCAAGCAACCTGCCGACGCTCGTGGCCATCGACAACATCGGCGCGGGCATCGGCGAGTACGTCCTCGTCGCAACGGGCAGCGCGGCCCGGATCGGCTGCGGAATTCCCGAGCAGCCGGTGGACGCGGCCATCGTCGGTATCATCGACGATCCGGATAAGTTTATGTAGCATTTCGAATCGTGAAGCGATTCGTCGGTATTCGTGAAGGATTTTCCCGGGAGCAGGGTATGGCAGAACGGCAGATGACAATTGAACAGCTTGGCCGCATCCTCCGGGAAAACGGGGTGGTCGGCGCCGGCGGCGCGGGATTTCCGTCCTACGGAAAGCTCTCGGACAAGGCAGACCTTCTGCTCTTGAACTGCGCGGAATGCGAGCCGCTGCTGAAGCTTCACCGCCAGCTCCTGGCGGAGCACGCGGCGGAGATCCTGCAGGCCTTTGACCTGGTGGCCCGCACCCTCGGCGTGTCCGAAGCGGTGCTCGGCATCAAGGCCGCCTACCGCCAGACGCTTTCCGCGGTGCGTGCCCACATCGGCGCCTATCCGGGCATGCGCATCCATGAGCTGCCCCAGGCGTACCCGATGGGCGACGAGGTGGTGCTGATCTACGAGGCCACCGGACGCGTCGTCCGTCCGGGCGGACTGCCCATCGAGCAGGGGGTTGTGGTTTTCAACGTGGAAACCATGTACAACATCTACCGCGCAGTGTTTTTAAACCACCCGGTGACGGACAAGTACATTACGGTGGCCGGCGAGGTGGCGCATCCCTGCACGCTGCGGGTGCCGATCGGCATGCCGCTGCGGGAAGTGGTGGCGCTGGCCGGCGGCGAGACGACGCCGGATCCCGTCTATCTGCTCGGCGGCCCGATGATGGGCAGCTTCGGATCGGTGGATTCCGTCGTGACGAAGACCTCATCGGCGGTGATCGTGCTTCCGGCGGACCACTCGCTGGTCTATCGGAAGAAACCGAACATTTCGCACGCCATCAACCGGGCGGCGGCCAGCTGCTGCCAGTGCCGGACCTGTACCGATCTGTGTCCGCGCCACGCCCTCGGTCATCCGATCGAGCCGCATCTGTTTATGCGGGCAGCGGCCAACCGGGACGTCCAGGACGTGTCGCCGTTTATCAATACCTGGTTCTGCTGCTCCTGCGGCCTGTGCGAGCTGTACAGCTGCCCCCAGGGCCTGTCGCCGCGCAGCATCATGGCAGCCTATAAAAACGGCCTGCGGGAAGCCGGCGTCAAGGCACCCCGCGTCGAAGCCAGACCGGTGGAAATCCAGCGGGATTACCGCCGCACGCCGGAGGAACGGCTGACATCGCGGCTGGGGCTTCTTGAGTACGACCGCCCGGCGCCGCTGACGGATGAACTGCAGGCGGCAAAGCGGCTGACCGTACAGATGCGCCAGCACATCGGTGCGCCGGCGAGCCCGGCGGTGTCGATCGGGGAACGCGTCGAGGCCGGTCAGGTGATCGGCGCCGCGGCGGACGGGCTGTCCGTCTGCATTCACGCACCGGCAGCCGGAACCGTGACCGCGGTCAGCGGCGCAGCCGTCGAAATCACCATTGGATAGGATAGACAGGGATTAACATCATGCCAAAAGCCATCGGAATGATTGAATTTAAAACCGTATCGGCCGGCGTTACCGCCACGGATCAGATGGTGAAGGCGGCGGACGTGGATCTGATTGAAGCCCAGACCGTCTGCCCCGGAAAATACATCGCCATCATCGCCGGCGAGCTTTCGGCCGTCCGTTCCGCCGTAGAGCGCGGCAAAATCACGCGCGGCGACGAGCTGATCAGCTCGTTTGTGCTGGGCAACCCGGACGACGCCCTGTTTCCCGCCATTTACGGAACGGTGACGGTGGAGGACGCGCGGGCGCTGGGGATCCTGGAGACCTACGACGCGGCGTCGATCTTCGTCGCGGCGGATATCGCCGCGAAGACCGCCGTCGTCAACCTGATCGAGATCCGGGTGGCCAAGGGCATGTGCGGAAAGTCCTACGTGATGCTGACCGGCGAAGTGGCGGCCTGCGAAGCGGCCATCGCCGCGGCGAAGGCGGAGGCGGCAGAGCGGGGCATGTATCTCGATTCGTCCGTCATTTCCGGACCGGACCGGAGGCTTTGGAAAACGATTCTGTAAGAAGCAAAGGAGAGGCAGATGCTTCCCATCGAACGCAGAAGGCAGATAATTGAAAAACTGAATGCGGAACGACGGGTCGTTGTGAATGAGCTGGCCGCTTATTACCAGGTGTCGGAGGAGACGATCCGCCGGGATCTGAAGGTGCTCGAAAAGGATGGAATCGCGATCACGCAGTACGGCGGCGCGGTTCTGAACGAGGAAGAGGAGGCCGCGAAGGACACGCCGTATCACGTGCGCCGGAAGAGAAATCTCTGGGGCAAGCGGATCATCGGCGGCATTCTCGAGACGCTGATCGAGGACGGAGAGCACATTATTGTGGATCCGAGCTCCACGGCCGTGGCCATTTTAAGCGCGCTGCAGAACAAGCGGAACCTGACCGTCATCACCAATTCCATCGAGGTGCTGACCGAGATGCCCCAGGTGACCGGGTGGGAGATCCTTTCCACCGGCGGAATCCTGATGCAGGACTACATGGCGCTGGTCGGCCCGCGCGCAATTTCCGCCATCGCAAGCATGAACGCCGATACCGTGATCCTGTCGTGCAAGGGCCTTGACATGCGCAAGGGTGTGACGGACGCGAACGAGATGTTCTCGCAGGTGAAGCAGACCATGCTCGCGGCTGCATCGCGGAAGATCCTGGCCGCCGATCACACCAAGTTTGATCAGGTCGCCTTCGCGCGGATCTGCAATGTGTGGGACATCGACATGGTCGTCACCGACATCCGTCCCTCGGACGAGTGGATGGCCTTCTTCGAGGAAAAAGGCATTCCCTGTCTGTTCGGCGCGGAAGTCGCGGCGGAAGGGATCGCGTAAACTGCACATTTCAGGGGCAGAACAAAGACCGGACAGGCGAAACGAAGCCTGTTCGATCTTTTTTTTGTGCGGACACTTGACTTTTTCTGTATGTTAGTTTATTCTAACGTATGGCGTTAGGCTAAACAAACATACTTCAGAATCGAGGTGAGGAGCAATGCTGCCATTAACGTTGGCAAATGCCGGTGAAACCGTGACCATCCGCAAAATCACGGGGAAAGATGACGTGCGGCAGCGGCTGGCGGAACTCGGATTCGTGATCGGCACCGAACTGAAGGTGGTATCGAAAATCGGCGGGAACCTGATCGCGGAGATCCGCGGCAGCCGGGTGGCACTGGATTCGACGATGGCTGCGCGAATCATGATCTGACAGCAGCGGTATTCATGGGAGGAGAAAAGATGAAGACACTCAAAGACGTCCGCGTCGGACAGACCTGTGTGGTCAGACGCCTTCACGGAGAAGGGCCGGTCAAACGGCGCATCATGGACATGGGCATCACGAAGGGCGTGGAGATTTTCGTGCGGAAGGTTGCTCCGCTCGGCGATCCGATGGAGCTGAACCTGCGCGGGTACGAACTGTCGATCCGGAAAGAGGACGCGCAGATGATCGAAGTGGAGTAGCCTTTTTCTTTTGCCCGGAGGTTAGTGTTTGCTAACGCCGGCGAAGCGAAAAAGAATGAACGAAGGAAAGAAGGAATCTGCAATGGAAATCAAAATTGCTCTTGCCGGAAACCCGAACAGCGGTAAAACCACCCTGTTTAACGCGCTGACCGGCTCCAGACAGTACGTCGGCAACTGGCCCGGCGTTACCGTTGAAAAGAAGGAAGGAAAACTCAAGGGCCACGACGACGTGGTCATCCAGGACCTTCCGGGTATTTACTCCCTGTCTCCGTATACTCTGGAGGAAGTGGTTTCCCGGAACTACCTGGTGAACGAGCGCCCGGACGCCATCTTAAACATCGTGGACGGCACCAACATCGAACGCAACCTGTACCTCACCACCCAGCTGATCGAACTGGGCATCCCGGTGGTGGTCGCGGTCAACATGATGGACCTGGTCCGCAAGAACGGCGACAAAATCGACGCCGCGAAGCTGGGCCGCGAACTGGGCTGCGAGGTCTGTGAAATCAGCGCCTTAAAGGGCGACGGCAGCACCGAGGCCGCCGAAAAAGCGATCGCGGCCGCGAAGGCGAAGAAAGCCGGCGAACAGCCCCACGTCTTCACCGGCAGCGTGGAACACGCGCTGGCGCACATCGAGGAATCGATTGAGGGAAAGGTGGACGCGCAGCTGCTGCGCTGGTTCGCCATCAAGATTTTCGAGCGCGACGAGAAGGTGCTCGAGAAACTGAAACTGGATGCCACCCTTGCGAAGCATCTGGATGAGCACATCATCGACTGCGAAAAGGAGATGGACGACGATGCGGAAAGCATCATCACCAACCAGCGCTACGCCTACATCAACGGCGTGGTGAACAAAGCGGTCACAAAGAAGGCGGAAAAGCACGCCATGTCCGTGTCCGACAAGATCGACCGGATCGTGACCAACCAAGTGCTGGCGCTGCCGATCTTCGCGCTGGTCATGTTCCTGATGTACGCCATCGCGATGGGCAGCTTCCCGTTCTCCATCGGTACGAGGGGTACCGACTGGGCCAATGACGTCCTCTTCGGCGAATGGGTTCCGGGGCTGGTGGACGGCCTTCTTCTGAATGCCGCCGGCGAACCGATCATTGCCGACTGGCTGTACGGCCTGATTCAGGACGGCATCGTCGCCGGCGTGGGCGCGGTGCTCGGCTTTGTCCCGCAGCTGCTGGTGCTCAGCTTCCTGCTTGCGATTCTCGAAGACATCGGCTACATGGCCCGTGTCGCTTTCGTCATGGACCGGATTTTCCGCCGCTTCGGCCTGTCGGGCAAGTCCTTCATCCCGATGCTGGTGGCCACCGGCTGCGGCGTTCCCGGCATCATGGCTTCCCGTACCATCGAACAGGACCGCGACCGCAAGATGACGGTTATGACCACCGGCTTCATCCCCTGCGGCGCGAAGATGCCCATCATCGGCCTGTTCGCCGGCGCCCTGTTCGGCAATTCGGCACTGGTTGCCGTATCCGCGTTCTTCATCGGCATTGCGGCGGTGATCATCTCCGGTATCATGCTGAAGAAATTCAAGGCGTTTGCCGGTGAACCCGCTCCCTTCGTCATGGAGCTTCCGGCGTATCACGTGCCGTCCTTAGGCAACGTGCTCCGCGCCACCTGGGAGCGCGGCTGGTCCTTCATCAAGCGCGCCGGCTCCGTCATCCTGATTTCCTCCATCATCCTTTGGTTCCTGCAGGGCTACGGCATGGTGGACGGCGCTCTGGCTGCGGTGGAAGACAACAACGAATCCCTGCTGGCCGCCATCGGCCACGGCCTGTCCTGGATTTTCTACCCGATCGGCTACGCCGGATCCATGGCCTGGAAGGCGACGGTCGCGACCATCACCGGTCTCATCGCCAAAGAAGAAGTGGTCAACACCTTCGGCGTTCTGTACAGCGACGTCGTTTCGCTTGCCGAAGACGCGGATCTTCTGGAGGATGCCTCCCCGCTGTACACCGCGATTGCGGCGGACTTCAGCGGTGTGTCCGCCTACGCGTTCATGATCTTTAACCTGCTGTGCGCACCGTGCTTCGCCGCGATGGGCGCCATCAAGCGGGAGATGAACAACACGAAGTGGACGATCGCCGCCATCGGCTACATGTGCCTGTTCGCCTATGTGATCGCCATGATTTTCTACCAGATCGCGGGTCTGTTCACCGGCGACGCAAGCTTTAGCGTGTTCACCGTGATCGCTGTTGCGCTGCTCGTATGTCTCATCTACCTGCTGTTCCGCAAGGGATACAAGCCGGAAGAAGAGAAGGACCGCCTGGCGGCGTAAGAAATCGCACTTGTTTTTCGCAGTGCCGATTTGACGAAAGACGCCGGCATGCGTTATGATGACCGGGACCTGCAGAATGCAGGTCCCGTCTTATTAAAGAATCGGAGGCAGTTATGGGCTCGACGATCAATACCATCATCGTTCTTGCGGTGCTCGGGGTGTTTGTTGCCCTCGCCATCCGCACCATCATACGCGACCATAAAGCCGGCGGCTGCAGCGGATGCCCGTCCCAAGGCAGCTGCGCGCACCGCGGGAACTGCGAAAGCAACCCCAACCTGACGCCCGAAGAAGTGCAGGAGCGGAAGGCCCGCCTCGCAGCGATGCGGAAGCAATATGAAAAGAAACGTGAATGAAGATATTTGAAAAGCCCGCCGGACGGCGGGCTTTTTGCGTGCATTCATGCACGCGGAAACTGAGTGAATTGCACATCGGCGGTAGAGCAAAGCGAGGGCGTGCAAAATGCCGCCTACCGGCGTGCATTCATGCACGCGGAAACTAGCGAAATTGCACATCGCCGGAAATGAAAGCAAGTGCGTGCAAATGCGCGCCTACCGGCGTGCATTCATGCACGCGGAAACTATTGAATTTGCACATCGCCGGAAATGAAAGCAAGTGCGTGCAAATGCCGCCTGCCGGCGTGCATTCATACATGCGGAAACATCTGATTATCCCACCGCTTAGTATTGCGAATACTCCGGCGAAAAGAAGTAGGCAATCATCAGCTTTATGTAAGTGATGTCAAGCGGTCTGCTTTTCGATTCATAGGTCGTGATCAGATTTCCACCCGGAAGATAACCTGCCTCCATGTATGCAGTTAGTTTCATGGCTGCAGATTTCGCATAGTTTTCTGCATCCATCATTCCAAAATGCTCCCATAGGATCGGCTTTCCAGCGGGATCAGGATTCAGAATAGTGAAATCAGGATACAGTTTCATGTCGCCAATGATAAACGCTTCCTCATAATGAAATGGAATACCGGTCTCCCACAATGCATCTGCAATCATGGCTTCCGATTTTGACCGAACATTGATTCCGGCAACGGTTGGAACAATGAGACGTTCCGGATAATCTGCGCATTTTTCGAAGGATTCCGTCTCCCAGGCTGTTTTTCTTTGCAAATAACCTTCGTATCGATGCGAAAGCAGTTTCCTGTAATCCGGACAAGATTCAGGCAAGTGATCGGGATAGCGGGGCCACGTCGGATAGACGGTAAGAAAATCATGAATCATAACACGTTGTGTTTCCAGGCTGCTGATGCAGGCCTGCAGGAAATGCTTCTCAGCCAGTCGCTCGGCGCGCTCCGGTTCCCGCCTTTTTAAGTATTTCTTTTGGGTGATGCCTTCCTTCAACGTCTTGATTTCAACCCAGCGAAAACGCTTGCCGTTTTTTTGAAAGACAATGCTTTCCGCAGGCATTTGTTTTAGCTTCTTCTCTAAACGGGACTGCTCCTGATTGAGAATTGATAACTGCATCCGTAGGAGAATTGAGATATCCATGGCTTTCCTTTCTGCTGTTAAACGATATGTAGACTCCTATTACGCAAGACTATTCTGCGCGAAAGGTTTAGAAATCATACAAGATGTGTCTGCGAAATACCATGACATCTGAGTCAAATTTATATTTTGTGAAATAGTACAAAATTTTCCGCGCTTGCTTTGGACAATAATACTTTGGAAATGTGTTTAGATGCACACTTGTACACCAGGAAATGCACATCGCCGGAAAAGAAAGCAAGTGCGTGCAAATGCCGGCCTGCCTGCGTGCATTCATGCACGCGGAAACTATTGATATTGCACATCGGCGGTAGAGCAAAGCGAGTGCGTGCAAAAGCCGGCCTTCCTGCGTGCATTCATGCACGCGGAAGCTATCGAAATTGCACATCGCCGGAAATGAAAGCAAGTGCGTGCAA
>JAZQBE010000057.1:0-51182 GCA_045545575.1 Shuttleworthella sp.
CAATTAAGGAAAAATCTAAAACTCCCTGGATTCGGAATCCTTTCCAACCATCATCGCGCTCTGTCGTATTATGTGGTGTATCTTCTGTTTTACATACAAGTGAAATTTCTTCATCTGTTTTGCCTAAAAAGAAGATAACAAAGAAAGACATATCAAGCCTTGGTTAAAGTTCTTATCCTGGGTTGGATTAGCTTATTTTTAATTGTCAGCCTTTTTATAGCAAATATTCGGCGATTGCACAAAGTTGTGAGGAGACAGAGGGACGGGTCCGGTGTCTCTTATTTCCGGACTACATATGCGCCATACGGCTCCACTACATCTCCAACCTGGGTATTGGAAATGATGCATGTACCGTTCCTGAATTCCTCCGGCATCTCATACTTCACTTCCTTGTCTGAGAAGTTACATACGACAAGCAGCTTCTCCTCTCCAAGTGTTCTTGTATACACATACAGATCCGGATGGCCTGCCTCAAGAAGCGCATAGCTTCCGTACACGATCAGATCGGATTCATGACGAAGTTTGATCAGCTTCTGATAGTAATAGAAAATGGAATCCTCATCTGCAAGTGCTTCCTCAACGTTGATCTCTGTGTAGTTGGGGTTCACGTGCAGCCAGGGTGTACCCGTGGTGAAGCCTGCATTTTCGCTCGCATCCCACTGCATAGGGGTGCGCGCATGATCACGGCTTTTCTTATGCAGCATCTCTAGGCCCTCTTCTTCGGTCATGAGGCCCTTTTCCACGCTCATGCGATAGTTGCCAACGGACTCGATATCATTGTATGCATCGACGCTGTCGTAATATGGCATATTCGTCATGCCGATCTCCTCGCCCTCATAAATGTAGGGTGTTCCCTTCATCATGTGCAGGCAAGTCGCCAGCATCTTAGCACTCTTTTTTCTGTACTGCGGTGTGTCATTGCCCCAGCGGGACACGATGCGTACCTGATCATGGTTGTTCCAGTAAAGAGAATTCCATGCAATTCCTTCCAGTCCCGTCTGCCACTTGGTCATAACATCCTTCAGTTTTTTCAGGTCAAATGTACCGATCGCATAATGTCCCAGCACCGGATGTGCATCAATGCCCATGTGTTCGAACTCAAAAGCCATGCTCAGTTCGCTGCCATCCAGGCTGGCGTATTTCTTTGCTTCCTCAAGGGTGCAGCCGGCGCACTCACCGACGGTCATGATGTCGTATTTGGAGAGAACGCGCTGGTTCATCTCGCGGAGGAATTCGTGGACGCGCGGACCATTTGCAGCGACTTCGTGATTGGTCAGGCCGGATGGACGCGGAATGCCATCTGCAAATGTCTGGTCTTTGGATATGCAGCTGATGACATCCATGCGAAAGCCATCGATTCCTTTCTGCAGCCACCAGTCCATCATATCATAGACCGCATCGCGGAGCCTGGGATTCTCCCAGTTCAGATCCGGCTGTTTCTTAGAGAACAGGTGCAGATAGTACTGCTGCGTTGTTTCATCCCACTGCCATGCGGTGCCGCCAAAGCAGGAACCCCAGTTGTTGGGTTCTCTGCCATCCACTGCATCTTTCCAGATATAGTAATCGCGGTATGGATTGTCCTTTGATTTTCTGGCTTCCTTGAACCAGGGATGCTCATCGGAGCTGTGGTTTACGACAAGGTCCATGACGATGCGGATGCCAAGGCTATGGGCTTTTGCCAGCATCTCATCGAAGTCTTCCATCGTTCCGAAATCCTTCATAATATCCTGATAGTCGCTGATATCATAACCGTTGTCATCGTTCGGGGACTCGTAGACCGGTGATAACCAGATCACATCAATACCGAGTTTTGCCAGGTATTCCAGTCGGCTTGTGATACCCGGAAGATCGCCGATACCGTCTCCATTGCTGTCCTGAAAGCTGCGCGGATAGATCTGATAGACGATGCTGCTCTGCCACCATTTCTTTTCCATATCTTGTTACTCCTACTTTTATTTCGATCCGCATGTGCGGTAAACGACTGCTTCATACGCTCGCAGCACTGAATCCGGTGCCGCCTCATAGTTGCCAATAACTATTTCTGCGCCTTCAATCTTCTCAGCGATTTCAGACGGGATGGCTGTCTCCTCTTTTGCAAAGTTCAGTACGATCACCAGCTGCTCCTCGCCAAGTGTTCTGGTGTATGCATAGATCTGGGGATCTTCCAGAAAAAGAAGTTCGTAGATACCATCCACCATGACCGGCAGGCTGTGGCGAAGCGCGATCATTTGTTTATAGTAATTAAAGACGCCATTTTCATCCGCTGTCACACTTGCAGCATTGATCTACGGATAATTGCTGTTGACATCGACCCAAGGCTGTACATCTGAGAAGCCTGCGTAATCGCTCGCATCCCACTGCATAGGTGATCTCGCGTTGTCGCGTCCCACCGCTTTAAGATAGCCGATCACTGTCTCTTTCCCGAGGCCTGCTTTTGTCAGCTCCTTGTAGATATTCAAACTCTCGATGTCTCTGTAGTCCTCGATCTTATCGAAGTATGCATTTGTCATGCCCAGCTCTTCTCCCTGATAGATGTAGGGAGTTCCCTTGAGAAAATAGTAAAATCATTTCCTCGACCTACCCAAAATAGTAAAATCGTAGACTCGTTTTACCGAGAATAGAAAAATCGTTTTCTCGTTTCTCAAAATAGTAAAACAGGAGCCACAACCCTCGGTTTTGATAAGTTTCCTCAGAGAGAAGCAAGTCGCTAATCTTCACCTGGCTGTCATGAGCCCAAGAACGAAAAATGCCTTAATTCAAGCCTATTCCAGCCCTTCTTAGTCCTTATGTGTTAGTAAACAGACCGTCTCGATATGCATGGAAAACCCGAACTGGTCCACCGGCCGGTACTGCCGGATCTCATATCCTCCGTCGCACAGGATCCTTGCGTCCCTTGCCAGCGTCGCCGGATCACAGCTGACGTAGACGATGCGCTTCGGGGCCATGGCAAGCATGGTCTCCAGACAGGCGCTGTCACAGCCTTTGCGGGGCGGATCGACCACGATGACGTCCGGCCGGGGAATGACCTCTTCCGCGACTAGTTTCGGCAGAAGTTCTTCCGCTGCGCCGCAGAAGAATTCCGTATTGCCGAGACCGTTCGCGGCAGCGTTCTGCTTAGCGTCCGCGATCGCTTCCGGAACAATCTCGATCCCGATGGCTTTCCGTGCGTTTTTTGCCATCGCCAGGGTGATTGTCCCGATGCCGCAGTACAGGTCCCAGACGGTTTCCTGCCCGGTCAGCTGCGCGTACTCCACCGCGAGGGAATACAGTTTCTGGGTCTGCAGGGGATTGACCTGGTAGAAGGACCGTGCGGAAATGGCAAACACATTGCCGCAGAGGCGGTCCGTGATGGTATCCGCTCCCCAGAGGATTTTTGTTTCATCGCCGAAGATGACGTTGGTCCGCTTTGTGTTGATGTTCTGTACGACAGACGTCATGCCGTCCATCGCCGCCAGCCGGCGGCAGAGGCTCTCCGCAGCGATGGTGCGTCCGTTGGTCACCAGGCAGACCATGATCTGTCCCGTGGCCTGCGCCGTGCGGATCATCACATGGCGAAGAAGGCCTTCGTGTCGTTCTTCATCGTAGGGCTCTGTGCCGGTCTCCTCCATCCAGGCACGCACTTCCCGCAGAATGGCGGCGTTGTTTTCCTGCTGCAGCAGGCAGTCTTCGGCCGGAATGATCCGGTGGCTGTGCGCCGCGTAAAAGCCGGTGACGATGCGTCCGTCCTCGTCGCGGCCCACCGGGTACTGGCCCTTGTTGCGATAGCGCAGGGGCTGCTCCATTCCCAGAATCGGCTGCTGCGCGGCGTCCAGGACATCGGCGGAAAACCCGCCGATCCGCTCGAAACACCGGCGTACCTGCCGTTCCTTCTGCCTCAGCTGGGCCGGGTAGGCCATCGGCATCAGCTGGCATCCGCCGCAGCGGGACGCGGCCGGGCACGGCGGAGCGATCCGATCCGGGCTTGCTGCAAGAACCTCGATCAGGCGGGCGTAGCCGTAGGTCTTTTTCAGCCGCGTGACGCCGGCGCGGATCCGGTCGCCCGGAATGGCGCCGCGCACGAAGAAAGGCATCCCGTCTGCGCGGCCGATGCCTTCTCCCTGTACCGTCAGATCTTCAATATCCAGAACAATCTCGTCATTTTTCTTAAACATAGGATTTCTCTCATGAGTCAGAGGGGACTGGCCCCTTTGACTCATTTTTCATAAGCCGGGCTGGTCTGGCGGATGTTCGCGTCTAAGAGGCGGTTGAATCCGAGCCAGGATACGTTGTCATCGGCCAGTTCGGCCGTGGCTTCGCGGAAGGTTTCCATTTTGGCGTCCAGGTTATCGGCGAAGGACAGCGCCAGGGCTTCGGCCAGCGAGGGCTTTTTCGGCGAGCCGAATTCCAGTTCTCCGTGGTGTGCCAGGATGCAGTGGATCAGCTCGTTGGCCTTGACCTTCGGGAAATCTTCGATTTTCTTGATGCGGTCGGAAACAATGTTCGCGCCGATCACGATGTGGCCCAACAGCTGGCCGGCGTCCGTGTAATCATTTTCCGGGTACGGCGACAGCTCGAACAGCTTGCCGATATCGTGCAGGATGGCCGCCGTCAGCAGCAGGTCGCGGTCGAGGAACGGATAGCGGTCCGCGAAAAACATGCAGTTTTTCGTCACGGAGAGCGTGTGCTCTAAAAGGCCGCCGACATAGGCGTGATGCACCTGCTTGGCCGCGGAGTGGAACTGGAAGCGCTCGCGGAACTGCTCGCCGTTAAAGAAGCTTTCGAGCAGGCGGCGCATATACGGCGCCTTTACTTCCGCGATCACGGACTGCAGTTCCGCGTACATGGCCGCCGGATCCTTGCCGGAACTGGGCAGGTAGTCAGCCGGGTTGTATTCGCCGGCAGACGCGACGCGAAGCTGACGGACGATCAGCTGGAGATTGCCGTTGTAGCTTTGCACCTCGCCCTTGATTTCCACGTAGTCGAGAGCGCTGTAGGTGTCGATGCCCGGGGCGGAGGGATCCCAGACCTTGGCGTCGAGATGGCCGGTTTTGTCCTGGAGCGTCAGGGAATCGTAAGGCTTTCCGGCTTTGGTCTTGTATTCCATTTTTTTGCGGACCATGTAGATCTCGTCAACGCGGTCGCCTTCGTGCAGTTCATTGATATATTTCATGGGTATCCTTTCCGTCTGTGTACGGTTCCATTGAAAAAAGTCCGAACCCCGCTGCAGGCAGGGGATTCGGACTTATTTTACACGAAAACACCGCTCCTGAAAACCGCGGGAACAGATTCTGTTCGCGGGAATCAGACAAAGATCAGACAAATGAAAATGTGCGCAGATCAAAGCTGCCTTCGCAGGCAGACAGAATGTACAGGGCGTGCGTTCCTGCCGGAACCGCAAACGACGCACGGACCTTTGTCCATTCCCTGCCGGACACGTCGGTGGGGATTTCCGCGCAAAGTGTTCCCGCATCGCCGGGCGCGTCTGACGTCACGCGGATGGTGCCCCGGGCATTTCCGCGGATTTCCAGGACGATTTCCCGCGTCTTTTCATCGTCAAAAGTGAAATACTTGTAGCCCGCAGCCGAACCGGGCAGCATATTGCAGATATACTGCAGCGGCTCATCCGCCGGATCAACGTCTTCCGGATTCACGTCCGGCGCGTCCTGCGTCAGGAACGGATAATCCATTTTCATTGCCATGGGGTGCGAATGCGCCGCGCCGTTTGCGGCCGTCAGCCGGCAGCAGATGCCGGCCGGGTACGTGCCCTGCCCCAAAAGCGGTCCGCCGTTCAGGCCGCAGCTGGTCACTTCTGCCTGGGCGATGTGTCCGTTCTCATCGAAGTGGATTTCTTCCGCGCAGCCCTGCCGGCTGTAGTTGGTCCGGTCCGTCTGGCGGTGATAAAACACATACCATTTCCCGTCGGCACATTCGATGCCGCCGTGGGTATTGCCCAGCGCGTTCAGGGATTCTTTCTCCGTCCGCCCGTTAAGGCCGATGTCGCCGATGCTGACAAGCGTTCCGCCGTAAACGTATCCCCCATCCGGACGGTCGGAAACGGCGTAGCACAGTTCATGGCTTAAAACCGAAGAATAGACGAAGTAGTATTTTCCGTGGATCTTCCGGATGGAGCTGGCTTCAAACAGTTCGTGCCCTTCAAACCCGGTACCTTCGCTTTCGTAGATGTCCGGCATCAGTTTGCGCGGCTTTGTTTTTAACGTGAGCATATCGTCGCACAGCGTCATCACCTGCGAACCGTGATCTGGCATTTTGTAGGATTTGTTTGCCGGGGCATTGCCGGAATACAGGTAGATTTCGCCGTCATCATCCACAAAAATACCGGGATCGAACTGTACCCAGTCGCCCTCGCGGGTACCCAGCGGCGTTCCGTCTTCATGCTGTACCATGCCCAGATACTCGTATCTTCCCGCCGGCGTATCGCAGACCGCCACCCGGATCTCCGGGAGAAAGTCCATGCAGTAATACAGATAATACCGCCCGTCCTTGCCGCGCGCCACGTCCGGCGCCCACATTGCATGCACGCCGCGGGGATTTACATCCTCCGGCTTCTTCGGTTCGATTCCGAACAGCAGCAGCTGCTCCGGGGCGTCTTCCGGAATATTCTGATTGACCGGATCCTGATCCTTGCGGAAAATCACGCCTTCGTAGCGCCAGGTCTTCAGATCATGTACATCGGCCGACCAGCAGACGTAATCGTTCAGGCAGAACCCCGCCGACCCGAAACGGTCGTGACTGCCGTAGACATAGAGCCGGCCGTCAAACACATGGGGCTCGCCGTCGGGCATATACTCAAACGACGGAAGATAGGGATTGAATACCTGTTTCATCGTGAATCATCCTTTCCATTCCGGAAAACGCGTCAGAGGGGACGGTCCCTTCTGACTCATTTGTCGTCGCGGATCAACAGAACGCCGGCAGCGAACATGACGACGGCGACGGCGGTCATGCCGACGCCGGCCATGCGGAATCCGTACAGACCGGCATTGCCGGAGGCTTCCGCTGCCGCGCTGTGGGCGGCGCCGTTCATCACGCCGACGAACACAGCCGTGCCGACCGCGCCGGCGATGGTGCGCAGCGACGACAGGAGGGCAGTTCCATGGGCGGTCGCGCCTTTATCCTTGATGCCGGAGATACCCCAGGTGACGATGGTCATCAGCAGGAAGGCGATGCCGGCGCTGCGGACCGCGTAGGCCACGATCAGAAGGACCAGCGGCGCGGCGGCAGTGATCCCGACATTTCCGACGACGAACAGAAGTCCGCCGATCAGGAACAGCTTGCGCATGCCCATTTTGTCGTACATCTTGCCGGCGATGGGCGAGATCAGCATGGAGCAGAGTGAGCCGGGCAGGGTGCACAGGCCGGAAACGGCGGCCGCAAGGCCCAGCGTCCGCTGCAGATACAGGGGGACGAGCACCGTTCCGCCCATCATCACCAGGTACATGATGACGCTGCCGAGAACGCTCAGTGTGTAGTTTTTATAGCGCAGGATGCGCAGATCCAAGAAGGGTTCGTCCATCCGCAGCTGGCGCACCGAAAACAGCACCGCGCCGACAGCGCCGACCGCAAGAACGGCGATGGTCACCGGATCGGTCAGTCCGCGGGAGGTGATGAAGCCTAAGCCCAGCGTGACGCCGCCGAAGGCGAAGATGCTGAGCACGAACGACAGGATGTCAAAGGACGTATTCCGGGTATCCAGCACGTCTTCGAAGAAGATCAGCGCCAGCACCAGCGAGACCACCATGACGACGGCGACCAGCCAGAACACGGAGCGCCAGCCCCACAGATCCACCATGATGCCGCCTAGGGTCGGCGCCACCAGCGGAGCCGCGCTGACCGCCAGGCCGTACCATCCCATGTACGTACCCTGCTGATCCTTCGGGAAAATGGTCAGGATGACCACCTGCGTCATCGCCGTGGTCAGACCGCTGCCC
Organism: Shuttleworthella sp.; assembly: GCA_045545575.1. GTDB lineage: Bacteria > Bacillota > Clostridia > Lachnospirales > Lachnospiraceae > Shuttleworthia. The sequence continues at coordinate 7,929 of JAZQBE010000057.1, forward strand.
AAAGCCTGCAGCACACGGCCGATCATCACCGGGATAAACGAGCCGGATACCGCGCAGAGCACGGAGCCGACGACAAAAAGCAGCAGACCGGCGAGGAACAGGCGCTTCGTCGGGAAGCGCGTGATCAGAAACGCCGTCAGGGGCATTACGATGCCCATGGCCAGGGAAAAGCCGCTGGTCACCCACTGGCCGGTGTTGACGTCAACGTTTAAATCCGCGATCATGGCCGGCAGGGCGGTGGAAAGCGCCGTCGTCAGAAACGAGCCGACGATGCTCGCCGCCAGCAGACAGAGAAAGATCAGAAAACGGTTCTTGGGTTCAATGGTTTTCGCAGGCATGTTTTTTCCCTTTCTGAAGGTACAGGAGACGCTCCGCACAGGGTTCCTCATGTGCGGAGTGCCATTCCTTATTACTGTCTTATTATTCTACCACAATCCGCACACGGGCAATATTGCAAATCTGCGTATAGGCTTCGCCGGCATCGCCGCTGCGCTGGCTCTTGACGAGGATCGACGCGAAGTGCGTGCCGGGCTCGGTGTAGCTGTGGGTAAAGGATGCCGTCGCGCCGTGCAGACCGTCTTTTTTGATCCGGGCAAACGGCACCTTCTCCGGGAACGCGTTCGGATCGAGAATCACCTTCGTGTCGTCCCACTGCACTTCGACAGACGTGATTTCACCGGCACCGCCGGGAATCATCGCTTCCATCGCGAACTGTACGGTCTCGCCGCACTTCACCTCCGCGCGCTCGCCGCCGTTGGCGGTAAAGCGGATGGTCTGCTGCATGCCGCGGCGGTCCTTCGCGTCGGCCGGCACGTAGATCTGGCCGTCGTCATAGGTGTAGGAGGACGATGGCTGCGGCTCCTTGCCTTCCAGAATCCAGTCCTTCATATCCAGCAGCGCCTGGCGAAGGATGCCGCCGTAATGAATCACCTGTGTATTCCTGATCTCGGCAACCGGGCCGTGCATGGTGCGCTCATTGTAGTACAGACGGAAGGTATCCTCGCCGCCCTTGGTTTCGATCACCTTGTGGCGGTACCAGTCCGCGCTCCAGGGGAAGGTCATCTCGTCCATCAGGGACTGCACCACCATCAGCCTGCACTGGATGTTGCCGTCCTGGGTCGTGCCCGTACCGTTGAAGCCGGGGCCGATCTCCCGCGCACGCTGAACGAACTTCGGATTGCCGTCTTCATCACGGAACTGATCCCATGCGTGGAAGCTGCGGTCCTTCGGCACCTGGTGCATGTAATAGGACTGCAGGGCGATGAAATCAGAGTTGTCTAAGCGCAGCGTGTCGCCGGGCTGAATGCGGCTCATCACCGTGTTCATGTCGTCGGCGCCGTAGGCGTTGCCGATGGTCAGAATGCCGCCGTCGCCTTCGGGGTTGCGGATAATCTCGCCTAAAAAGAGCATGGTGCCCTGGGCGCCGCCGGTCAGGAACTGCATCTGGGTGCCAAGGGTGTACAGATCGTCGCCTTCGGGCAGCGCGTCGACTTCAATCCATGCGCCGTCGCCGCTCTGCATCATCTTCATGAAGGCGTTGTTCACGTCGTTGCGGCTGTCGAAGCCTTCCGCTTCCTTCTTTCCGGGCACATGCACGTTCTTCACGGTCGTCTTGAAGTAGATGCGGTCGCGGCAGGCGTGGCTGTTCGGATCCGAGCCCAGATAGCCCGGCTTTGTCCAGAATTCCTCGAAGAACGCCGGATCCTGCATCTTGATGCCGGGAAGCAGCACCGGAAGCGAACCGGGATCCTCGTGGCCCCAGGCTTCCAGGAACCAGGCGCGCGGCGGGAATCCCATGCGGGTGACTTCTTTTAACATGTCTGCCGCAAAGTGATCCAGTCCCTCATATAACGAAACGCCGCTGCCGACATCGGCGTTGTCGAGCACCTGCTCGAACTTGCCGCGGAGCAGACGCATGCCCTGGGCATGCAGGGCGATGCTGTTCGGCAATGCCGCCGGCGAACCGATGACGAACGGAACCGCGCCGTCCCAGGCATCCGTATTCTCGGCGCAGGCCATGGTCTTGAAGCCGCCGCCGCTGCCGCCGTAGACGATGCCGACCGGGCGCTCGCAGCCGTACAGCTCCATCACCTTGTCGCGGAAGAACTCTGCCACGGCCGCGGAGGTCTTCCAGCGGTCCGTATCGTCTCCGTTCGGGCCGAACGCCGTCACAGAACCCATGTTGCTTTCCACGAACGCGGTGTTGTAGGTCAAAGCAAAGGCGGCCCAGTCGTCTTCGCCGGTCAGCTGCAGGGAAGCCATTTCCTCATCCGGCCCCGGGAACGGAGAAAGCAGATGGAAAAAGCATCCGCTGAAGTCCTCTTTCGAGGGAAGGCAGAAGCTGAATTTCACCGGGGTTCCTTCAAAACCGCCGTGCAGATAATGGAATGGCAGTTCCTTGCCGGAGGTGGAAATGCGGGTGCGCATCTCGTCGATGTCGATAAACGGCTTCTGATATTTCGGATCTTCTTTTGCGTGGTAAATAACGGTGCCCATGGCTGCTCCTCTCTTTGCGTGACGCTGCGTGCTGCGTTCCGGCGCGCGTGCGGATGTCCGTCGCGGCGTGGGAATCCTTTTTCGTTTCTGATAGAACGATTATAATTCGCTTCCTTTGCCGATGTTTTTGCCATATGTTTTTGTTTTCTGTTTTATTTTGCAAGACCCCGGAGAAATCTCCGGGATCCGCGCATTATTCCGGCAGAATCACCGTGCCCTTCAATCCCTCCGGCATCTGGATATCATAGGTCCTGTGCCCCTTTGCGTCCGTTGTCCAGGCCACGTGCACCGCGCCCTTTGGCGTGGGGACTTCCGCTTCAAATTCCGCCAGATCCATGGGCCGGGGCGATACGGTCACCGATTCCCAGGCAATCCCCTGGGGCTTGACACCGGCGATGGTGCGCATCATCTCGTACATGGGCAGCGCGCTCCAGGCGTGGCACTCGCTGCGGGCGCCCTTCGGCGTCTCGGGGCAGGTGGTGCAGCCCAAAGCCGGCAGTGCGGCCCAGTCGTCCAGGAAGGATCGCATTTCATCGTACAGTCCGGCGAATTCCAGGGCCCGGAACCATTCGAAGGCCGCTGGGAATGTGGCTTTTGCACAGTCCGGTCTGCGGATGGCCGTTTCCAGAATCCGCACGGCGGATTCCTTTGTCTCCATCCCGTTGACGATGGCCCAGGCCTGTGCGTGCTGGGTAAACTGCCGCACAGCGGGACCTTCGCGATACAGGCCGGCTTCCTCATCCCAGCAGGTGTTTTTGATGATTTGAATCAGCCGGCTTCGGCGGGCGGCGTATTCTTCCGAGAGGGCCGGCCGGCCGGTGGCGGCAAACAGCTTTTCGGCGCAGCCGAGGGCATAGGCATACATCAGATTGATGATGACAGAGGGCCCTTCCAGCACCGCGGCCGGCTGGCCGTTGGAGATCTTCCATTCATCCAGCCAGTCCACGAACTGCCAGTAGGGCAGCGATCCGACCAGACCGTCCGCGCCGAGGCGGGCATCGTAGTATTCCAGAATCCGGTCCGCGTCGCCGCGGATGCCGCGGATGGTGTCGGCGTCGCCGGTTTGCTCGTAGTATTCCCACATCATGATGACATAGTGCAGGGAGAACGTCGACAGGATCTGCAGATACACGGACGGATATTTCCCCGGGGTCAGGCCCTCCGGCTGCATGCCGTAGTGATAGTCAATCAGGGCCTTTCGCACCAGCCGCGCGTCTCCGCTGGCGGCGTAGGTATACAGGGCCTCCAGGCGGGTATCCATGCCAAACTGCAGCTGCTCGTAATAGGGGCAGTCCATGTAGGTTTCCAGCATGCAGTTTTCCAGGGTGCGCACGCACATGTCCCAGACGGGCTCTGCCCAGGAAGATTTTGACCCTACCGAGGCCTTTACTTCCAGCGGATAGCCGGTTTTCCGGTACGTGGGCATCTCGATGGTGACGGGGTCGTCTTCGGTTTTCACAGACAACCGGATAAACCGGAAGGTCCGCACCCAGAAGGGCTCGAAGACCGTTTTCCCGCCGGCAGGAAGGATGGTATCGGTAATCCCTTTCACTTCCCCGTTCCGGAAATCGCCGCGGGGCAGATCGCTGCCCTCGCCGCCGAATTTTTCAAAATACGTAATGAAGACATGCGCCCCCTCGCCGTTTTGGAATACAAACCGCGGATAGCCGTTCTGGTGCACGTTGGGGTCCAGGATCATGTCCATGGTTTCGTGGGCCGGAATCGTCAGGGACTGGTTTTGGGACAGATTTACAGGTACGCCGGTGTGCCGGTCCCAGACCGATGCAAAGGTCTTTAGGGCTTCATTCATCAGCGGAATGGGGCGCGCGGTCAGACGGAAGCGGTTCACCACCCCGGCGCCGGAGAGAATGCTGCGGTCAACAACATCCGCGGCGGGTTCGGCCGGCAGCCACGCCAAGGCGTCAAAACCGGCTTCCTTCCAGGAGAGCGGAACGCGGGAGGCGTCCACCGTCTCGATCACCGCGCCCAGGAACTGCGTGGTCTCGTCGGAACGAAGGAAATAACTGTCCTCCAGATACACCCTCCAGTCGGCCTGCCCGGTGGTCACAGATGCCACTGTATGCCCGCCGGCATCGGTGATCACGCCCTCCATGGCAAACCGGTGTCCGCAGCGCTGGCCGATGACGCCGTAAATCGACGCACGTTCATCCGTCTGGATTTCAGCGATGTCCGGATCACAGTACAGCACCTGGGCACAGAATGTGTTTTTGCCGGGCACAAGGAACGCAGACAGATCCACGGTCTCATAATACTGCCGGTACTGGTCCCCCTTGCAGGGGCCGCTTAAAACCGGCTCCCCATTCACCCACAGGCGATAGCGGGAATTGGCCGTGATATCGGCGGTCAGCCGAAAACCGGCAGCAGAATCATCGCTCTCCGGCAGCGTAACCTCACAGCGGTAATACGCAAAGCGTCCGCCCAGATCGCCGTGAAAAATACGCTTGTGTTCCAGCTCCTTCGCCGGCAGTTTCAGCCACTTTGCCTGGTTCCACATCTCGGACCTCCTTTCAATGTGTCAATAGGGACAGTCCCCTTTGACTCATTTTCTTCAAAAGCGACGCAGAAAGTCGTTGATCCGTGTCTTCATCTTCATCTGGTAGAACAGCGGATCGCCGTGGGCCGCGCCTTCCACCTCATAATAATCCGCTGCAACACCGGCTTCCGTCAGCCGCTGGTACAGGGTTTCGCTTTGTGTCGTGGGTACCGTGGCATCCGCCGTACCGTGGAAGATCAGAAATGGGCAGGTGTCTGCGTTCACATAGCTGACCGCGCTGGCCGCCCGGATGGTTTCCGGCGTGCCGTCTCCAAGAAACGCGGTCATCTGCCACGCCGGGACGTTTTCGGCCGTCAGACCCATTACCGCCGCAATGTCGACAAGCCCGTAGAAATCGACGACAGCCGCGACGGAACTGTCCTGATCCAGCCACTCGCCCTGCTCAAATTCCGGCATGCCGGCCGTCACGCCGGTCAGCGAGGCGAGGGTTCCGCCGGCCGACTCGCCCATCACAAAGATGCGCGCCGGATCGATGCAGAAATCCGCCGCGTGCGCGCGCAGGAAACGGATCGCGGTTTTGACGTCGATGAGCGCCGCCGGGAATGGTGCCTTGTCCGAGGTGCGGTAATCCACGCTGACAACCGTATAGCCCATGCGGGCGAAATCCGCCATCTCCGGGAGCCACACGTCCTTGCGCTCCGTGATGAACGCGCCGCCGCAGATCCAGACGATGCAGGGCTGCGCCGGGTGTCCGTCGCGGGCCTTCGGGCAGATGACGTCCAGCTTCAGTTCCTGCCAGGTGGTGTCGTACCAGTCGCCGACGCGGCTGTAGGTGATGTTTTCCGCAAGGATCAGGGTTTCCTGCTCCAAAGATACTTGAATCCGCTGTTTCATAGGGGCCTCCTGCCGGCTGTCTTGTGTTTTTGGTGAATGCTGCGTGACGGACACTTCCGTCGGATTGGAAACATCATACCCGATCTCCGCCGCCGGCATTATCCATATATTTCATCTTTTTCACCTATATTTGTCTTTGGCGCGCAAACAAAAAGAGCCAAAAGGGACTTGTCCCTTTTGGCTCTTGCTGTCTCTTACCGTTCCATCTGCAGAATAACGTTTAAGATGTGCTTTGCGCAGGCCTGCAGGTCGCCTAAGGTGATCGGATACGGCACTTCGCCTTCCTTCTTGCCGAGGGCGTTTAAGATGTCGTTGACGTCGTCGTCGCTGCCGGGCATGGTCAGGTCGTTGCCGGCTTTGATGCAGCCGGAGGCGAAGGAGTCGCCGTACTTCGGCGCATCACCCTCCGCAGCGCTTAAGGCGTGCATGCTGCCCGTGGTGCCCCAGTCGGTCATGACGAAGCCTTCAAAGCCCCACTCGTCGCGGGCGATGGCCGTGATCAGATCATAGCTGTTGGCCGTGTGCTCACCGTTGATCAGGTTGTAGGAAGACATGATGGACTTCGGCTGTGCTTCCTTCACCGCGATCTCAAAGCCCCTCAGGTAGATCTCGCGGATCGTGCGCTCGTCGATGTTGGAGCTGACGTGGTTGCGGTCGTCCTCCTGGTTGTTGAACGCGAAATGCTTGATCGTGGTGCTGGCGCTCTTGTGGCGGTGTACGCCGCGGGTATCGGCAGCGGCGCTGCGTCCGGCCACAAGCGGATCCTCGGAATAGTACTCGAAGTTGCGGCCGCACAGCGGGTTGCGGTGGATGTTCATGCCGGGGGCCAGCCACAGGTCGCAGGCGAATTCTTCCATCTCGCCGCCGACGATGTCGCCGGCCTCTTCGATGGCTTCAAGATCCCAGGTCTGGGCCAGCAGCGTCGCGATCGGAATCGCCGTGGTGTACTGATACCAGGTCTTTGCGTCTTCCGGGACCGGCGGGGCCTGCATCGAAAGGGCCTCGGCCAGGAACTCCATGCCGGCTAACGGCATTCCGCCGGGCAGCACGTTGTTGTCCGCATCGGTCTTGAAGACCGGGCTCAGGCGAAGGCCGGCCGGGCCGTCGGGCAGGATCAGATTGCGGACCTTGCGGTCGTCGATCAGCAGGGACGTCGTGTCTCCCGCCGCGCCCGGGCAGGCGGTCGAAGACGCGCCGATCTGCGGGCCGCCGGCGCCGCCGCTGCGGTCGGTGCCGACGCAGAGGGTCGCCATCTCGAAGGGCGTCAGCTGGCTGACCAGCTCGTCTAAGGTCGCGCGGCCGGTTTTGACGTCGTCCATCGTGATGACCCAGTCCTTGTCCGTCTTCGGAATCTCTTCGTTGACCCTGTGATAGACAGCGGTCACGGTTTCAAACCTCGAGGCATCCAGCGCAAGCACCTTCGCGGCGGCCTTTTCGGCAGCTTCTTCCGGATAGGAATACGACGTCGCGCCGGCTTTGGAAAGCGTGGTCAGCGGCTCGGCGGAAACCAGCTTGTTTTCCAGCTGCTCGGTAATGACTTCCGCGTCCAGCGTCAGAGCCGCGGCGACCTTCGTCGCGCGGGAGTTCACGCCGACACGCACATAGTAGGTGCCGGGCTCCAGGATCCAGGCGGCCTTTTCCATGCTGTAGGACGCCATGTCCTTCGTCGCGAAGGCGATCTCAAGCGTCTGGGATTCGCCCGGCTCCAGCTCCTTCGTCTTTGCGTAGCCGCGAAGCTCCTGATAGGGCTTTTCAAGGGCGCCGTCGGGCGCGGATACGTATACCTGCACCACCTCACGGCCGGCACAGGCCCCGGTGTTGGTCACGCGGACCGCCAGGGTCACGTCCTGCTCATTGGCCGCGACGTCTTCCGTCTCCACCTCGAAGGTGGTGTAGGACAGGCCGTAGCCGAAGGGATACTGCGGGGTCACGTTGAAGGTGTCGAAATAGCGGTAGCCGACGTAGATGCCTTCGGTGTAGTACTCGTCGTCCAGGTTGCCGTTGCGGTGGCTGAAGGTGTCCGCCGCCGGGTAATCCGTGTAATTCACGCCCCAGGTGGTGGTCAGACGGCCGCTCGGCGCCGCCTTGCCGGCCATGACGTCCGCCAGCGCATAGCCGCCGTAGTTGCCGGCCTGGCTCATCAGCAGGATCGCGTCGATGCCGTCGATGGCCTTTAACGCCTTCATGTCGATGACGGAGCCGACGTTTAAGACCACGATCGTCGTTTTGTAGGCGGCCGCCACCTTCTTCACGGCTTCGATTTCGCCGTCAAACAGCTCATACTCGCCCGGCACGTCCCGGCGGTCCTTGCCCTCGCCGGAGTTGCGGGAAATGACGAAGAGCGCAAGGTCGGTTTCGTCGGTGCGCAGATCGCCGTCTTCCACGGGAATCATGCAGGGCGGGATGAACGGGTTGTTGAACAGATCCATGATCGCCGCCGTGCCGCGCTCCTGCAGACCCTGCAGGATCTTTCCGTTATACACGTCCTTCGCGGCGTCCACGTTCGCGCAGTCGCGGTCGATCCAGTCAGTGGTGACGACGGTAAAGCCGGCGGCCGCAAGACCCTGCTCGATGTTGACCACTTCGCGGCTGTTCACGTCGCCGGAACCGGTGCCGCCCTTGATGGTGCGGCGGGCGCCGTTACCGTACAGCGCGATCTTTCCCGGCGCGCCGGCAAGCGGCAGTGCGCCGTTGTTTTCTAAAAGCACCATGCCCTGAGGCGCGATGGCGCGGGCGCGGTTGCCGTTCGTGATTTCGCGCTGGCTGACCTCCGGGCTGGAGGATGCGTAGATTTTAGCCATGAGTTCCCCTTTCTTTGTCCATCTCTCTCTAAAAAATACCGGACGTTTCGGCCGGCAGACTGCCGGGTCGGAAACGACCGATATTAGAATAGCATGAAGTCCCGGCGGGGACTATCATTTTTGTAACCTTTTTTTCGTATTTGTGATCTGCTTTCGTTACAAAGACGGCCAGACACTGACCTCGCCGGCATTCAGCGCTTCAACAGAGCCGTCCGCGTATTCCACCACCAGCGCAAAATCTTTTGTCAGATCCCGCGCCGTAGCGTTTCGGATACTGCCGTCCCAGGTGTGAACCCGGATCGCTCTGCCCAGAAGAGACAGCCGATTTTTGTAATCTTCGTACAGCGTCTTTTGCGCATCCGTCTGTTCCTGGGGCGCAGGCGTTCCCCAGCCGGTTTTCATCAGAGACGCCAGTCGGCGCTGGCATCCGTACAGCACCCCGGCCACCAGGCGGCAGCGAAGATCTGCATCCGTCTTACCCAGAGCGCCCGCAACGCCTTTTATATCCTCCGGGAAACCGCCCTCGGGCGGCCGGATGTTGATGCCGATGCCCACCACAGCGTATTTCAGCAGGCCCGTTTCCACGTCCATGGCGCCTTCCGTTAAGATACCGCAGACCTTTTTCTCTCCAAGCAGGATGTCGTTGACCCACTTGATCTGTGCCGGCTGTCCGGTGATGTTTTCGATGGCTTCCGCCACGGCGGCCGCCGCGCACACTGTCAGGGTTCCGGCTTCCTCCGGACGGATGTACGGGCGCAGCAGCAGGCTGAAATACACGCCGGTCTGCTTCGGCGAATAAAAGGAGCGGCCCAGCCGTCCGCGGCCTTCCGTCTGTTCGGCAGCCGCAAGAACCGTTCCCTGGGGCGCGCCGTCCTCCGCCATCTGCTTTAAAACCGTGTTTGTGGACGTGATGGTTTCGTACACGCGGATGTCCGGGAAACAGGGGTTTACGTCTGCCCCCGTTCGCAGGCAGCTGCGGATGCCGGCTTCCGAGAACACATTTTTCACGCCGGTCAGGCGATAGCCCCGGTTGGTCACCGATTCAATGGAAAAACCTTCCTGCCGCAGTGTCTCCACTGCCTTCCAGACCGCCGCGCGGCTGATGCCCAGTTCCTTTCCCAGCGCACCGCCGGAAATGAACTGCCCTTCCCGGGCAGAAAGCACTTCAAGAACGTCCTCTTTTGTCATGATTTAAATCCTTTGCATCCGTCTTCAACCGTTTTCCGCACGAAAATGGATCGCTGTTTTTTATCAGCTTTTCACGGCGGACAATCTGCTGCCTTGATCGCTCTTCAATCCGTCAGCCCGGGGCCGGCTGCTTACCCAACTTATGCTCTTGTTTCCATCTGAGCGATCAGCGAATACAGCCGTTGGGCCAGCACCGATGCCAGCACCAGCTTCGCCGCGTCCGCCGGAATATAGGGTATCACACACCAGCCCAGCGCTGTGCCGATGCCGATGGGGCCGCTGTTTTTCATATAAACAATCATAAACCAGGCGGTACCAAACACATAGCACGCCAGGATGCCGAGGACCATGGCCGGAATCAGCACCTTCAAGGATCTGCCAAAGCGTTCCGCCGCAAAGCCTACGATCAGCGCCGTGAACAGGAATCCCACGATATAGCCGCCGGTGGTACCCAGAAGCGCCCCCGGGCCGCCCTTAAAGCCGGAAAACACCGGAACGCCCACAGCCCCAAGCAGGATGTAAGCTGCCGTGGCACAAATGCCCCGCTTCTGTCCCAGCAGTGCGGCTGTCAGGCAAACCGCAAAGGTCTGCAGCGTAAAAGGCACCGTCATGGGAATGGAAATCCAGGAACAGACCGCAATCAGCGCAATGGAAAGCGCCATAAAAGTTAAGTCCCGAGTGGAAAAGCCGCTGCGGGCAGCCGTTTTGGCAGTTGTGTTTTCTGTACTCATCAATACTCCCTCCATCCGATACATTTTCCCTTGAGCCATGCTCGACAGGCTCGCGTCCGCAAGCGTTCGCTCGCTGTCGCGGCATTCGCCGTATGCGTCCTCCTCGAAAACAGCTCATGCTAACCCGTTTGCAACGCTGTTTTCTCCTCGTCCGCGCATGGCTCATTACTTCGATCGGATGGGCAGGCTTTGCCGCCCATCCGATTCGCGCGATGCGCACATCTCGCGGCCTTGCCGCTCGATGTACGTTGGCCCTCGCATGCATCGCGTGCGAGCACGCGCGCCTGCTCAGGCCTTATCGCGCAAAATGTGCCGCCCAAAAGAGGCGGCACATAGGATGATAGAGGTTTTTCGGTGGATTGTCAACCGCTGCTCTTTATCAGGTTAACAATCTATCTGCTTACTCCCCCTCTTAAACTAACGTCCGAAGCAAGCGGGAGTTTTCAGCGAAAAAGGCGTAATGAATTCCCACGATCCACCTTCAAAATCCCGCGGAAACTAACGTTTGAAGTAAGCGGGAGTTTTCAACGAAAAAAGCGTAATGAAATCCCATTTTCCAGCGTTTACGCCAGAAACGCCTTTACATTCGCCAGGATTCCTGCCGCCACCTGGGGTTTGTTCATGGAATACACATGCACGTGTCCGACGCCGTTGGCGATCAGATCCATGATCTGCTCCGAGGCGTACAGAATGCCGGCCTGCTCCATCTTCGCCGGATCGTCGCCGAAACGGTCCACCATGGCCCGGATCTTCTGAGGAACGGCGGATCCGGACAGCTGGGCGCTGCGGATCACCTGCCGGGCGTTGGTGATGGGCGTGATACCAGGCAGAACCGGCACCTCAATGCCGGCGCTGCGGATCTGATACAGAAACTGATACAGACGGGCGTTGTCAAAAATCATCTGTGTCGTCAGAAAATCCACACCCGCATCCACCTTTTCCTTCAGATGCTCAATGTCCTTCAGCTGGGAATCACACTCCACGTGACCTTCCGGATAACAGGCTGCGCCGATGCACAGATCCGGATCCAGCGCGCGCAGATCCCGGATCAGCTCCACTGCATAGGTGTAATCCGTGGAGATTTTGCCGTCCTTGGGTCGATCGCCCCGCAGCGCCATAATGTTTTCAATGCCGGTCTCGCGGTAGCGGGCAACCATCTGCTTTACTTCTTCCCGGGAGGAAGCCACACAGGTCAGATGGGCCAGACAGGGCACGCCGTATTCCGTCTGCAGAGCGTGGGAAATGGACGCGGTGTTCTTGCTCGTAGATCCGGCCGCGCCATAGGTGACACTCATGAAATCCGGACGCAGCGCCGCGATCTGGCCGGCGGCGGCCATCACGCTGTCAAAGCCCTCGTCTGTCTTCGGCGGAAACACCTCAAATGAAAGGGTGACCGGATGGCTGTCGAGAATCTTGCGGATTTTCATCTTCTTTTCCTTTCCGGGACAGAGCGCTGTCCCCGAGTATCCTGCTGTTACTGAATCGGCATGTAGGTGAACGTTCCGGTGCAAAGCAGCTGTCCATCCTGATCGTAAACATCCGCGCGGGCGACCGCAACCCGGCGGCCGCATTTGATCACCTCACCCTTCGCGGTCAGTTTCGCCGCGTTCAGGCCCGGACGAAGATAAGAAAACGAACTGTTGACCGTGGTGGGTGCCTGCATCACTGTATTCGTCGCCGCACCTGCAGCCACATCGGCCATGGTAAACAGGCAGCCGCCATGCACCGAACCCCAGGGGTTCAAGACATGCTCCGTAACCGTCATTTCCACTGTAGCCGTACCATTCTCCATCTCTGTCACCAGAATCCCGTTTTCACTGGCAAACACGTTGCACTGATTGCGCACCTCCGGAGACACGGCCAGGCCGCGCATGCGCTCCTCGTCAAAAAACTGATTCATATTCAATCCTTTTCCTTTACCGCTGTGCATTAAAAAGTAAGTATACCATAAACGACACGAGGAAAACACACTTGTGTGTTTGACGACGGCGCAGGATCACTGCCGCGCAGCGGGTGTGATACCACAGGCAACGAGCCAAATGAACATTTATGTTCACCGGACGACATCGGATGTGTGCATTACGCAATGAGAAGGCCTTTGAACGTGATCGTTCAAAGGCCTTCCATGGGTGAGCTATTCATTTTTCGGATCGCAGAGACCCATTGCCGATGGCTCGGGGAAGTCAAAAGCACCTGTCACTTTTGTCTCAGTTATTCAGATCTACCAGCCCCACCATCGCTGCGATATTCGCTTCTGCCGGGATCTCCTCAGTCAGTCCAGCACCGTTAAACTGCAGCAGCGGACTGCCCGTCAGATTCAGGTAGATGGAGCCCAAGCTTTCCTCCGGCACAAGCCATGCATAATGGATGATCTGTGTCTGACCAGCTTTCAATTCAGGCAGGTAGTTTTTCGAGACAGTCTGTCCCGGGACATCATAGTACTGCATCTCCCGGGCCGCAGCGGTCAGTTCCAGGCTCTCCGCTTCGCTCAGACCTTCCGGTACGAACGTTGTCCATGTCCCGCCGTCCTCTGTCAGTAATTCCAGTCCTCCGTAGAAATACAGGTCGGCATAATCTTCTTTTCCTGTATTTGTGTATTCTACGGTCGCGCAGAGCAGTTTCATCGGTACTTCCTTCGGGGAACCGACTTCCGCAAGGCTATTGACCCCGTCTCCGGGGTTCACGGACGCAACAACTGCAGCCGCGATGCTTCCGTCCTCATTGTCGATCCCGTTCCATGCAGACGGGATTTCATCCGATTTGTCAAGAACGGAGATATTGTCTGCAATCTTCACATCTTTCACCGTGGCACGAACCGCTTCCGGGAAGATATAATCTTCGTCGACAGCCGCACCCTGTTCTTCTTTGAACAGTACGCGCATATCAAAGAACGGGCAAAAGGCTTCGTTTTGCTCATGCAGGTTCGCCATCTGATCCGCGCTGATCACTGTTCTGCCGATGGCAGCTACGGCCTGCTCCTGCAGCATTGCCTGTGTCTTCATCTCCTGCTCAGTCACAGCTGCGTACTTCCCCCAGGAACGGTCGTACCAGGCATAGTAGTTTTCACCATGCGCTTCCACCTCTGTGAAGGACAGATGCGATGCAACCTCCAGCAGTTCGCTTCGGTCTGTCTGTCCGAAAGCTGAAATCATGACGATCCGCTGCACTTCCGGATAAGCAATATAAAGTTCATAATTCGTCGGTCCGGTCTGATCTTCAAAATCCGAAAGGGCAAACAGCGTCGCCTCGTGTTCTCCGATGGTAAGCGTTTCAGAGGCCACCACCCCCGTCCGTCGAATGGGTGCGTCCGAATCCATCATGAAGATATCAAAATAGTATCCCTTGGTCGGATGCATATCGACATCCACATAATCGTACGGCCGGTATTTCGTCGATGTCTGCGGATCTGTCTGGTGCAGATTCTCCGGCATCCACCCCACTGTCAATTCCACAACGGGTGCATCACTTGTATCAAACTTCACTGCCGCATCTGTCGTAAGGATTTCTTCCAGGGATAGATCCTGCAGCGTTTCTTCCGCGGAGGCGTTTTCCGCCGTTTCCGTGGTTGGCTTCTCCTGCGCTGTTTCCGGCAGATCTGCATCCACCTGATACGGTGCATTCTGCCGCAGGCGGAATCCGTTGACACCTGCGTACACCGTTCCCGCCCCAAGCACCAGTACCGCAGCTACGGCAGCCGCCGTCCGCAGCCCGGACCGGGATGTCGCTGCCATCTCTTTGTGCCGGTACCGGCGAAGCAGCCGGTTGCGGCGGGCGAGATAATCCGCTGAAAACACATGATCCTCCGGAAGGTGGTCATAGGTGTCTTCAAATGCTTCAAATGCCTGCTCCATTTTTTTCAGATTTCTGTCTTCCATATGTTGCTCCTTGCTTCACGCCAAACCTTTCGGGCTCGCCGCTTTCATAATTCACTGGCAGCATCTCAATCTGAACTCCATTTTGAGACTCGCTGTATTTCATGGTTCACCTGACGCCGTATCATTCTGTCTGATTCACACAGATTCCGCCGGTCCGCTTCGTCTGCGCTGCTCGCGTTCGCGAAGCAGAGCCAGTCCCCGGGTCAGCCTTTTTTTCACTGCCGCCTCTGAAAGATTCAGATCCTGCGCGATTTCCGCCGGTGTTTGCTCCTGGTAGTATCGCTTGTACAGCACTTCCCGGTAGTTTTCAGGCAGGCCGGCCAGCAGCTGTGGGGCCTCTTCTGTCAACGTTATCTTCGCAGAGGGATCCGGAATGTGTTCCGCCTGCTGCGGATCGGCATCCATGGAGATCTCGCGGGAAAATCGCCGCTGGTTTTTCCGGTAGATATCAATGGAGGCCTGGCGCACCACGCGGATTACCAGTCGTTTTGCCTCCTCCGACGCGGCATCTGGCAATGGTTTTCTGTACCGCAGAAAACGCTCCAGTGCATCCATGACGGCGTCCTCCGCCAGGTACGGATCCCCCAGAACCGCGAACGCCATCGCATACATCTTTTTTTCATGTCTTAAAAAAAACGCCTCCACGGCATCTGTTTTATGATGTCTCACTTTCAAGATGATGCTCCTTTTAAATCCTTGGGTTTCTCTCGATTCGAATCGCTCTATTTATCATAACGTTTTTGCCAGCTAAAAAGAGGACAATCGGATAGGGGAGTCCTTGCTCCCCCATCCGGGCTGCGCGATACGCACATCAAGATAAAGGCCGTGCCAGCTTTTTTACTGACACGGCCTTTGCCTCGTTCTTCTTAATTTTTAAGGAACAGCCTTTTGTTCCCATATCTCCGAAAGGAGTCAGAGAGGGCTGTCCCTTCTGACTCACATTTTCGGATCAAAGAGAACCATTGTTGTCAACTCAGAGGATGACAAAAGTGCCTGTCCCCTTTGTCATAACTCAGAGGATGACAAAAGTGCCTGTCCCCTTTGTCATCAGTTCTTAAACAGGGTGCTTAAGATGCCGCGGCCCAGGCTGGCGCCCACATTGCCGCCTAAGGTTTTGCCGAATTTGCCGAATTTGCCGCCTAAGGTTTTGCCCACTTCGCGGCCAACGGTGCCGACGATGCTGCTGCCCACAGATTTGGCGGCGCGCTTCTTTGCCGCCGCTTCTTTGGCTGCTTCCCGCTCGGCTTCCCGCTGGGCTTTTTCTTCTTCCTTCGCCTGTGCCTTTGCCTCGGCCTCCGCCAGTTTTGCGGCGGCGGCTTCTTCCGCGGCCTTTGCCTGTTCCGCTTCTTTTTCCAGGCCCATGCGCTCTAAGAATTCATAGGCGGAATCCGGGTCGTAACTGTTTGCATACTTTGTGTACAGCAGGCTTTCGTTGATGGTCATGCGGCGCTCGTCTTCCGTGATGGAGCCCATGCGGCTCTTGGGCGGCAGGATGAACACCTTCTGGGCGATGCCGGGCACACCGTCATCTCCTAAGAAGGACACCACGGCTTCGCCGGTTCCTAAGCCTAAGATAGCCTCGTAAGTGTCAAACTCGGGATTGACGCGGTAGCTCTGAGCCGCAGCGCGAACAGCCTTCTGATCGGAGGGCGTGTAGGCGCGCAGAGCGTGCTGCACCTTGTTGCCTAACTGGGCCAGTACGCCGTCCGGGATATCCGAGGGGTTCTGGGTGCAGAAGTAGACGCCCACGCCCTTGGAGCGGATCAGCTTCACCACCTGCTCCACCTTTTCTAAGAGGGTCTTCGGTGCACCGGAGAACAGCAGGTGAGCTTCGTCAAAGAAGAACACCAGCTTCGGCTTGCTTAAGTCGCCCACTTCCGGCAGGGTCTCAAACAGCTCGGACAGCATCCACAGCAGGAAGGTGGAATACAGCCGGCCGTCGTTGATTAGGCTGGAGGAATCCAAGATGTGCATCATGCCCTTGCCGCCGGCGCCGGTGGCAAACCAGTCCGTCACGTTTAAGGCCGGCTCGCCGAAGAACACATCGCCGCCGTTCATTTCCAGGGCGACCACAGCCCGGGTGATGGCGCCGATGGTCGCGGGGCTGATGCGGCCGTAATCCGCGGCGAAATCGTTGCGGTTTTCGTCCACATAGGCCAGCATGGCCTTTAAGTCTTTGGTGTCCACTAAGAGCAGGTCGTTGTCGTCTGCAATCTTAAAGACGATACCTAACACATCGGTCTGCAGATCGTTTAACTGCATGATACGGGCTAAAAGCAGGGGGCCCATTTCGGAAATGGTGGTGCGCAGCGGCACGCCGTTCTTTCCATAGATATCCCACAGGGTCACCGGATAGCCCTGATAGCTGAAACCGGCTTCCGCCAGGCCGAAGCGGGCAATGCGCTCCTGCATGTTGGCGGAATCTTCACCTGCGGCCAGCATGCCGGCGATGTCGCCCTTCACGTCGGCTAAGAACACCGGCACACCCATGTCGGAAAAGGCTTCCGCCATCACCTTTAAGGTGATGGTTTTGCCGGTACCGGTGGCGCCGGCGATGAGGCCGTGGCGGTTGGCCATTCTCGGGAGAATATTGACGTGGCTGCCGTCCGCGGTGTTGCCCATCCAGATCAGATCGTTGTAAAGCATCGTGAAACCTTCCCTTCTTATATCTTTCTTACATGAAACGAAATACCCCTGTTCTGCGAAAAGGGACGCAAGCTTCCCTGCGTCCCTTCCCCCTCATGTCTTCGCGGATTTACGACAGAATCGGCTTCAAGGCCGCCGCAAGCGTTTCCTTCTTCGCCTGAGCCTCGGCCAGATCCGCGCCCTTCGTGGTGAAGTAGGTCTTGATCTTCGGCTCGGTGCCGGAGGGACGTACCACCACAGTGGAGCCGTCTTCCAGGCTGTAGATTAAGACGTTGGAGGAGGGCAGGCCCGTCTCTTCCGGCTTGGTGTAGTCGGTAACCTTGGTCACGGCGATGCCGGCGAATTCCTTCGGCGGATTCTCGCGCAGGCCGCTCATGATGGCGGCCATCTTGTCCATGCCGGTCAGGCCCGGGAACTCGTAGCTGTCCACGATGTTTAAGTAGCGGCCGTACTGAGCGTAGATTTCCTCTAAGCGCTGCTTGATGGAGGAACCGATGCTGCGGTAGTAGGCCGCCATTTCGCAGATGAGCATGGAGCCGATAACGGCGTCCTTGTCGCGCACATACGGGCCGGCCAGATAGCCGTAGCTCTCTTCGAAGCCGAAGATGAAGCGGTCCACTTCGCCGGCGGCTTCCAGGTTCGCGATCTGGTCGCCGATCCACTTAAAGCCCGTCAGGACGCTGCGCAGCTCGACACCGTAGTGCTTCGCCACTTCGTCGGCCAGCGGCGTGGAAACGATGGACTTGACCGCCACCGGATTCGCGGGCATCGTGCCCTTCTCGATGCGGCCGGCGCAGATGTAGTCCAGAAGCAGGACGCCCATCTCGTTGCCGGAGACCAGCTCATAGCTGCCGTCCGGGCACTTCATGGCGATACCCACGCGGTCCGCGTCCGGGTCGGTGGCCAGCATCAGGTCGGCGCCTTCCTTCTTCGCCAGCTCCAGACCGTACTTTAACGCCTCGAAGATTTCCGGGTTCGGATAGGGCGCGGTGGAGAAGTAGCCGTTCGGATAGGCCTGCTCCGGAACCACGGTCACATCCGTGATGCCGATATCCTTTAACACGCGGGAAACCGGAACTAAGCCGGTGCCGTTTAAGGGAGAGTACACCAGCTTTAAGCCGGCGGTCTTGCACAGACCCGGACGTACCTGGCGCTCTTCCACTGCTGCGTAGAAGGCATTCTTGCAGTCATCGCCCACGAAGCGGATCAGACCCTGATCCACGCCCTCGGCAAAGGACATGTACTTGGCGCCGCCTAAGATATCCGTCTTCTGGATTTCGTCATAAACGATGGCAGCCGCGTCGTCGGTCAGCTGGCAGCCGTCCGGGCCGTAGGCCTTGTAGCCGTTGTATTTCGCCGGGTTGTGGGAAGCGGTCACCATGATACCGGCGTTGCAGTTGTAGTAGCGGGTGGCAAAGGACAGGGCCGGAACGGGCATCAGCGCGTCGTAGATGCGCACTTTGATGCCGTTGGCCGCCAGAACGCAGGCGGCGTCCATGGCGAAGATGTTGCCCTTGATACGGCTGTCGTAGCTGATCGCCACCGTCTGCGTGCCGCCCTGGGTTTTGACCCAGTTG
Organism: Shuttleworthella sp.; assembly: GCA_045545575.1. Classification (GTDB taxonomy): domain Bacteria; phylum Bacillota; class Clostridia; order Lachnospirales; family Lachnospiraceae; genus Shuttleworthia. The sequence continues at coordinate 26,652 of JAZQBE010000057.1, forward strand.
GCCACGCCCTGCGTTGCCTGACGCACCACCCAGATGTTCATGCGGTTCGTGCCGGCGCCGACCGTGCCGCGCAGACCCGCCGTGCCGAATTTCAAGGCCACAGCGAAGCGATCCTTGATTTCCTCGTCGTTCCCCTCGATTTTGCGAAGCTCGGTCTCCAGATCGAAATCCAGAAGATCGGCCGCCAGCCAGCGCTTATACTCGTCCTGATACATCTTGTCTCCTTCCCATTTAAAACCCCTGTGTAAAATGAGCCGTGCCCCGTTTGAAGGGCCGCACTTTTCTCTAATGATAATAGTATATCCCACCGTACCGAAGAAAAAAAGTGACAGATTGATTTTTTTATGGTATTGTTCACTCAACGTTTTTTATTGCGGAATGCGCAAAAGATCCGTTGCCTTCGACTCTGTCAGTTTTGTTTTTAAGAGGAGAACGTCCCATGAAGCGCACCGAAGAACGAATCATCCGCACCTATGAGCAGCTGCTTACCGAAATTCCCTTTCACCAGATCACCGTCCGGAATATCGCGGAAAGCTGCGGCATCAACCACAACACCTTCTATTACTATTTTCGAAACATCAACGATCTGAACCGGCATCTGCTCGCCCTGCAGCTCGAAAAAGCAAAAGAACTCGCCGCGCAGAAAACCGGCCGTCACGCCGCTCTCGAACTGCTCGTGAACGATCTTGTGATGCACAAAAACGCCATCCTGAACCTGTTCCACAACATGGACCTGCATGTGTTCATGGACACCATGGAGCAGACGACCAACTCCCTCGCCGCCGCATATGTGGAAAACAGCGAATACACCAGCCGGTTTCCCGTCACGGACCGCCAGACCATGGTCCGCTTCTACAAAGTCTTCCTGTTCGGCCTGCTGATGGAATGGTTCCGCAGCGAAATGGATTACGATCTGGTCGCACACATCCACGACATCGAAGCCCTCGGGAAAACCTTCCTGTCCGGCGCGCAGCACCTGTAAACCGAAACCCGTTCCCCGCCGGCATCCTTCGTCACAAAAAGCCCTTTGCACACCCTGCGGCGTGCAAAGGGCTTTCGCTTTGCCCGGAAAACGTCAGGCCCGGTGCGCTTCCAGTTCGGCGCAGATCCGGTCGTACTCTTCTTCGTCGATCCGGTATTTCCGGATGTAGAGCAGATAGGAAATCAGCAGCAGAATCCACGATCCGATGGTCAGCACCAGCAGCAGACCGCGGGTCTGCAGCGGCGTCGCCGACGCGATGACGGCGTCGATCGATTCCAGCTTGGCGGCTTCCGTAATCGTGCCTGCCGCCGCCTGGCTTTCCAGGTCGGCGATCTGGTTCGTGTAATTGGTCACGCGGAAGATCAGATACGTGCCGGAAGTCACCAGCACCACCAGCGCCGACGCGAGCTTCGTCAGAAACGGCCGCAGAGACGCGATCACCGCCTCGTCGCGCGTGCCGAATTTATACTCGTTGTATTCCACCGTATTCAGGATGGAAATCATCATGATCAGGTAGTAGCCGTACTGGCCGAACATGCCGAACATGAAGCCGATGGTGAAGATCCAGAACTTGACCATGGACGTCGGCATCAGAAGCCCCGACAGCAGCATGACGGCGTAGCCCGCCGAGCCGGCCGCGGCCATGATGCCCATCAGCTTCTTGCGGTGTACCGCGCGGGAAATGGCGGGATAGCAGATCATCAGCACCGCCGTGATCGCCGTGCCCACCGTGGTAAACAGCGAGTACAGGCCGCCGCGGTAGCCATATTCGAAGTAGATGTACGTGGAGCCGATTCCGCCTAAGACCACGTTGTTGCCCACCTGCTGGATCAGGAAGATCAGCGCGATCCACATCAGCTGGTCGTTGCGGGCAATCGTTTTCACGATGGCGGGGAGGCTTAAGGCCGGCCGCTTTTCCGACACCGGTTCGTCTCTGCGCTCCTGCACGCCGAAGATGGTCAGCATCAGAAATGCCGGCGACAGGATGCTGACGATGATCGCAATCCGGCCGTAGGCCGACGCGGCGTTTCCGCCTAAGGCCAGGCCGCCGGCGGTCAGCATCGGAATCAGCATGCCGGCTAAGGTACCGCCGATGCCGGCGCACAGCGTCGCCCGGGACGTGTACTGGTTGCGCGCGTCGGCGTCGCTGCCCAGCGCGGGAATCATGCCCCAGTAAGAGATGTCGTGCATCGTGTAGGTGATGCTGAACGCGAAATAGAACACGGCAAAGGCGGCGATAAAGGCCCAGCCCTGCAGCTTCGTGTTGAAAATGAAGATGACGACGACGGACGTGCTTAAGATGCCCGCCATCTGCCACGGCTTGAACTTGCCCCAGCGGCTTCGGGTGTTCTCGATGATGTTGCCCATGATGGGGTCGTTGATGGCGTCAAACACCCGGGCGATCACCATGATCGCCGTGATCGCCGCCAGCTGCGCCCCCGAGGGCGAACGCGTGAAAATCACGTAGGTCAGCAGGAAATTGTTGACCAGGTTGTAGATCATATCGCGGCCGATGGTTCCCGGCGGAAACATCAGCATATTGCGTTTCTGTCTTTGCTGTTCGTTCATTCCTTACTCCTCCCGAAGCGGCGCCTCGAAGGTAACCCGGTAGGTCCCGCCTTCCGTGCCGTCGGAAAAAAGCGTGTGATGGCTGATGGTGTACGTTTCCGATCCAGCCGGCACCTCATAGATTAACAGACCGGTGCGCTCCTCTTCCGGTTCGAGTTCGTATTCGTAGGGGAGCACCCAGTCGTAGTCAAACTTGCCTTTGCCGATCAAAGGATCCGCGGTCTCACCCGCTTTTCCCCAGTCCGCCTGGAAATCCGTGTCATACAGCGGGATCACGTCGCGGTGGGTGTTTTTGACCGTCACATTGGCAATCAGGTAGACATAGCCTTCCTGCGGAATCGTCGTGCCGATAAACCGGCTCGTCCAGGCCTCCTCGACCACGAAGCTGTAAAACTCCGTCTGCATGACGTCCTTCAGGCCGCCCTCCAGAAGAACCGCTTCCTCCGGCTCTTCTTCCATGCCCGGCACGGCGATGTTCGCATCTTCGAGCGCGGTGGTAAAGAACTCTCCGCAGCCCGAAAGAAGGGTCGCTGACAGCAGAACCGCTGCCAGCCATCCTGCTTTTTTCATCTTACGCTTCCTCTTACTCTTTCTCGGACAGGGACGCCAGCGCATTCTTGATCTGCTCCAGGATATCGCCGCTTAACGCATCCTTCGCGTAGCCCTTGATCTGGTTGATGCTCATCGTAAGACCGTTCACCATCGGGTTGGACACCAGCGCCGGCGCGATCTTCTCCAGCAGCGCCTTCGCCTGCGGATCCGCCAGGATGTCCTTGATCGGGGTATCAAGATCAAACTTTGCCATTTCTTGTTCCTCCTCTTTTTCGTTTTAATGAATCCAACAACACGGCGATGGCCGTGCAGAAACCTATTCTCTGCGCCGTGGATAGCACTCTTCCACAAACCTCTTCAGCACCGGGATCGACCGCTTTACCTTCTCGGTATCGATGCAGTAGGCCATACGGAAATACCCCGGCACGCCGAAGCCGTCCGAGGGCACGAGGATCAGGTCGTAGTCCCGGGCCTTTTTGCAGAACGCCACGGCGTCTTCTTCCAGTGCCTTCGGGAAAATGTAAAACGTCCCGCCCGGGCGCACCACCTCGAAGCCGAGCTCCGTCAGGGCGTCGTACAGAAGGTTCGCGTTCGTCTCGTAGACGGACAGGTCGCTGGTTTCGTCGATGCAGGCCGCCATGGCCAGCTGCGCCGTCGACGAAGGGCAGTTGTGCCCGATGCCGCGGCTGATCTGTCCGCACATCGCGCAGAGCAGATCGCTGTCCTTCGCGCGCGGCGAAATCGCCACGTAGCCGATACGCTCGCCGGGAACCGACAGGCTCTTCGAAAACGAATAGCAGGTCAGGGTATTGTCGTAGTACACCGCCGGATACGGCGCCTGTTTTCCGTCGAACACGATCTCGCGGTAGGGCTCGTCGCTGATCAGGAAGATCTCATGACCGTACTGCTTCTCGCGCTCCGACAGAAGCGCCGCAAGCCTTTGGAGCGTCTCCTCGGAATACACGATGCCGGACGGATTGTTCGGGCTGTTGATCAGCACCGCCGCGACCTTTTCCGTCAGCATGCCGGAAAGGGCTTCGAAGTTGATCTGGAAGCCCGCCGTGTCCGCCGGAACCACCGTAAGACGCGCCCCGGTTTCGTTGACGTAGGGGCGGTACTCCGGGAAGAAGGGCGCAAAGGTCAGCACCTCGTCCCCCGGGACGGTCACAGCGCGCACCGCGTGGGCGATGGCGCCGGCCGCGCCGGACGTCGGGAAGATGTGCTGCGGGCCGTAATTCATGCCGAAGCGGCGGTTTAAGCTGTCGGCCACCGCCTGCTTCACGGACGGGATGCCAAGAGACGGGCTGTAACCGTGAATCGTCATCGGGTCCGCCGTCTCGTAGAGGTCGATCACAGTTCTGGTGTAGCTGTCCGGGCAGGGCACGGACGGGTTGCCGAGGCTGTAGTCAAATACGTTTTCGTAGCCGATTTCGGCGCCGCGCGCCGTCGCGTATTCGGAGAGCTCGCGGATCACCGATTTCGCGTTCAGCATCTCCTTAAAGTGCGGATTGATCATGTTCTTCTTTTCCTCTTACTGCTTTCGGTCTGTTCTTACCGGGGAAGGGCTCCGGTCTCCTGGAAATCCTTGTAGTTTTTGCGCGCCTTGTACGTGTAGACGACAGCGAGCGCGCCCGCAACAACCCACAGCCAGCCGTTCGGAAGACCCGCCGCGATCAGCGCCACCAGGAATTCGATCACCGCCACCACGAGAATGGCAATGCCGAAGCCAAGCCGCTTCGTGAGATGAAGCCCGAGGGCCAGCGCAAGCAGGATGATGCCGTCGATCGAGCCCAGCGGCTGTCCGCCGATCAGTGATACCAGAATCGTCAGGCCGGCGCAGAAATAGCAGAGGATGGCCGTCGCGGTGATCCCCTTCTTCTGCTTCAGGTCAAAGAAATTCACGAAGTCCTTGAAGGGGATGTCCTTCGGCGGAACCGGCGCCGCTTCCGGCGCGGTTTCCGGCACGGCTTCCGGTGCAGCTTCCGGCATATACTCATTCAGCTTCTCTTCACTCATTCAGGGACTCCTTTCAAATCAAAAACAAAAACATAAAACCCCGCTTATCGTCCGAGTTCCGCGCGCAGCTGTTCAAGCGCTTTCTTCGTCAGCGGGTAGCCCACCTGCAGAAGCAGGAACATGCACAGGTACATGACGAAGGGAATGATCGTCGCCATGGTATAGATCCCTTCGTTGACCGCCTGGGTCTGCACGACGGCGTCCGCGGCCGTGCTGTAGCCGATGGCAGCCAAAGCCATCGACGCGCCGATGCCGGCCACCGTCTGGCCGAGCTTGCGGAAGAAGGAGAAGCAGGCGTAGGTCGTGCCCTCGTCGCGGCGGTTGTGCAGTTTTTCGTGGTAGTCGATGACGTCCGTCACCATCGCCCAGACCTCCAGCGTGAAGAAGCAGAGGCCGAAGCCGCTTAAGATCACCACGCCCAGGAACAGGTACGGGTTCGTCGTCCGGATGAAAAACAGCACCAGGAACGCAATCGCCGCCAGCAGACTTCCGGCGGAGCAGATGCTCTTCTTGCCGAACCGGCGCACCAGCTTGCCGGTAAAGGGCATCAGGATCAGCATCGGCAGGTATGTCGCAATGGTCACCATCGAGAACAGACCGGGCTTTTCGAAATAGTTTTTAAACAGATAGTTGAACACCGTCTGGGTGTACATGGACCCGGAAATCAGCAGCATGGACGCCAGGCAAAGCGTTACGAACGGACGGTTCTTCATCAGCTTGCCGAAGGTCTGCAGCAGGTTCTCCGTCTTCTGGTCCTTCACCGGCGCCACGTGCTCTTCCGTCAGGCGGAAGAACAGGAAATAGATCACCACGCTGACCGCCGCAAGGATCACCACGCCCGTAAACAGCTTGTTCTGGTCGAGGTACTTCGCGCCGGTTTCCGCCACCGTCGAAAAGACGAACAGCGGCAGCAGGATCTGGCTCAGGGCCGTGCCGAGGCCCGCGCCGAGGGAGCGGATGACCGACAGCGTCGAGCGCTCCTGCTGGTCCGTCGTCATGACCGAGGCCATGGATCCGTAGGGGATATTCACGGCGGTATACATCATGCCGTAAAGGATATACGTCACATAGGCATAGGCCAGATAGCCCTTTTCCGAGAGCCCCGGCACCTTAAAGAAGGTCAGGATAAAAGCGATGGCCAGCGGGATGGAAAAATACCAGACATAGGGGCGGAAGCGCCCGTATTTCGTGGGTCTGCGCGAATCGATCAGCGCGCCGCACATCGGATCGTTCACCGCGTCCCAGATGCGCGCCACCATCATCAGAACAGTAATGCTGGCCAGCGAGATGTGCAGGATGTCCGTATAGAACATCTGCAGAAACGAACCGATCGTGCCGAACGTGATGACGCCGGCCATGTCCCCCATGGCATAGCCGACATAGTTCTTCACCGGCAGTCTGCCGGCTTCATCCGTCTTCCCCATAACACTCCCCCTTTGAGTAAAAAACAGCAGTTTCTCCAATTATATCTGATTTCTGCAAAAAATCTACGCCTTCTTCGACGCCAGCTTGCATCCGATGCCGAAGGCGTCGGATCCCACGCGCATGAACACGGGCGGCTGGCCGACGGGCGCGCCGACGGTGACTTCGCCGCCGGTGTAGTGCTCCCAGGTGAACAGGTGCACCCAGTCGTCCTGGGGAAGCCACACGGTGCGTGTGCTTTCGCCGGGCGCAAGGACCGGTGCGACGAGGAGATCCGGGCCGAGGAGGTACTCGCCGTCCTCGGTGTAGGCGCGGGGCTCGTCATAGTGATAGAACAGCGGCCGCATCACCGGCGTGCCCTGTTCGGCGGCTTCCGCCACAAGGCGCTTTAAATACGGGGCGATGGCCGTGTGCAGCTTCCCGCAGCGGCCGAGGTGCACGAGAAGCTCTTTGTCGGCGTCGAACTGAACGTTGGCCCAGGGGCGGTTGCCTTCGTGGCCGCGCATCAGGGGCGACAGGGCGTTCATCTCCTCCCAGCGCATCAAAAGCTCCCGGCTGCGGTTCATCACGTCGTTGGTCGTATAGCCGCCGAAATCGGAGTGGGCCATCGGATAGCCGCTCATCGCCAGAGACAGCGTCGCCGGGATCACCGACGGCAGGCCGTCGTCTTTGGACCAGTCCACGTGCTGGTCGCCGGTCCACATCATGGCGGAGGCGGCGATGGTGCCCGTGTGCCCGGCGCGGGTAAAGAAGAACACGTCGTCCGTGCGGCCGGCCTCCGCGATCGCCTCCCGGTTGAGCTTTGCCCACATGGCCGGCCAGCGGTTGTGCACGCCTGCGGCGTCTTCGCCGGAAAACAGCACGGCGTCCACCGGAAGGTATTCGCCGAAATCCGCCATCCAGCCGTCTAAGCCGGCGCCGAGCAGGTTCTCTTTGATGACATTTTTATACCATTCCCATGCGGCCGGATTCGTCAGGTCGATCATCGCCGCGGGGAACGTCGTAATTGTCACCAGATAGTCGCCGCCGTCCGCGTTCTTTACCAGCAGGCCCTTCCCGGCGGCCTCCCGGTACAGCGGGCCTTCGATGGCGAGGAACGGGTTGATGTAGCCTAAGAAATGCACCCCGTTTCGCCGCCAGGTGTCGGTCTGCTCCTTCAGGTGCGGGTAGAGGGTCTCGTCGGCGCTCCAGTTCCACATGACCTGGTAGCCGAAGGCGGTTTTCCGGCAGCCGCACCAGTCCTGACACCAGACGCCGGTGACGGGAACCCCCGTCTTCCAGCAGGCGTCCAGCTTCTCCTCGACGGCCTCGCTGCCGCGCTGGATGCCTAAGATGACACCGTCGTACACCCAGTCCGGAAGCGGCCGCACATGGCCGAAGCGGTCCGCCATCTGCCGGGACAGATCCGTCCACGACGCCGCCCGGCGCAGCTCGACGGTGCAGGGCTCGCGCAGTTCGAAGCCGATCCGGCCGTCTTCAGAAAGATCAAACGCGCAGTAGGCGTCCGTGTCCGCGTGCAGCCACGCAGCGCATCCGTCCGCGGCGATGCTTAGGGTCGGCTGGACGTAGTAGGACTCGTACTCCTCAAAATCAAACAGGCCCTCCGCGCCGCGGCCCTCCGACAGTGCCTGCGTCTTTTTTTCGACGCGCGCGGCGCTCTGGTGTTCCGCGACCCAGATGCGGATGCGCTTCCCCGCCAGGTCGAAGGCGGCAAAGGTCTCGCCGGCGCCGTAATAATGCGCGCCCGCCGGCGCGGGCAGCGACAGCCAGAAGCGGTTCAGAGACGGCTCGCCGCAGGCCAGGGTCAGAAATGCCCGCTCGCCGCGGACCCGGCGCAGGGTCAGGGTGATTTCCGCCCCGCCGTCGTCGGCAAACGTATAGACCGCGCCGAGATCCCAGCCGTCCTTCGGATCAGGCTTTGCCTCTGAAAGGAAAAACCGCCGGCGGTTTTTGATCTCATCCGTGTAATCGAAGCTGCCCTTCGTCATCGGCATGGGCGCACTGCCCCAGCCGGCCTCCAGAACCAGCTCCTGCAAAAACAGGGTTTCCGTATCGATCATGATTCTTTGCTCCCGCACGGGCAGCCGTCGTAACAGACCACCTCCATGCCCATCATCTTCGCCCAGACCATCAGCTCGGCCGCGATGTCCTTTTCGGCCACCACGAAGTGGGGCTCCCATCCGCCGCGGATGGCCCGCGTCACCAGCATTTCGGCGTCGGCCGCCGTTTTCACCACGACGCTCGTCCCGAAGTACTGCCGGGGCGCGTCCTCGATGGATCCGGTCGCGACGAACAGGCGGAAGCCGCCCTTTGGCGTCTCGCCGATGCGCAGAATCGTCGCCTTTTCGGCCGGACGGCAGCCGAATTCCATGGTCGGGCCGATTTTCCGGTTGGGATGCACGCCCACACAGGGGCCTTCGGGCTTGCGCGCCAGGGAACAGGGCGCCATACCGCAGTGCCAGAACGTGACCGTATTGTTTTCCGGGTCCATCGCCACGGGGTCGCCGAAGAAGCAGGCGCCGCCGGACAGGAAGCCGGCCAGGGCCATGGAAAGCGCGCCGATCCGGTCGCCTTCGCAGGCCGCGAAGACGCCCTCGTCATTCAGCATCGACAGCACGGCGCACACCGGCGTGCCGTATTCTGTGAAGAAGTCGGGCCAGCAGCGGGACGCCAGGGCGTTCACGCCGGCCTCCTTCGTCCAGTCGCGGTAGGCCGCCAGAAGCCGCGCAAAGCCGCGCCGGTTTTCCTCAGGCGTTTCGGACAGGCCGGCCAGCATCGATTCCGCTTCGGCCAGCACCGCCGCCATGCGCTCATCCGGCACCTGCCGGGCGCGCTCCATCAGCGTTTCCGCCGCGATCTGCGCCGTGCGCACACCGAACACGCGCTCCAGCTGTCCGGTGCTTCCTTTGCCGAATTCAAAACCCTCCGGCGGTTCGCCCACCAGACCGAGCACCAGGCCGGACAGATAGGCCTTTGCCTCGGCCGCGGCCAGCGCCGCCGCCAGATGACGCGCTGTTTCCTCCTCCATCGGCAGGCCGATGAAGGTGTCCGCAAAGGGCGCGCCCTGCGCCATGCAGACCGTGTGGCCCGCGGCGAAGGCGCCCGTCAGCCCGTTGCCCTTCAACCGTCCGCCGTCCGCCGCCGGCTCGCGCACCGTCCACAGGATCATCGGAACCCCGGGACAGACGTCGAGGATTTCCCGCGTGTAGGCCGCGTTGGCAAAGGTCAGGTTCTGCAGGATCAGAAGCCCCGCCCCGTCCGCGTTTTCTTCCAGAAATGCCCGCACCGCCTCCTTTGTCAGAAGCGGCTTGGCCGGGCACACCGCGCCCTCGGACAGCGCCCGAAGAAGAGCGGCGGATTCCGCAAAAACCGCCGCTGCTGTATCCATGTGATAGGTGCCGACCCCGATCGGCACGTACAGGATTTTCGTCATATCTTACGCTTCTTTCTGTTCCTCCACGACACGCAGGGTCGCGCCCCAGTCCAGGGCGCCGAGCCCCTTCGCCAGCGCTTCTTCGTAAACACAGGAGACCAGCTCCTCGCCCGGTACGGCATAGCCCTGGGACGACGCAAGGCCAATGAACAGGCCCACGTCCTTCGCCGCGTTCTTTACCGTAAACGCCGCCGGATAATCGTCCGCGGCAAACATCGCCGTGTGGTTGTCCAGATAGGCGTTTTTCGCTCCGCCCATGCCGATGGCCTTCGCGTACAGCACAGGATCGATTCCGCAGGCCTTCGCCACGGACAGCGTCTCGTTGACGCCGTTCTGGATCTGCGTCGCCAGCGCGTTGTGGCACAGCTTCATCACCAGCCCGCTGCCGTTTTTGCCCAGGTACAGGATCTCGCTGCCCATGCACGACAGGATGTCCCGGGCGCGGGCGCAAGTTTCCTCTTCTCCGCCCATGTAGATGCCCAGTGTTCCGCTTTCGGCGGCCGCGGCGGATTTGACCACCGGCGCGTCCATGAAATCCGCGCCCGCTTCGCGCACCGCTTCCGCCAGGCGCGCCGAGGCGGCCGGATCGATGGTGCTCATGTCGATGCAGACCGCGCCGCGTTTCAGTGCCGGAAGAATCTCCTCATACACCGCCTGCACGTCCTCGGTCCGGGGCACCATCGTGATCACGAAATCCGCCCCGGCGGCCGCTTCGGCATTCGTCTGCGCCGCCGCGACATCCATCGACAAACCTCCGGCGGCCGTCCATTCCGCTGCCAGCGCTTCGGCCGCGCCCGGTACCGCGTCCGCCAAGGCCAGCGTACCGGAAAGTTTTCTCGCCAGGTTCGCGCTCATGCGCCGCCCCATGATCCCCAGTCCGATAAATGCGATTTTCACAGCAGATCCTCCCTCTTCTGTTCCTTCAGCAGGTCCACGATCTGCCGCACGTCCTGGGCACGGGATTTGTCGCAGACCAGCACCGCGTCGGGCGTCTCCACGACGATCAGGTTCTTCACCCCCAGCGTCGCGATGAGCCGCTCCTGCGAATAGGTGATGGTGTTTTCCGTGTCCACCGCGGCGCTTTCCCCGATGTGAATGTTGCCGCGGACGTCCGCCGTGTGCACGCTGTCAAAGCTGTCCCAGGTGCCGACGTCGTTCCAGCCCATGTCAGCCGAAACCACCCGCACGTTGTCGGATTTTTCCAGAATGCCGTAATCGACGGAAATGGACGGAATGGTCGGGTAGACCTCGGCGATCACCGCCGCTTCCCGTTCCGTGCCCATGGCCTCGCCGATTTTTGCCAGGGGCTCGTAGATCTTCGGAAGCAGGGTCCGGATCCGCTCTAAAATGACCGACGCCTTCCAGACGAACATGCCGCTGTTCCAGGCGTACTGGCCGCTGGACAGATATGCCTGGGCCGTCGCGAGGTCCGGCTTCTCCTGGAAGGACAGCACCTTCCGCGCCTCGGCGGCTTCCCCGCGGTCAAAGCGGATGTAACCGTAGCCCGTGCAGGGGAAGGTCGGCTCGATGCCGATGGTCACCAGGCAGTCCTCCGCCTCCGCCGCCGCGGCGGCCGTGCGCACCGCGTCCCGAAACGCCGCTTCGTTTTCGATGAAGTGGTCCGACGGGAACACGCACAGGATGCCGTCCCCGCGCTTTTTTAAGACCTCCATCGCCGCGTAGCCGATGCAGGCCGCGGTGTTGCGCGCCGCGGGCTCCGCTAAGATATGCTCCGGCAGAATCCGCGAGGACGTCGCCTCCACGGTCTGCGGCGCCTGGTCCTTGTGAGTGACGACATAGATGTCGTTTTTGTCGCACAGCGGCAGAATCCGGTCGATGGTATCGTTGATCATCAGATCCCGTCCGGACAGATTCAGCAGCTGCTTCGGACGCGTGTGCCGGGAAAGCGGCCAGAACCGCGTTCCGCCGCCGCCGGCCATGATGATGCCGTAGGTGTTCATCCCTGTTCTCCTTCCCCCGCGTCCCGCAGCGCGTCGAGAATCGCGTCCGCGACGTCATCCTTCGACATCAGCGGAAGCTCCTTCTGGATCTGCGCCGTGATCAGCGTCACGATGTTGGTATCCGTCCCAAAGCCGGCGCCGGCCGCACGCAGGCTGTTGGCGACGATCATGTCGGCCTTCTTCTTCGCCAGCTTCGCCCGGGAATTCTCCAGCAGATGCTCGGTCTCCATGGAAAAGCCGCAGACCACCTGTCCCGGCTTCTTGTTCGCGCCCAGCCACGAGAGGATATCCTCCGTCCGCTCGAGGTCGATTTTCGCCGCGCCCTCGGTCTTTTTGATCTTCTCTTCGGCCACCGCCGCCGGCCGGTAATCCGCCACGGCCGCGGCCTTGATGACGATGTCCTGCGCCGCGAAGCGGGATTTGACGGCTTCCGCCATGTCCGCCGCGGACGTCACCGGAACCAGCGTCACGTGGGGCGGCGCTTCCAGGGCGACGGGGCCGGACACCAGCGTCACTTCCGCGCCGCGCAGCATGGCGGCCCGCGCAAGGGCGTAGCCCATCTTGCCGGAGGAATGATTCGTGATATAGCGGACCGGGTCGATGGCCTCCTGCGTGGGGCCGGCCGTCACGAGGATCCGCTTTCCGGCGAGGTCCTTCTCCTTCGCGATTTCGAAGAGAATCTCCTCAAACAGCGCCGCGGGCTCGGGCATCTTCCCGGCGCCCGTATCGCCGCAGGCCAGATAGCCGTAAGCCGGGTCGATGATCCGCGTGCCGCGGGCCGCCAGCCGCTGCAGGTTCTCCTGCACGGCGGCGCTCTCGTACATGGCTGTGTTCATGGCCGGCGCGACCAGAAGCGGCGCTTTTACCGCCAGAGCCGTCGTCGTAACCATGTCGTCCGCGATCCCGTTCGCGAGCTTGCCGATCACGTTGGCCGACGCCGGCGCGATCAGATACAGATCTGCCTGTTTCGCCAGGTCCACATGCGGTACGTGCAGCCCGGTTTCACGGTCGAAGGTATCGGTGATGCAGCGGTGCGCCGTCAGCGTTTCGAAGGTGACCGGATGGATGAACTGCGCGGCGTTTTGCGTCATCAGCACATGGACGTCGGCGCCGGCCTTGACCAGAAGACTCGCCAGCGACGCCGCCTTGTACGCGGCAATGCTGCCGGTGACGCCCAGCAGAACGGTTTTCCCTTTTAACATATGGTTTCCTCTTTCATTCAGATGCCGTCAGTCCGACAGCCGGGCCGCGGAAGCGCCGTCCTGTCCGTACACCGGCTGGATCCGCCGCAGCACCATGCCCAGCGCCGCCACAAGGATCGCGGCCACGATCGCTTCCACCACGCCGTTAAAGCTGATGACGCCGGTGATCACGCCTAAGACCGCTTCACCCGCCACGCCGGTGGCCTCGGCGTAGGGCTCCTTGTACAGCAGGAAAATGCTGCCCATGACCAGCAGCGTGTTGACCATCGCCCCCGTGATGCCCGCGTAGACAAAGGCCAGTGTGACAGGATTTTTGCCCTTCGTGACGAAATGCAGACCAACGAAGATCAGCACGCAGGCGGCGATGCCGAACACCCAGCAAAGCACGGTCTGTCCGTTTATAATGCGGCCCGCAAAGGCGCGCACGCCGAAGCCGCCGAAGACGGCCGCCGCCAGATTCAAAAGCAGCGACGCCGCGCTGCGGTCGCCCGCGACGAGTTTGCGCACGCCCTGGTAGACAAACCATGGCAGCACGCCCACCAGGATGCGCGGTCCGAAGCAGATCCACGCGCTCTTAAAGATGCCGGAGGGGCCGATGGCGGAGGCCGCGATCACCGGCGAGAAGACAAAGGCCGACAGCGTCGCCGGCGTCAGCGTGTTCTTTAAGAAGCTGGTCAGTCCGAACAGGAAGCCCAGGAAGCCGCCCTTTTTCGGCCCGCAGAACAGGGACCCCAGGATCACCGGGATGTGAATTACGGTCGCGTTGATCACGCCGAGCGGAATGTATCCCAGCGGGGTATAGGCCATCAGGATGATGATGGCGGCAAAAATCGCAGTCAATACAAGTCCAAGTACGTTTCGGTCTTTCATAATCTCCCTCTTTTCCGCGCAGCCTCGGGCTCCCCTTCCCGCGGCCGCTTTCCGTCCGTTTCTGTTTCGTGTTTTCTTCCCCGAATCCCTCTTTTACGCTTCCAGCGCCTCGGCGCATTCCGCCAGCCGTTTGATCACTTCGATGTGCTGCGGGCAGGCGCTCTCGCACTGGCCGCAGGCGATGCAGCTGCCGGCCGTATGTCCGTCGGCCGTCGCCTGCCGGTAGGCTTCGACGGAGCCCTCGATCTGGCCGCTGCCCAGACGCTTGTTCATCGCCGAGAAGATCTCCGGAATCGGGATCTCCATCGGGCAGCCCGCCGTGCAGTAATGGCAGGACGTGCACGGGATCATCTTTGATTTTCCCATGATCTGCTGCGCCTCGTGGATGACCTCCAGCTCCTTTTCGTTCAGCGGCTGGAAATCCTCCATGTAGGACAGGTTGTCCTTCATCTGGCCGATCGTCGACATGCCCGACAGCACAGCCTTGATGCCGTCTAAGGACGCAACGAAGCGGATGGCCCAGGACGCGTAGGACATGTCCGGATGCATCTCCTTGAAGATGCGCTTGATCTCCTCCGGCGGATCGGCAAGGGTCCCGCCCTTGACCGGCTCCATGACGATGATCGGCTTGCCGTGTCTGCGGGCGACCTCGTAATTGGCGCGGGATGCGACCGTCGGGTTCTCCCAGTCGGCGTAGTTGATCTGCAGCTGCACGAACTCGATGTCCGGGTGCTCCGTTAAGAGCTGGTCGAGCAGCTCCGGCCCGTCGTGGAAGGAAAAGCCGTAATGACGGATCCGCCCCTTCTCCTTCTGCTCGCGCACGAAATCCCACAGGCCGAACTTGTCATATTTCTTCTTGTTGCCGGAGGTTAACGTGTGCAGCAGGTAGTAGTCGACGTAGTCCGTCTGCATCCGCTTTAAGCTGGTTTCCAGCTGGTTCTTCGCCATCTTCTCCGTGGGCATCGCCGCCGCGTACAGCTTCGTCGCGATGGTGTAATTCTCCCGCGGATGACGGCTCGTCAGCGCCTTGCGCACGGCATCCTCCGACCCCGGATACACAAAAGCCGTGTCGAAATACGTGCCGCCGGCGGCCAGAAACGCGTCCACCATCTCACAGGTCTGGGGGATGTCGATGCCCAGACCCTTCTTCGGCAGACGCATCAGGCCGAAACCGAGTTTCTTGGTGTCGAGAGTGATTTCGTTCATGGGGTGCTCCTTTTCCTTTTAGATCTTCGCGTTCTTCCTCCGGTAATCCGTCGGCGATTCTCCGAACTGTTCCCGGAAGATCACGGAGAAGTAGCTGCGGCTGCCGATCTGCAGTTCGTCGCTGATTTCCTGCACGCTCATGTTGGTGGTGACAAGCAGTGTCTTTGCTTCCTCAAGGCGCCGGTCGCGGATGTATTCCTTGATCGTCGTTCCGGTTTCCTTGTGGAATTTGTGCGAGAAGTAGTATTCCGTATAGCCGAAGCGGTCTGCCATCTCGCGGATGGAGATCGGTTCGCGCAGATGCAGACGGATGTAGTCGCAGGCGTTGGCCACCTGGCGTGAAATATCGGCCTGCTGTTTGGCCTGGCGCACCGCCTCCGTATACGTCTGCATGATCTCGTCAGTGATCTGGTTGATTTCCCGGTACGCCGCCGCCGAGGCGATGCGCGTGGCGAACATGTCGCTGATGGAATAGCTGACGGACGGGTTTAAGCCGCCTTCAATCGCCGCGCGGGAAACCAGCGTCAGGAGTGTGACGGCGTTCATCTGCAGACGCAGCAGGTTATCGCCGGAGCGCATTTTCACGCCGCTGCTTAAGGACGCCGACCGGCCGACCGCTTCGCCGAAGTTCGGGTCGCCCTCACGGACGGCCGTCAGAAGTTCCTGCTCCGCGGCCCAGATGCCGTTGTGTTCGGTGGAAAAATCCATCTCCTCCGTCGCGGACCGAAAGCCCTGGCCATGGGAGAAAAATACCTGATCGGCCGTGATCCGCTCCCGGGTTACCGCGTAGTGCAGCATGGGGCCGTAGGTGTTCAGCACGACGGACGGAATCACAGGAACCATCTGCATCTGCCGCAGCAGCCGCGCCCGCAGCGGAACGCTGAAATTGTAGCGGTCCATTTCGCGCAGGGCCCGCTGCTGGCTGACGCGGCCGTCGTGAAACACCGGGCCGAACACATGAATCCGCTCCAGGACATCCTCCTGCCACTCCCCGTCGATCAGCCAGATCAGGCCCGCGCCGTTGTCGAGAAACAGCGGCAGGCGGCGGCCGCCCTTCCGGTAGTCGGCAAGGGTCTCCTCATTGGCCGCAAGCATGGTGACCGTCGCGCCCATCGTGAATTCCGGCGGATAATCCGAATAGAGCTCCGTGCCGTTCTCCGGGTCGAGAATGCAGTAAAACAGCGGATAAGTGCACCGGATCATATTTAAAAGCAGCGAGATTCTCCGGTCGATGAGCCGGTCGGATGCCGGTTCGGTTTTCAGCTGCAGATCTTCCATGGCGATTCCTTCCCTTTGAAATATAACACCGGGGGTTCAGGCGCAGGCTGTTTGTTGATTCTTGTTTTTGTTCGAATCATCACGATTTTACCACATTCGCCGCGGCAAATGAATGCCTGGGGCGGTTTGAATGCAAATAAAAACATCCCCGGGAAGACCGATTCTGTGTTAAACTGTACGTTGAACGATACGTTGGTTTCACAGGAGGAGCCATGGACCGCGAACGCGAAAAATACCTGCGGCTTTTAGCGCGCGAATATCCCACCCAGCAGGCGGTCTGCCGGGAGATCATCAACCTGTCCGCCATCCTGAATCTCCCCAAGGGCACCGAGCATTTCATGAGCGACCTGCACGGGGAGTACGAGGCATTCTATCACATCCTCAACAACTGTTCGGGCGTGATCAAGGAAAAGATCGAAAAGCTCTACGGCGAATCCATGACGCCGGCCGAAATCGACGAGCTCTGCACGCTGATCTACTATCCGCAGGAAAAGATGAGGCGCCTGGAGCGCGAGGGCCGGCTCTGCGAGGAATGGTACCGGCTGGTGCTCAACGAGCTGATCGCCATCGCGCGGTCGCTGTCCTCCAAATACACCCGCTCCAAGGTGCGTAAGGCGATGCCCGAGGAATTCGCCTACATCATCGACGAGCTGCTGCACATGCAGAAGGACGAGGACGACAACCAGATCCGCTACCACCAGAACATCCTGGAAGCGATCCTCGCGATCTCGAGCGCCGACGAATTCGTCGTCGCCTTAGCCGCCCTGATCAAGCGTCTCGCGGTGGACCACCTGCACATCGTCGGCGACATTTTCGACCGCGGCGCGAACGCCGACAAGATCCTCGATCTTCTGATGACCCACCACTCCCTCGACATCGAGTGGGGCAACCACGACATCCTGTGGATGGGCGCGGCCTGCGGATCCTCCGCCTGCGTCGCGAACGTGCTGCGCAACAACCTGCGCCACGGCAACACCGGCATCCTTGAAAACGGCTACGGCATCAGCCTGCGCCACCTGACGCTGTTCGGGCTGCAGACCTACGATGAGACCGATCCGGTCCGCGCCGCCTGCCGCGCGATTTCCGTGATCTCCTACAAGCTCGAGGAGGCCATCATCGACCGCCATCCGGGCTTTGCGATGGACGACCGGAAGTGGATGTCGCGCACGGACTGGAGCACCTTTACCATCGATGTGGACGGGGTGCGCTATCCCCTGAACACCCGCGACTTCCCCACCGTCGATCCGGCCGATCCGGCCGCGCTGACCGAAGAGGAAGCGGCGATCGCGGCGGAGCTGACCGCCGATTTTGTGCACAGCGCGCGCCTGCAGGCCCACGTGCAGTTCCTCTACGACAAGGGGAGCATGTACCGGATTTTCAACAGCAACCTGCTGTACCACGGCTGTGTGCCCATGGACGCCGAGGGCAACTTCGACGGCATTGTCCTCGGGAATCACATTTATAAAGGACGGGATTATCTGGATTACGCCGACCGCATCGCCCGCCGCGCGTATTACCGCGAAGCGGACCCGGTCACCGGCGCCGAGCTGTCCGAAGAAAAGCACGAAAAGGATCTGGACTTCATGTGGTTCTTGTGGGCAGGGCCGAAATCGCCGCTCTGCGGCCGCCGGCTGAAGACCTTCGAACGGGAATTCATCGATGATCCGGCCGCCTGGACGGAGCCAAGCGACCACTACTATTCCTTCTACATGCAGGAGCGCTACTGCAACATGATCCTGCGGGAATTCGGCCTTTTTTCGCCGCACTCGCACATCGTCAACGGCCACACGCCGGTGCGCACCGGCAAGGGCGAAACCGCCGTGCGCGCCAACGGCCGGCTGTACGTGATTGACGGCGGTTTCTGCAACGACATGCACAAGACCACCGGAACCGCGGGCTACACGCTGATTTACAACTCCCACGGCATCCGCTTAAAGGCCCACCATCCGTTTACAAGCATTGAGGATGCCTTGGAGCGCAACAACGACATCCTGTCCGATTCCCAGACCGTCGAAAGTGAACGCCGGCGCATCCTCGTCGCGGACACCGACATCGGCACGCGGGTATCGGAACAGATCGCGGATTTAAAGAGCCTGCTGGCGCTGTACCGGAACGGGAACGCCTGAAATACAGGAACCGCCTGACATACAGGAACCGCATGAAATTCAGGAACACCTGAAGAATTGGGAAAAGAGAGGAGAATTGTTATGAACGAATATGTCATTCTGTGGCTGATTGTGATGGTGGCCACGGCCATCCTTGAGCTGATGACCGCGGGGCTGACCTCCATCTGGATGACCGGCGGCGCGCTGTGCGCCCTGATCGTGGCCGGCCTGCACGGGCCGCTGTGGCTGCAGATCGTCGTCTTCGTGGTCGTCACCGGCCTGCTGCTGGTCCTGACCCGCCCCATCGCCCTGCGCTATCTCGACACCAAAAAAGTGGCCTCCAACGTGGACGAAGCCTTAGGCACCCGGGTGAAGGTCATCGAAGCCGTGGATAACGCCGAAGGCACCGGAAAAGTGCTGTACAACGGCGTGGAATGGACCGCCCGCAGCCAGTACGATGCCGTCTCCTTTGAAAAAGACGAACTGGCCGTCGTCGTCGGCGTCTCCGGCGTGAAGCTGATCCTCGCAAAAATGCCGGAGTAATTAAAAGTGCCGGAGTAATTAAAACGAGTCAAAAGGGACTGTCCCTTTTGACTCGTTTTTTTCAGCTGATTCAGCAGTCCTTCCAGCCCCTCTTCTTCATACACCCCTTTGTAACAGGCCACTTCATCCGCCATGACCGACATGCCGGCAAAAGCATATGTGACTCATCATACCGCAGGCGTTAATACAGAACCCCAAACATCCAAAGAGGAATCTTATTTCCTCTTCCGATTTCGACGTCATCGATCGCAAGAAAGCTGTCAGGGATATCCTTGATCTGGCGGAATGATTTATCCTTTCCGCCCACCTCAAACAGGAACGTTCCGTCTGCCAGAAAGTCTCCCGCTTTTGGATAATGGACATGGCTATTTTGCGGTGTGCTTCCGTGTTTCGAAACACTCTTTGCGGACATGGTCCGCGTCCGCATATTCGGATTCCCCTTGTTTCTCCCGGGATTTCACGCAAAGGAAAACAGAATTCCCACCACCGCCGACGCCGCCAGATACACCGCCGGATGCAGCTTGGAGAGCTTCTTTAAAACCGCGTTTTCCTTCAGTTTTCTGAAGGTGCCCAGATTCATCAGGAGCCACAGAATCGCCGCCAGCACCACGCCCTTCCACCGGATGCTGCCGAAGAAGGACGAGATGCTGTCCACTCCGGTCAGATCCACCAGGCAGGCCGCCGCTACACCAACGCAGGCCGCGGCGATCAGGCCGGTGGACGCCGGGCGCAGCCCGTAGAACACGGCTTCGACGATTTTGCTGTCTTTAAAGGCCGAAAGAATCTTCGCCACCAGAATGATGATGATAATGGAGGGCGTGATCAGACCGAGGGTCGCGATCACCGCGCCGGGCACGCCGGCCGTCGTAAAGCCCACATAGGTGGCCATGTTGATGCCAATGGGCCCGGGGGTACACTCGGAAACGGCCACCATATCCGCCAGCTGCGCCGTCGTAAACCAGCCGGTCTTTTCCGCCATATCCTGCAGGAAGGGCAGGGTCGCCAGGCCGCCGCCGACGGCGAACAGGCCGGTTTTGAAGAATTCCCAGAACAGACGAAGGTAAATCATGCCTGTGCCTCCTTCCCGCGGCCGTTTCCGCCGTTCCTCTGCTGCAGCGTCTGCGCCGCGGCGCCCGCGATCCCGGCCAGCAGCACAAAGATCACCGGCGAAACGTCCAGCAGCACGGATCCCAGCAGCACGAGCAGGAAGATGACCAGCGTCACCGCGTCCTTCACCGAAGACTTGCCCAGCTTCACCACCGCGTTTAGAATCAGCACAAACACGCAGACGCGGATGCCGGCGAAGGCGCTTTTCACAACGGCCAGCTCCGCGAAGTTGCGGATGAACGCCGCGATGATGGAGATGATCACCAGCGACGGCGATACGACGCCGAGGGTCGCGACGATCCCGCCGATCACACCCCGGTTTTTGTTGCCGATAAAGGTGGCCGTGTTCACCGCGATGATGCCGGGGGTGCACTGGCCGATGGCGTAGTAGTCCATCAGCTCGTCATTCGTCGCCCAGCCGCGGTTTTCCACGACTTCCTTCTGCAGAATCGGCAGCATGGCATAGCCGCCGCCGAAGGTCAGCCCGCCGATCCGGGCAAAGGTCAGAAATAAATCCAGCAGTTCCTTCATATTCAGTCTCCCAGTTCCTGTCCGATAAACGCGGCCGTCCGCGGATTCTTCGGGTGCTCAAAAATCTGTTCCGGCGGGCCCTCTTCCACCACCAGCCCGCCTTCCATGAAGACGACCTTGTCCGCCACCTGACGGGCAAAGGACATCTCGTGGGTGACCACCACCATGGTGACCCCCTCATCCGCGAGCCGCTTCATGACGTCCAGGACCTCCCGCGTCAGCTGCGGATCGAGGGCCGACGTCGGCTCGTCGAAAAAGATGACCGAGGGATTTAAGGCCATGGCGCGGGCGATGGACACGCGCTGCTGCTGCCCGCCGGAAAGCTCCGCCGGACGGGCGTCGGCACGGTCGGCTAAGCCCACCTTCGCAAGGGCGGCGCGGGCGGTCTGCTCCGCTTCCTTTTTATCCGCTTTGCGCCCGACGGTTAATCCCAGCATCACGTTCTGCAGCACGCTTAAATTGGCAAACAGCTGATAGTCCTGAAACACGAAGCCGATCTTTTTCCGGTAGCGCAGGATGTCCCGGCGCGAAATGCGCCCGGCCTCGTAGGTTTCGCCGTCCAGGGTGATCTCGCCGGCATCGGCGGGGGACAGGTAGGACGCGCAGCGCAGAAGGGTCGTCTTGCCGGATCCGCTCGGGCCTAGGAGGGCCACCACGTCGCCGTCTTCCACCCGCAGGGAAATGTCCTTTAAAACCTCGGTCTTCCCGAAGCGTTTTTTGATGTTTTTCAGTTCCAGCATCAGCGTTTCCCCTCCAGCTTCTTCTCAATCCGCCGCTGCAGCCAGGTCAGGACGGTGCAGATGATCAGGTAGATCAGGCCGGCCTCCAGATACAGCCAGAAGTAGTCGTAGGTGCGGGCTGCGATCCGCTGCGCCGTGGCCAGAATCTCCACGATGGCGACACTGTAGGCCAAAGACGTGTCCTTCACCAGGCCGATCAGGGAGTTCGACAGCGGCGGAAAGGCCGTCACGGCCGCCTGGGGCAGGATGACGTGGGCCATCGTCTGCGGAAACGTCAGTCCCACGCAGTAGCCGGCCTCGAGCTGTCCCGCCGGGATCGATTCGATGGCCGCCCGGACGGTCTCTGAGCAGTAGGCGCCCACGGACAGGGAAAAGACGATCACCGCGGACGGGAAGGGATCTAAGCGGATGCCGATGGTCGGCAGGCCGAAATAGACCACGAACAGCTGCACGATCATCGGCGTCCCGCGGATGATCCACACGTAGAACCGCGCGATCTGTTTCAGGACAGGGATTTTCGCCACCTGCACGAGGGCGGTAAACAGCGCGATCACGAGGCCGATCGAAAACGACAGCGCCGTGAGCGGAATGGTGACTTTGATGCCGGGGATCAAAAGCTTCCAGAAGGAATCGATGAGTTCATTTAAGATTCTGGTATTCATAAGGCTCCTGAGAAATACGCATTTTTGCACAGACAAAGGACGGGCTGCGCTGCGCAGCCCATCCGGATTTGCGGATTTCCGCCGTTATTCCTGTGAAGTAATATCCACACCGTTGAAGTATTTCTCGGAGATGGCCTTCAGCTCGCCGCTTTGGCGCATCTCTTCGAGCGCCTTGTCGATGGCTTCGGCCAGACGGGTATTGCCCTTTAAGACGGGCACGTAGGAGCTGGGCTCCGGATCGCCGTAAACCGCGATCTTCACATCCTCTTCGGGATGCTCTTTCATATAGTCATTGAAGGACGTTTCATAGTTCAGCGTCGCGTCGGCGCGGCCGTTTAACACTTCGGAGATGGACTGCGCCATGGCGCCCACCGGATCGAGGGAAGCGTTGTACTTTTCCGCCATTTCGCCGAAGAGGCTCGTCGCCTCGTTCGCGCAGGTCTTTCCTTCCAGATCTTCAAAGGAGTTGATGTCCGTGTTGTCGCCCTTGACTAAGATGCATGGACGGGAGAACGCGTAGGGGTTCGTGAAATCATATTTCGCGGCGCGCTCCTCATTGTAGCCCACCTCGTTGATGACGGTGTCGATCTGACCCGCATCAAGGGCCGCGAAGATGGAATCCCAGCTGGTTTCCAGATACTCGATTTCGACGCCCATGTGCTTCGCGACGCCGGCGGCGACTTCCACGTCGAAGCCGACTAAGTTGTCATCCGCGTCGTGATAGCTGACGGGGGAGTAGGTACCTTCCGTGCCGACGATCAGCTTGCCGCGCTCTAAGACCAGGTCGAGTTGGTCCTTGGCAGCCTCTTCGCCGGCGCCAGCGCTCTGCGCGGTCTGTGCAGCGGATGCATCCG
Source organism: Shuttleworthella sp. (assembly GCA_045545575.1). Taxonomy (GTDB): domain Bacteria; phylum Bacillota; class Clostridia; order Lachnospirales; family Lachnospiraceae; genus Shuttleworthia. The sequence continues at coordinate 49,685 of JAZQBE010000057.1, forward strand.
CATTCGCCTGCGCATCGCCCTGCGTCGCCGTGGTGCTGGAAGAACAGCCCGCAAGGAAGTATCCGATAATGGTGACGGCAGCGATGGTTGAAATCAGTCTTTTTTTCATATTCTTCTCCTTTTCTAATCTGCTGACTTCAGGCAAGGCGGGCCTTGCCAGCCGCCTTGCTCCGTGGTATGTTCATGCGCCGCGCCGGTTCGCGCAGCATACCCGGATATCATAGCACAATTCATGTGGGAAGAACATCAGAAAATGGACCGGATCCCGGGGGGTCAGTTCCCGAAAAAAGACAGTAACCATGCCGATATAAACGAAACCGCCGCCAAAGCCATGAGATATACAAACAGAATATCGGCAAAAGACGCACTCTGCGGCAATTCATAAACAGAATGTCTTGCGGGAAAGAAGTGATGCAGCACAGTAAACAGAATGCAGCCGCACAAATATACAATCAAGAGAACTGCAACGGTCAGAAGGATATAGAATATGATCTTTTTCATCGAGCCACCATCCTTCCTGTTATCAATTCGCATATGCGCCTGAAGTATCAAAAACATATCCTGTGCTTGTGTGATAAGCAATCGAATAAATCGATTTTGCGTTGGGAGGAAGTGGAATCGTAGTAGAGCCTCCATGAGATAATATCGAGTTCTTTAATGTTAATGGCATGATACCGTAAACATGCATGTCACTTGGTGTAACCGAATTCCAGACATCCTCCGCAAAATGGCAACAGTTATGTGTCGACTGAACATAATAATCAGAACTCCCAATTACAGCATTAACTGTAGCAACCTGACTGCTGCTCTGGATATTATAGGAATGAATACCGCAACCCGCAAAGTAAATAGCAGGTAAATTAAAGCCTTCCACATTATACCAGATTCCAACATGCGAAGAACGATTATTAAATATCCCAAGCGTGATATAATCATTAACTGGAATTGTCATATGTCCTATTGTAACAGGGATCGTTGATTTATTCTCAAAGACCAGAAAAGCGTGCCCGAATGGGTTTGTTGAAGAGGACTGAATACTAATATTTCCTGGAACAGAGACTATTTTCATATTAACAACGATCGCGGAATTTGTGTTATTAACAGAATTCTCAGAAGCAAAAACCACCTCTGACTGTAACAATACCCCACATAGAATGATAACTGATAAAAAAGTCTTCCAAAATTTTGTCTTCATAGCATTGTCATCCTCCTCATATAATCAAGTGGTTTTTGTTGAAAACTCGGGCTTTTCGGCCGATATATCTCAGCTGAACAAGCCAGTGTCATGGATATTTCATTACATCGAGTGCAGAAATAGTGGTTTATGGGTGCACGAAATAGAACGTCATTGTTTTGTTCTACATGGCCTTTGTGCAAACCCTTCCCTCTATGGCAGCGAACCTCCTGTATCCAACGGGTTTTCCTCTGTCTCCAGGGTCCCAACTTCCTTCGTCCCGCCTATCCATAACCAGGGCGTCAGCTTAGCTCCTTTGCAGGG
>JAZQBE010000058.1:0-7530 GCA_045545575.1 Shuttleworthella sp.
CGTGACGTGCACCCCTTATGGTATCAATACACACCGTCTGCTCGTGCGCGGACACCGCGTCGCCAACGCCAACGGCGAAGCGGCCGTACCGGCAGACGGAGCACAGATCGAAACCATGTACGTGGTTCCGTTCGTAGCGGTTCCGGTGATTCTGCTTCTTCTGATCATCACGCTGGTGACAACGGATCGGGACGGAAAACGCCACCGGGCATACCGCGAAGCAACAAAAGGTCTGCTGAAAGCCAAAAAGCTTGCGGCAGGCGCCCGGGCAGAGATTCGCTCCTGACCGGCAGTTACAGCAGCAGGGTCGGAAAATGGTATTGAAAACCGGCACTTGTAAGGAGAGACCTATGAAAAGAAGAAACGCACAGATATGCTCCGCGCTGCTCGCGGCCGTCCTCGTGTTCGTGTTCACGATCGCGGGCGCAGAAGCATCGCACGCAGAAAGTCTGGACCTCGCCCGGACCGTGGCGCTCACCGTACAGCCCGGCGCGGCGTCGATGACGGATCTCGCAGACGTCGACGTGACTGTAGACCTGTATAAGGTCGCGGACGCGGTGGAAGACGCAAGCGGCATCTTCTATACCTTCGCGGTGGACGGCGCGGTGTCCCTTTCCAAAGAGATCGCCACCTATGAAGACCTCGCGGCGCTGACGAAGGACGACTGGGGCGTGCTGGCGCAGGACGCGGCGAAGAGCGTGCTGCTGGACGCCAAGGGCGCGGTGCGTACGGAAGCGGCCCTGAAGGCCGAAGCCGATCCCTCGGCGCTTTCCGCGGGCCTGTACCTGGTGGTTGCCCATGCGACCGGCGCGCCGCTTTCCGAGTACGTACACACCGACGGATCCACCGTCACCACGACAGCCCAGTCGGCTTCCTGCATCTACACCTGGCTGCCGGAACTGATCGCGCTTCCGTCGACCGTGGATGAGATGGGAGAGGGAATCGACGTGACGATCGCAAACGGCGAGTGGAAATACGAAACCACAGCCGTGCTGAAGCCTTCCCAGACGGAGTCGAAGGGCGATCTGCTGATTCACAAGACGCTGACGAATTATCACGCCGGCTCACCGGTCACCTTCGTGTTCTCGATCGTCGCGACGGTCGGCAGTGACGTCGTCTTTGAAGACGTCGCGTCGCTGACCTTCTCGGCAGCCGGTACACAGACCTATACTTTCACAGGAAAGATTCCGGCCGGCGCCGTCGTGACGGTAAAGGAAATCTACTCCGGCGCCGGATACACGCAGACTTCCGAGGATCCGGCTCCCGTGACCATGGAAGTCCGCGCGGACGGTACCCTTTCCGCGGAAGTGAGCTTTACCAACGCCTACAACGGCGAGAACAAGCAGGGCTTCGGCATCCTGAACGAGTTCCGGTACACGGCGGGCGACTGGAAACACACGAAGAAATAAGGAGGGGAGATCATGATGAAAAGAACCAAATGGATCCTGCCCGCGCTACTGGCGGCAGCCCTCATCTTCGCGGCGTCGCTGCCGCAGGCGCTGGCATACTTTACGGCCTATACCGATGCTTCGGGCATCTATAAGCTGAGTTTAGACGGGAGCACGACCATTGACGAACCCGACGTCAGTTCCTGGACGAAGCACGTGGTCATCACCAATACGGGTGACGTTCCGGTATACATCCGCGCCCGCGCTTACGCTGCCTCGACCTTCAAACTGAACTATTCGGGCACCGGCTGGACGGACGGCGGCGACGGCTTCTGGTACTGCGCCGCGCCGATTGATCCCAAGAAGGCGACGGACGAGCTGCTGATCAAGATCGACGACATCCCGACGGACGTCGCGGAAGGCGACGGTTTCAACGTCGCGGTCATTTACGAAAGCGTACCGGTGCGGTACGACGAAAACGGCAATCCCTACGCGGACTGGACACAGGACGTGATAACGGTACAGGATTAACGGCAGGAGGAGCAGATGAAGACGAAGAAATATACGCTTGCAGCCATGATCCTGGCGTCAGCGGCGGCGCTGCTTCTGCTGGCCGGCACGCTTGGCAGCGCGATGGCTGCGCTGAGATACTATTCCCAGATCTATGAGTCCCCGCTGGCCATGCGTGAGATCGGCATTCAGCTGTACGAAGGCGGCGAAGCGGTGGACAATCACGGGACGCTGCTGCAGTCCCTGGTGCCGGAAGGCGAACAGCTGGTTCCCGGCAAGAAGTACGAGGACAACATCGACGTCGCGAACAACGGCGAAATCGACGAGTTCATCCGCGTGGTGATCTACCGCTACTGGATGACCGGAAATACCAAGGATCAGTCCCTTGATCCGACCCTGATCAAGTACGAGATGGAGGACGGCTGGATCTACGACGCCGCCCAGTCCACGCCCGAGCGGGAGGTGTACTACTACAGCACGGCGGTTTCCTCCGGCGGTGTGGTGGACGTCATCTCGCAGATTTCCTGCGATAACGCGGTACTCGATTTTGCCACCCAGACGAACGACGGCAAAGGCACCATTACGACGAACTATCTCTACAATGGCAAGACGATGGGCTTAAAGGTGGAAGCGAGCGGCGTGCAGACGCACAACGGTGCGGACGCCATCTTAAGCGCCTGGGGCGCCAACGTAACCGTTACAGGCAACAGCCTTGCGCTGCAGTAAGGAGGAATCATGAGATATTTAAAACAGATCATTTGCCTTCTCATTGCGTGCGCTTTCGTGGCGGCCGCAATGCCGGGGTTTAAGGCTTCGGCGGAAGAGATCACGGGCTCAGAGGGCTGGTCCGTCACCTTTGACGGCAACCAGCTTCAAAGCAACATGGGTTCCATCGCCGATGCGGTAAACCAGATGCAGCCGGGCGACACCGTCACCTTTACCGTGACGCTTCGGAATGCGTATTCCGCGGACACTAACTTCTGGATGTACAACGCGGTGCTGAAGAGCTTTGAAGACAACAGCCCGGCCAACGGCGGCGCCTATGCATACCGCCTGACCTATAACGGCGAAGACATCTTCAACTCCGACACGGTCGGCGGTGAAGACGCTTCCGGCGGAAGAATCGGCTTAAAGGAAGCGACCGGTTCCCTGGAGGATTACTTCTTCCTGGGCACTTTAGCGCCGAACGGCACCGGCACCGTCACGCTGGTAATCTCTCTGGACGGCGAGACCCAGGGCAACGACTATCAGAGCACGCTGGCCAACGTCGACATGCGTTTCGCGGCGGAGCTGACCGCTACGCCTCAAACACCTCCCGGGGTTCCGGTCCGTCCGGCAAAGACGGGAGACGAGACAAACGTCCTGCCTCTTCTGGCCGTGTTCCTGGTGAGCGGAATCGTACTTCTTCTTGCGGCGTTCCTTCTGCTGCGCCGCTCCAATGGCAAAGGAGGTGCGAAAGATGCGTAACAGAATGAGACAGCTGCGCGCCGGACTGATGGCATTACTTGCTGCCGCATTGGTGATCAGCGGTTTTTCCGGGATCGGTGCGGACCGCGTCAAAGCCGACAATTACCAGTACAAAGTGACGATGTCGGGCGGCCTTCATGGCACAGTGCCCGTGGAAAGCGTCACGATGGACGCCGGAACCCGCTGGAATCCGAATAATTATCCTGTGACGGTCACCGACAGCAAGTACTATTTCAAGGGATATCACATCAGCGGCCAGGAAGGCCTGGTCGGCACCACCGTAATCAACCAGGACATGGTATTCGTGGCCACCTACGGTATCCGCGGTTCGACCGTATCTTATACCGTAAACTATCAGGACGCAGCCGGAACGGAACTGGCACCGAGCGCCACGTTCTACGGCAACGTAGGAGATAAGCCCGTCGTAGCTTTCGTCTACATCGAAGGCTACCAGCCGCAGGCCTACAACCTGACCGCTACACTGACGGCGGAAGGTCCGAACGTATTCACCTTCGTGTACCGCCCGATCGCGGCCGCAGGACAGCAAGGACAGCAGAACACGGGCGGCGGAGCAGGCGCTGGTGCGGGTGCCGGAGCCGGAGCAGGCGCTGGTGCGGGAGCCGGAGCCGGAGCAGCCGGCGGTGAAGGAGGCGCGGCGGCCGGTGAAGGCGAAGCCAACGCACCTGCCGGTGAAGGCAATACACCTTCCGGTGAAGGAAACGAGCCTGCCGGTGAAGGAAACGAACCTGCGGCGAATGAGCCTGGCGGCAACGAGCCCGGCGAAGAAGAAAACACCGAGCCGGAAGAGCTGATCGACCTGCACGAAGGTGACGTGCCGTCTGCCGGTCCGGACGCTCCGGGCGGCGAAGGTGGCGGCGACGGTGGCGAGGAGCCGGATACGTTCCTCAAGCGGGTCGCCCGCACCCTGTCGAAGTTTAAGGCAGCCATCGGCATCGGTGCGGTAAGTGTTGCCGCACTGGGAACGCTGATTGGTGTGCTTCTTTCCAGAAGAAAGAAAGCGAACGCGCTGAAGCCCAAGGACGACAAGGCAAAAGACACGCCGAAGACCGACGAGAAATCGAAGTAGACAACAACCTTGAACAGTGAAAATGCATAAAAACAGATTGGAAACAGAATCAAACGGTTCTCAGTATCAAAAGGGCCGGCTGGATCGAAACCGGCACCTGCGCGACAGCAGTAAGAAGGGCGGGGACAATATCCCCGCCCTTCTTTGCAATACTGTCGGATTCCTGCTGATCCTCATCGTATTTGCGGTGCTGATTGCGGCGTTTCTTCCGCAGCTGCTGGGCGTGCAGACCTACACCATCGCTACGGGCAGCATGGAGCCGGAAGTGCCCATAGGCAGTCTGGTGGTGGTGGAGCCGGCGGTAACGACGGAAATCGCGCCGGACGAGATCGTCGCTTTTTCCGGCGGCAGCAGCGTGATCACGCATCGCGTGGTGAAAAACAGCGTGGTGGAAGGACAGCTGATCACGAAGGGCGACGCCAACGAGGAAGCGGACATGACGCCGGTTTCCTACGACGCCGTGATCGGCGTGGTAACCCATGTATACCCCAAAGTCGGCGGCCTGCTGCAGACAGCGCTGACCCCGGCGGGCAGGATCTGCCTGTTCGGCATCCTTCTGTGCGGCTTGCTGTTCTGGGTGCTGGGAGGAAAGCTTCAGAATAGGAGCAGGTAAGCAACACGCACCCAGCGCCGAAGGCGCGTGCAAATATCTGGCTTCCGGCGTGCATTCATGCACGCGGAAGCTATAGAAATAGCACATCGCCGGAAAGTAAAGCGAGTGCGTGCAAAATGCCGCCTGCGGCGTGCATTTATGCACGCGGAAACTGGTGGAATTGCACACTGACGGTAGAGTAAAGCAAGTACGTGCAGAAGCCCGCCTGCCGGCGTGCATTCATGCACGCATAAAATAAATATGTAAGGAAATCCCCGGAGAATGAATCATTCTCCGGGGATTTTTTGTTTGCGGTAGTTTTGAAATAAAAGGAGGTAAAAGGATATTGTTGCAGGATAAATAAATCCATTCTATTCGTGAAATATATTTAAGTACACTTTTATAAAAATCAAACTATTATATGTTGACACCAGACAAATATCATTACATGTCTGTTTTTTTAAGGCGGCGACTATATTCTTTAGCCCGTATTTCATGAATTTTTTGTTGATTTTTTAGATGGGAGAGGCTATATTATCTATGTATACAAACGAGTACTATGTGGATTAAAGTGTACGTTTTTAAAAAAGGAATAGAAGAATGAGACAGAAAAATCTTGAAGGACGCACATTCGGAAGGCTTACGGCATTGTATCCGACCGATAAGCGCGACTACAAGGGCAGCGTCATCTGGCATTGCCGCTGCGCATGCGGAAACGAACTCGACCTTTCCGCCTGCACGCTGGTACACGGCACGCAGCGCAGCTGCGGCTGCCGCAAGATCGAGCAGCGCAAGGAGCTGGTCAATCATCTGGGATATGTGGCGGGCACCTCTGCGGTGCGCATCAAGCGCCGGGAAGCGAACCGCAGCAGCCAGACCGGCGTCCTCGGCGTGTATCAGAAGCGCGGACGCTACTGCGTGGAGATCGCCATCCAGAAAAAGTCCTATTACCTTGGCTCCTACAAGGAACTGGAAGTGGCAAAGCAGGTGCGCAAGGAAGCGGAGCACGCTGTTTTTGACGGATTCTTAAACTACTACGAGCGCTATCAGAAGATTGCATCCGAGAATCCAGGCTGGAAGGAGCAGAATCCGATTCAGCTTGAGGTGCACAAGGACAACGGACAGGAGCTGACCGTCGAGTTTTCTCCGCGTCTGGAGCAATACGCATGAACAAAGAAACCGAAACCGCACAAACAGCGGAGCGGCCTTCCCGGGAACAGCTGGAGCAGCTGTACGAAAAGCTTCGATACCGGCGAGGGTTCCGCAACTCCCTGAAGAGTACCGTATTCGCCCTGATCACCATCGCCGCCGCGGCTGTCCTCATCGCCGTACTGCTTCTGCCGGTACTGCAGATCTACGGCACTTCGATGAACCCGGCGCTGCACGAAGGCAACTTGGTCCTCTCGGTAAAGGGAGGCACCTTCAACACCGGCGACGTGATCGCTTTCTACTATAACAATAAGATCCTCGTCAAGCGCGTGATCGCGCATGCAGGAGAGTGGGTGGACATCGACGATGAAGGCAACGTCTATGTCAACAACGTCAAAATCGACGAACCCTACGTGCAGGACAAAGCATTCGGGGACTGCAACATTGAATTGCCTTATCAGGTACCGGAATCGAGGCTGTTCGTAATGGGAGACCATCGGAGCGTATCCGTCGACAGCCGGAACACCTCGGTCGGATGTGTGGCCGAGGAGCAGATCGTAGGAAAAATCATTTACCGCATATGGCCGTTAGATGATCTTGGTCAAGTGAAGTAATGGAGAGACAAGAAGTGAAGAACGCAAAGAAAATCAACTGGAGTCTCTGGCGCCGCAGGATTGCCCTGCCCGTCGCGATGGTGGTGGTGTTCGTGACCACGTATTCGCTGATTCTGCCTGCCATAACCATGGAAAGGGAAACCTTCTGCGGACAGACGGAACACACGCATACGGACGAGTGCTACACCGTCGAAACCGTGTATACCTGCGGACTGGAGGAAGGCGAAGAGCACACTCACACCGAGGAGTGCATCTCGGAGACGAGAACGCTGACCTGCGGACTGGAGGAGCACGTCCATACGGAGGAGTGCTTCGTTGATCCGAACGCACCGGCGGAAGAGGAAGCGGACGCCGCAGATGATGCGGACGCAGCCGTGGCTGCGGAAGAAGACGCAGCGGCTGCTGAAGACGTTCCGGCAGCGGATGCCGAATCCGAAGAGGACGTTCCTTCCGCGGACGCCGAATCCGAAGAGGGCGTACCTGCCGCGGATGCCGGGACCGAGACCCCTGAAGACGCGAATGCTTCAGAGGATGTTTCGGATGCGGAAGCAGCGGATGCGGATGCGCCTGCTGAAGTTGCAGAAGCTGAAGATGCCGCTCCTTCCGAAGATGGCGAATCTGCTCCGGAAGAGGACGCTTCTGAGGCCGGCTCTTCATTCTTTGACGTGACTGTCCCGACTGAGACGGTTGCGGAAGAAGTTGCGCCCGTACCCGCGGACGTCA
>JAZQBE010000059.1:0-29177 GCA_045545575.1 Shuttleworthella sp.
CCGCTATGCGGCGGCGGCCGCCTGGTTCCGGCATGCGAAGAGCCGCTATCCGGCGGCCGAACGGTATTGCGAGACCGCCGCGCGCCTGCAGAATACGTCGGAGGAGGCCAAAGAAGGAGATGAACAAGACCGCTGAATATGTCCGGCGGATCACGCCGATCCTGGCGCTGACGGGCACGGTCCTCTGGATAGGGTCGGTGGCGCCCGCGGCGATTGTGTCTGCGGAGGAAACAGGCGGGGAAACAGTCGCGGAATCCGCGGAACAGTCGGCAGTGGATCCGGCCGGGGAAACGATGAGCCGGCCCGCGAACCGTGTGGTGGTGTCCACGGAAATCCGCGCGCCGGAGAAACCCGCGCAGGAATCGCAGAAAACGGCGGAAGCAGAGCCGGATCGGGAGGCCGACGATGCAAGGCAGGACGAGCCGGCCTTCGAAACGGTCTTCGAGCCGGACGAAGCCACGGCGGATCTGGCGGCGAAGGTTTATATTTCACGGGTGCGAAACGACGTCGTCTTCCTTGCGGCGACGGCGGATCCGGATCCGTCCTTTGACGTGACTGTCAACGGCCGGCCGCTTCAGGAGGGCGCGGAGTACACAGTCACACCTGTCGCCAGCAGCGGACAGGCGCGGTACACATGCGCCGTCCGCGCGGATCTGTTTGCGGAAGAAGGGGAGTACCGGGCGGCGATCCGGAATCGATCGCCGCGCAGCGCGGATCAGAGGGCCGCGCAGGTGACCTTTGTGGTGGACCGGACCGCGCCGGTCGTGGCGGTTTCGGGCATGATGTCCGGCGGCCGGTACGCCGCGGAGAATCACGCCGTCACCCTGCTCCCGTCGGACTATGGCGGGGCGCTTTCATCCCTGTACGTTTGCACGCTGAATCCGGACGGCAGCACGTTGTCTGTTCTGGTGGATTTGTCCGGCGAGGCGCTGGAGCGGGAACTGCAGAGAAACGAAGGAAAGATTGTTTTCAAACTGGGGGAGGGGAAGGATCAGACGGTCCGCGTCCGCTGCGGCGACCGCGCGGGCGGCGACGCAAAGACGTTCCGGTATGATAAGACGTTTACCGACATTTCCGTGGCAGAGAAGGGTTTTTTGTGGTATGATTTTCTGCGTACGTTGTTTACAGCCGCCGGTACCGGCCTCGGGAGGTCCCCATGAAGCGCAAGCCCATCGCGAAATATCTCTTTGCCGTTCTTTTTGCGGTGTTCGCGGCCGCCGTGCTGCTTCCTGCCCAAAACGCGCAGGCCGCCGGCATCGACAACATCCGCGCTCGTGCGCAGCAGCTCTGCGACATCGAGTGGACGCCCTTAAAAAACGTCCCGGTCCACACGTACACCCCCGAGGAGCCGGACTGGTATTATGAGGCCGGGCTGACCTATCACGGCATCCCCTACGGGCAGGTACCGGGCGAGGGGTTCTATGTCACTTTTGAAGCGACGCTGGACGAGTTTCTGGCGGCCGTTGCGGATCCGGACAGCGATTTCTACACGAAGCGCGCGGCCTATGGCAATCAGCGTTCGCCCTGGTACGCGATGGACTGCAGCGCGTATGTCAGCTACTGTCTCGGCTCGCCGCGCTATCCCACCTCATCGATCGGGAAGCTGACCTATAACGCGTGGGAAGCGACGCCGGAACAGCTGGCGAAAAAGGAAGCCTTCGGGTGGCTGGCGGATATTCCGGAGGACGTGCCCTTCGACGCGGAGGAATACGATCATTTCTGGGAAATGCTGGTCGAACCGGGCGACTGCCTCAACATCCCCGGGTATCACGTGGCGCTGATTCTTGACGTGGAACGGGATAAAAAGGGCCAGCTGCTTCGCGTGACGGTGACGGAGACGATGGAGCCGGTTCCGGACATCTATGAACTTGAGCTTCCTGATTTTGCCCGCCGTTTTGCGGGCTATGAGCTGATCCGCTACAACGGGAAAGACGACGTTCCCCCGCCGGTGAAGTATACGCCCATCGATACCCGGCTCGGCAAGGGCTGGCCGAAGGCGGTGTTCAACGAGCCCAAACGGCCCGGCGCGAACGCGATGTACCGGCTGTATTATCCGGCCACCCACGAGCACCTGTACACGGCCGACCGGTACGAGGCGCAGACCCTGTGCACGAAGGAGCGCGGCTGGTATTTCGAGGGTGTGGCCTGGTACGCGCCGAAGACCGGCGATCCGGTATACCGTCTGTTCAATCCGGCGACGACGGACCATCATTATACGATGGACCTTTACGAATACGAGACCCTCGGACGAAGCGGCTGGAACATGGAGGGCATCGGCTGGTATTCCGACCCGGCGAAGGGCATGGCGATGCACCGCCTGTTTACCAGGGAGCTGACGGTCGGGGCGCACCATTACACCTCGGACGAATATGAATACGAACAGCTGATGAAGGCCGGCGTCTGGGCGGACGAAGGCATCGGCTGGTATGGATTAAAATAAAAAACGACAGGTTATACGGAGGCTTGAACGTATGAAGGGCTTTCTGAAGAGTCTTCTTTTACCGGTGCTGCTTCTGCTGGCACCGGTGCTTTTTACCCTGCACACAGCGGCGGAGGAACCGGAAGCGGCGCAGCCGATGACGCGCCTGTACATGCCGTACACGGGAGAGCATCTTTACACCGCGGACGAAAACGAGGTCCGCGTTCTGACGACGCAGTCCGGATGGATCTGGGAGGGCGTCTCCTGGGAGGCGCCGGCCGTCTCCGGCACGCCGGTCTGGCGGATGTTCCGCACGGATACGGGGGAGCATTTTTACACGGCGGACCCGGTGGAACGGGCGCATCTTCTGACGAGCGACGTCTGGCAGGAGGAGGGCATCTGCTGGTATTCGGACGAAGCCGGCCGATGCCCGGTGTACCGGCTGTTTCTGCCCTCGGCGCCCCCGGCGGCCTGCCATCATTACACGACGGACGCGAACGAGCGCACCGTGCTGCTTGCAAACGGCTGGATCGACGAGGGCATTGCCTGGTACGGCATTGCGCCCGGCCTGCGCGCACCCGCGCCGGCCGGCGGACCGCGGTGGTTTCTGTTCGGGGATTCCTACACCGAGCTGGGGGCGGGCTACGGCGCGGCCTTTCCGCTGCGGCTTGCGGAGGAGATGGGCAGTGCGCTGAATTTCCGCGGACAGTCCGGCATGCGTTATTCCGCGAAGCCGAAACACGGCTGCTGGTCCTTCGAAGAGATGCTGGATACCTGGCTTCCGGGGATCGAAGAAAAGGAAACCTATACCGATATCCTCATCGAACTCGGCATCAACGACGTCGACGACATGGACGAAGCCGAGATCCGGCGGGCCTTTGTTTCCTGCACGAACCGTATCCGGCAGGCGTTTCCGAACGCCCGGATTCACGCCGGCCTGTTTGCGAAGCTGATGGACGACAACTATTATGAGCCCCGGGTGCGTCTGGTTGCGCTGCTGGCGCAGCTGTCGGCGGATTACGGGTGCCATTGGGTGCCCGGAAACGAGAACGTGTTCGGGACGAAGAACCAGATGGCGGACGGACTGCACCCGACGATTGAGGCGTACGAAACGCTGTACGCGTCCGTGAAGAACTACATGAACTTCGGGTTCGCGATTCCGTACCGCGCGCCCGAAATCAGCCACAGTGCCTTCGGACTGACCTTTACGGAAGGGTACGACGCCGGGACCTACACCCTCCGGGTGGACGGAGCGCTTCCCCTGACGGCGCTGGAAGGTCCCGTTACGGCGCTCGGCGCCGTGGAGCTGCCCTACGGCTATCGGAATCTGTTTCTGGATCTGGAGCTGCAGTCCGGCGACTGGCGCATTCCCGTGACGATGATCATCCGCCCCCGCGTCCGGCACATCGACAAACCCGAAAGCATCATGGCGGACGTCTTTCTTCTGGCGGAGGATCCGGCAGTGTGGGGACTGTGGGTGCAGGGGACGATGGCGCTGCAGACGGCGGCGGAGGCGTAAGGGAAAGACGCGTGGAAGCGGAAAGAAAGAAGTGGAGAATCTCCTTGAACGATCTTCCGGGAACACGTACAATAGAAAAGAATCCTGCGGCCGAATCCGTCCCGGACGGTTCGGCCGCTTGTTTTTTAACGAAAAGGAGCGTGTTATGAAAAAATACCTTGCGGAACTGATCGGCACCTTCGTGCTGGTCTTCATCGGCTGCGGAACGGCAGTCGCGGCCGGCTGTGACGCGACGGTCGGCAGCGGTTATCTGGCGACGGCCCTGGCCTTCGGCCTGGTGATCGTGGCGATGGCCTATTCCATCGGCAATATTTCCGGCTGCCACATCAATCCGGCGGTGTCCCTGGCCATGCTGATCAGCGGCAAGATGGATCTGAAGGACTTCATCGGCTATGTGATTTCCCAGGTGATCGGTGCCCTCGCCGGCGCGGCGGCTCTGGCGGCCTTTGTCGGACGCGACAGCGGACTCGGCGCCAACGGCCTTTACAACGGCAGCATCGCCCTGTCCCTGCTGATTGAAGTGATCCTGACCTTCGTCTTCGTGCTGGCCATCCTTGGCGTGACCTCCCGCACGGAGAACACCGCCGTCACCGGCCTGGTGATCGGCCTGACCCTGACCCTGGTGCACATCATCGGCATCGCCTTTACCGGCACGTCCGTGAACCCGGCCCGCTCCCTCGGCCCGGCGCTCCTCGCCGGCGGCGCAGCCCTCGCCAACGTCTGGGTGTTTATCGTCGCACCCCTCGCCGGCGCGGCCCTCGCAGCGGTCTGCTACCGATTCCTCGACAGCAAGTGATGTAAATGAGTCGGATGTATATGCGTCAAAAGGGACCGTCCCTTTTGACGCATTTTTTCTTTTTGCCCCTTGACTTTTTCACGTTGAAGCGTTAGTGTATAGAAGATACTTTTACACGTTGAAGTGAAGAAGGATTTGTCGTTACAAAAAAGGGAAAAGAAAGAGGTTTTGCAATGGATCTGTTTATCAAAGCGGGCATGCTGGTCGTCTTCTTCGCGGTCATGGTCGGCGTGGGTCTGTACTGCCGGCGGCACGCGACGGACGTCAACGGGTTTGTGCTGGGCGGCCGTTCGGTCGGTCCGTGGCTGACAGCGTTTGCCTATGGCACGTCGTACTTTTCGGCGGTCGTGTTCGTCGGCTACGCCGGCCAGTTCGGATGGAAATACGGCATCGCCGCGACCTGGGCGGGCATCGCGAACGCGTTGTTAGGCTCGCTTCTGGCCTGGGTGGTTTTAGGCCGGCGCACGCGTGTCATGACGCAGCATCTGGATTCGGCCACGATGCCGCAGTTTTTTGAGAGCCGGTTTTTCAGCCGCAAGCTGAAGCTGGTCTCTTCTGTCATCGTCTTCATCTTTCTGATCCCCTACACGGCGTCCCTGTACAACGGCCTGAGCCGCCTGTTCGGCATGGCCTTCAACATCGATTACTCCATCTGCGTGATCGTGATGGCGGTCCTGACGGCCGTCTACGTCATCGCCGGCGGCTACATGGCGACGGCGGTCAACGATTTCATCCAGGGAATCATCATGCTCTTCGGCATCGTGGCGGTCGTGATCGCGGTGCTGAACAGCCAGGGCGGCTTTATGGCGGCATTGGACGGCCTCGCCCGCATTTCCGATCCTGCCGTTTCCGACACCCCCGGCATCTTCGCGTCCTTCTTCGGACCGGACCCGGTGAACCTGCTCGGCGTCATGATTCTGACGTCCTTAGGCACCTGGGGCCTTCCGCAGATGGTGCAGAAGTTCTATGCGATCAAGAGTGAGAATTCCATCAAAAAAGGCACGATCATCTCGACCTTCTTTGCCTTCGTCGTGGCCGGCGGCTGCTATTTCCTCGGCGGCTTCGGCCGGGTGTTCTCCGACAAGGTGGACGTGGCGGCGGAGGGCTACGACGCCATCGTGCCGACCATGCTGTCCGGCCTGCCCACCATCCTGATCGCCATCGTGGTGGTGCTGGTGCTGTCCGCGTCGATGTCGACCCTGTCGTCCCTGGTGCTGACCTCGAGTTCCACGCTGACCCTGGACCTGATCAAAGACACGTGGAAGAAGGACATGGACGAAAAGCAGCAGCTGTCCTGGATGCGCGTGCTGATCGCGGTGTTCATCGCCATCTCCGCGGTGATCGCCATCCTGCAGTACCGGTCGAGCGTCTCCTTCATCGCGCAGCTGATGGGCGTCTCCTGGGGTGCCCTGGCCGGTGCGTTCCTGGCCCCGTTCATGTACGGTCTGTACTGGAAGCGGACGACGAAGGCGGCCTGCGCCGTGAACTTCCTGTTCTCGACGGTGGTCATGCTCGCGAACATCTTCATCCGGCCCATGTTCCCGGCGATGCTGCAGTCGCCGATCAACGCCGGCGCCTTCTGCATGCTGGCCGGCATGGTGATCGTCCCGGTGGTCAGCCTGCTGACGCCGAAGCCCGACGCGGCGAAGGTCGACGCGATTTTTGCCTGCTACAAGCGCAAGGTCACGGTCACGGTGAAGGACTCCATCGAGGAGGACGAACCGTAAAAAACGGGTGGCAATCCGGCCGGTTCTGTGCTTTAATAGAAGTACCTTTTCGGGGAAGCTTTTCGTAGGGAAAGGCTTCCCTTTTCTTCTCTGTTTCCGCGAAAGTGAGGCACTATGCAAACGGGCTTTTTCTATGGAACAGACAACGGCCGGCTCTACATCCGCCTGGAAAACTGGCTGTATTCCTGCGAGGTCATCACCGGCCGGTATTTCCCGGTGGACCCGGTGGATCTTGGAAGCATCGAACCCTGGCTGGTTCCGATTTCGGAGGAAGAATTTGCCGCCCGCCGCGCCCGGCGCGCGCCGGAGCTGGCCGTGCTGTCGGAGCGGGCCGCGGCCATCTGCCGCCGTGCCCACGAAGGCCAGACGGACCGGGGCGGCAAGCCTTACGTGCAGCATCCGATGGCGGTGGCGCGGATGTGTCCCCTCGAGGAGGAGCGCATTGTGGCCTATCTGCACGACGTGATCGAGGATACGCCGCTGACGCTGGAGGATCTCGTCGCCGAAGGCATGCCGGAATGGGTGCTCGACTCCGTGCTGCGGCTGTCGAAGGACCGCTCGGACCCGGCGTACTCCTATCGGAATTATCTCGCTGAGATCAAGCGCGATCCCATCGCTCGCGCGGTGAAGATCGCCGACATGATCCACAACAGCGATCCGACCCGGCCCCTCGAATACGGGGCCTTCGAAATCGCCCACTACTTCAAATACAAGCAGAGCCTGGCGTTTCTGCGCGCGGAGCCGGGCGCCGAGTACATCCCGCCCGAGGGCGTGTCGCCGGACGAGGGATAAAGGTTTTTGAGAAAGGTTTTTGGGGAATCGACGATGTTCGCATGGTTTTTGAATGCAGACAGGAAGAATTGCGGCCTTCGCCGGGCTGCGGCGGTGCTTCTGGCCGCTGTCCTGGCGGCGCCGCTTTTGTTCGCGCCGATGCCGGCCCGGGCGCAGGAGATGACACTGGCCGAGGCGCAGGCGCGGGTGGACGCCGCCCAGGCCGAGCTGAATGATATTTACAGGCTGTGGGGCCTCGGGGCCTACGGCTTTTTCGAGTGGGTGCAGGAGGCATATCCGGAGCAGGCCGCGGATGCCGCGGCGGTCATGGAAGCCCTGGACAAGTACAAAGACATGGAGCCCGGCATCGACCCTTTGGTGGAAGGCGACGCCACGCAGCTGACGAACATGTTCGACAGCCTGGAGCTGCTGCAGTACGGCAACCAGCTGCGCACGACGGATAACAACTTCCCGGGGCTGGAGCCCTATCGCGTGACCCATACGCTGATGGCGATGGCGATGTCGAACGCGGATCTGTCTATCAGTCCGAATAAAGGCCATCTGCTCCATTTCAGTGTCGGCGAAAACCTGGCCTGGAATTTTCTGAATCCCTATAACGGCTGGTACGACTTCGAAAAAAGAGATTATGACAAAGGCATCACCAAAGGGGTCGGTCATTATTTAAGCATTGTAAGCAGCGGATACAATGCCACCGGGCTGGGAACCAATACCCGTGTATATCCGGGAGCACTCTACGACAGTGTGCACAGCCAGGTCTTCTCCTCCGAGGATCTGTCTTCCCTGATCACCGTGGAGGATTACACCGCAGAGCTTTCGCGCTACGTGCAGGAAATCGATCCGGAACCCTATGAAAAAGCCCTCAAAGAAGCCGAGTTTCTGCGCGACATGCTGACGCCGGTGGCGATGTACCGCCTGTATTATCCGGATACTCACGAGCATTTCTACACGGCGGACGCCAACGAAAAGAACGTGCTGACGACGGAACGCGGCTGGGAGTACGAGGGCATCGGCTGGTACGCGCCGAAGGTCAGCGGCATTCTGGTGTACCGGCTGTTCAATCCGTACTCGACGGATCATCATTATACAAAGGATTACAACGAATATGTGCAGCTGGGACAGGCCGGCTGGGAGCAGGAAGGCATCGGCTGGTATTCCGAGGACCCGTCGAAGGGCGTTCCGCTCTACCGCCTGTTTACCCAGGCGCTTCAGGTCGGGTCCCATCACTATACGATGGACGCGTATGAGCGCCAGGAACTGATCAAATCCGGCGCGTGGATGGATGAAGAAATCGGCTGGTACGGCATGACGCAGGATTAATCCGTGAAAGGGGGAAATGATGAATCAGCAGGAAATGATGCAGCGGTTTGCGGAGCTTTTCGGGGAAGGAGAGGAACCGCGGTTTTATTTCTCGCCGGGGCGGGTGAATCTGATCGGCGAGCACACCGACTATAACGGCGGGCATGTGTTTCCCTGCGCGCTGACGCTGGGCACCTATGCCGTTGCGCGCCGCCGGCCGGACGGGAAGATCCTTCTGTATTCCGAGAACGTGGCCCGTGCGGGCGTGATCGAGGCCGCAAAGGAAGACCTGGCGGACCGCCGGGATTTCGGATGGGCGAACTATCCCCTCGGCGTGGTCTGGGCGATGGAGGAGCGCGGCTATGTGCCGGATAGCGGCTTTGAGATGCTGCTGTGGGGCAATATCCCGAACGGCAGCGGCCTGTCTTCGTCGGCATCGTTAGAGGTGCTGACCGGCGTGGTGCTGCGCGACCTGTTCGGATGGGACGCGCTGACGGGCGTGGATCTGGCGCTGATCGGGCAGCGGGCCGAGAACGGCTTCTGCGGCTGCAACTGCGGCATTATGGACCAGTACGCCGTCGCCCAGGGCAAGAAGGACTGCGCGATGTTCCTCGATACGGCGACGCTGAAGTGCGAATATGCCGAAATCAAGCTGGAGAATGCGAAGATTGTCATCACGAACAGCAACGTCAAGCATTCGCTGGTGACCTCGGCCTACAACGACCGCCGCAGCGAATGCGCCGCCGCGCTGGCGGATCTGCAGACGGTGTGCGATATCGCCAGTTTGGGCGAGCTTAACGAGGAGCAGTTCGAGGCACACAAGGACGTCATCCGCGACGACATCTGCCGGAAACGCGCGAAGCACGCGGTGTACGAGAACCAGCGCACGATCCGCGCGGTGGAAGCCTTAAAGGCCGGCGACGTCGCGGCTTTCGGAAAGCTGATGAACGCCTCCCACGTTTCGCTGCGGGATGATTATGAAGTGTCCTGCCCCGAGGTGGACGTGCTGGTGGACGCCGCCTGGGCCGTGCCCGGCGTGATCGGCAGCCGCATCACCGGCGGCGGCTTCGGCGGATGCACGGTGAGCATTGTGGAGAATGATGCCGTGGAGCGCTTCAAGACCGACGTGGAAAAAGCGTATGAGGAGAAGTGCGGAATGAAGGCCGAGTTCTATGTGGTGGACATCGGCGACGGCGCGGGGAGGATCTGAGAACGACAGAGTCACGCTCCGCTATTCGCGGTTCCGCCGCATCCAGGCCGCAGCCCGTCCGCACTGCGTGCGTCCGCCGCGCCTTCGGCGCTTTTGGCCGCGGCTGGCTGGGCGGCCGCTGCTTCGCAGCGTACGTCAGAAAAAAGGAAGACCACGGTTTTTCGTGCAAGCACGAACCCGTGGTCTTCTTTTTTCTTCCTTACCGCGAATAGCGGCTCTGATGTTCCATGTTTGCAAATCTGGTGTATTCGGGCAGCCAGGTGAGTTCGACGGTGCCGATGGGGCCGTTTCTTTGTTTGGCGACGATGATTTCGGAGATGTTTTTCTTTTCGGTGTCTTTGTGGTAGTAATCGTCGCGGTAGATGAACATGACGACGTCGGCATCCTGCTCGATGGCGCCGGATTCACGCAGGTCGGAGAGCATCGGGCGGTGGTCCGGACGGCTTTCCACGGCGCGGGAGAGCTGGGAGAGGGCGACCACCGGAACGGACAGTTCGCGGGCGAGGGCTTTCAGCGCGCGGGAGATTTCCGAGATTTCCTGCTGGCGGGATTCGCTGCGGCCGGAGCCGCTCATCAGCTGCAGGTAGTCGATGAACACGATGTCAAGACCGTGTTCGAGCTTGTATTTGCGGCATTTGCTTCGCAGCTCGGAGACGGAAATGCCGGGGGTGTCGTCGATGATCAGGCGGGAGCTGCCGATTACGCCGGCACTTTCCACCAGGAGCCCCCATTCGTGATCGGCCAGGTTGCCGGTGCGCAGCTTCTGCGCGTCGACGTGGGAGATCTGGGAGAACAGACGGTTGACGAGCTGTTCCTTCGACATTTCCAGCGAGAAGATCGCGGCCGCGTGGCCGGCTTCCATGCAGACGTACTGGGCGATGTTCAAGGCAAACGCGGTCTTGCCCATGGAAGGACGGGCGGCGATCAGGATCAGGTCCGAAGGCTGCATGCCGGCGGTCTGGTAGTCCAGATCCAGGAAGCCCGTCGGCACGCCGGTGACGTTGCCTTTGTTGCGGGAGGCTTTTTCAATCCGCGCGAGGGCTTCGACGACGACTTCGTTGATCGGCACGAATTCCGAGACGCCGCGTCGCTGCAGCAGGGAGAAGGTGGCCTTTTCGGACTGCTCCAAAATGTCGTCGATGGGGGTGGCGTCTTCATAGCACAGCGTTTCGATCTGCTGGCTGGAGCGGATGATTTCGCGCAGCAGGGCTTTGTTTTTGACGATGGCCGCGTAGGAGCGGACGTTCACCGAATACGGGACGGCCGCCACGATGGCGCTGATGTTCGATAGACTCGCGACTTCTTCCGGGACGTTCTTTTCCCGCAGCTTGTTCTGCAGTGTGACGAGGTCCACCGGCTGGCCGGCGTTGTGCAGCTCGCAGATCGCCTCGAACAGCACGCCGTACTGCTGCTGGTAAAAATCGCCCGCGGTGAGCACCTCCGCCGCAGCGGTGATGGCATCCGTGTCCGCGATCATTGAACCGATGACCGACTGCTCGGCCTCGGGAGAATGCGGCATGATGCGTTTGACTAAGGCATCTTCAGAAGGCATGGAAGGCTCCTGTCTGGAAAGTGGAACGGGGGTCAGGCACCCGTTCCGTTTTTCTTAAAAAGTGGAACGGGGGCCTGACCCCCGTTCCGCTTTTTCAGGCTTCGGTGACGACAACGTGAAGGGTCGCCGTGACCTGCGGATGCAGTTTGACGGTGATTTCATGGGTGCCGAGGGCTTTGATCGGATCGTTGATCACGATTTTTTTCTTGTCGAGTTCTTTTCCGTACTGGGCGAGGGCGGCGTCGGCGATTTCCTTGGAGGAGACGGAGCCGAAGATGCGTCCGCCTTCGCCGGTTTTGACGGCGGTTTTCACGGTCCAGGAGGCCATTTCGGCGGCGAGCTGCTGGGCGGCGGCCAGGTTTTCGGCGGCGACTTTTTCGTCGTGGGCATTTTTCAGTTTCAGGTCGTTTAAGTTTTTCGTGTTGGCTTCCACGGCCTGCTTTTTGGCAATCAGTACGTTGCGGGCGTAGCCGTCGCTGACTTCGACGATGTCGCCTTTTTTTCCGTGGGGTTTCACGTCTTTTAAAAGAATCACTTTCATATTGCTGTTCCTCCCTGATGAATATGCTGTTTCAAAGATGCGGCAGACGTGTCTGTCATGATTGCGCACGCATTTTTCACTCCAGAACGAGTTCGCCGGCGTCGACCATTTCGTCAATGACGTCGGTCAGAAGGTCCTGGACTTCGTCGACGGTCTTGCCGTCCAGCTGTGCGCCGGCGACATTTAAGTGTCCGCCGCCGCCGAGGCGTTCCATGATGGCCTGCACGTCGACTTCGTCGATGGAGCGGGCGCTGACGTAGATTTTGTCGTTGTAATCCGTCAGCACGAAGGAAGCCTTGATGCCGACGATGTTTAAGAGTTCGTTCGCGGCCTG
Source organism: Shuttleworthella sp. (assembly GCA_045545575.1). Taxonomy (GTDB): domain Bacteria; phylum Bacillota; class Clostridia; order Lachnospirales; family Lachnospiraceae; genus Shuttleworthia. The sequence continues at coordinate 12,187 of JAZQBE010000059.1, forward strand.
CGCGCCGATGACGGTCGGGCTTTCCACGCGGTCTGCCGGGGTGGGCAGGTAGTGGGAGACGGCGAAGGCGTCGCGGTAGACCATGGCGTGGCGCACGATTTCCGCGCGGGCCTTGTAGGAGCCGATGTCTTCGCGCAGAAGCTTGCGCACGCGGGTGACGTCGGCGCCGCTGCGGCGCAGCCAGGCGGCGGCTTCGAAGGTCCGCACGCCGGTTTTGGTGACGAAGTTGTTGGTGTCGATCAGGATGCCCGCGTAGATGCAGTCGGCTTCCGCCGGCCGGATCGTGACCTTGTCGGAGAAGTAGCTGAGCATCTCGGCGATCATTTCGCAGGCCGACGACGCGTAGGGTTCAATATAGGACAGAACCGGATTGCTGACGACCTCGGCGCCCTGACGGTGATGGTCGAAGACGACGACGTGTTTGCTGCGGTGCAGAAGCCCCGGGCATTCCGTGTAGCTCGGCCGGTTCGTGTCCACGACGACGACAAGGGTGTGCGAATCGACCATGGACAGCGCGGTCTCGTTGTTGATGATCATGTCCGCCGGATACTCCGGATTGCCGAGGAACAGATCCGCAAGGGGGCGGAGCGACGAGGTGATGGTGTCGAGCACGATGTGCGCCTGTTTGCCGAGCTCCCGCGCGGCGACGTAGATGCCGATGGCGCTGCCTAAGACGTCCTCGTCCGACAGCTGGTGGCCCATGATCAGGATCTTCTCCCGGGTGGCCATGATTTCGCGCAGGGCCAGGGCCTTGACGCGCGCTTTGACGCGGGTGCTGCGCTCGATTTCCTTGCCGCGCACGCCGTAGTAGGAGACGTCCTCCGCGCTCTTGATGACGGCCTGGGAACCGCCGCGGCCCAAGGCCAGGTCGATGGCGGTGCGGGCGTACTCGGCGTTCTGCACGTAGCTGCCGCCGCCGTAGCCGAGGCCGATGCTGATGGTCACGTCATAGTTGCTTCCGCCGACCTTCGTCGAGCGGACGTCCTCGAGGATCGAGAACTTGTTCTCCTCCATCGCGGCGAGGAACCGGTGACGGAAGATGAGGAAGTACTTGTCGCGCTCGGTTTTGCGGACGATGGCGTCGGCCGGCTGGAAGTATTTGTTGATCTTCCGGTCGATCAGCGCGGTCAGAAGGGACCGGCGGACAGAGTCGATGGACTCCACGGTCTCTTCATAATTGTCGATGTAGATCTGGCAGAAGACGAGCTGCTCGTCCTCCTGCTCCTGGCGCAGGAACGAGACCTCGGTTTCGTCCATCAGCGTCAGGCCGAGCAGGGTTTTGTCCTTGAAGGACAGCAGCGTCGGCTCGTTTTCGGGGCTGCCCTCATCGGTGGAGAAGGGCTGCAGCGTCAGGTTGTAGATGGCGTCGCCGCGCTCGAAATAGAGGGAAACCGGCTCCCGGCAGGCGGCGTCGAGATCGTCCTTTGTCAGCACGTCGATGTAATGGGTCACCGGCTCTTCAAAGGTGGCGGTCTCTCCGAACAGCTCCGTCAGCGCGTTGTTCGTCCAGAGGATGTGCCCCTGGGGATCGAGCAGGGCATAGGGGATCGAGGATTCCTTCAGCAGTTTGCGCTGCACGAGGCTGTATTGGGTCGCGAAGCTTAAGATCTCCTCCGACAGCTTCCGGCGGTTGTACAGATAGAACAGGATCGTCACCGCGGCGTAGACGGCCGTAATGCCGGCGGCGCAGAGGGCGGCGGGAACCGAGATCCAGATGCCGGCGCAGACGGCAGCAACGGTAAGCGCGATAATCACAAAGAGCGGGGCCTTCAGGTACCGGTCGAGACGGCCCTTCCAGGTAATCATGTCCATAGGACGCAATTCCTCCTTTTATCAAACGATAGTTATGGATCATTATAGCATAAACGCACCGGGGAAAACACAATGAAGTTGCGGCGGCCGGCGCCGGACGGTTTTGGCAGAATGACGAAAGCATCCGCCTGTTTTTCGTCATCGGTGACATTGTGAAACGGGTCGCGGCGTCATACAATGGAGCAGTAAAAAGAAACGGTATCTTCGGATGCCAGCAAAGGGGTAGGGGAAATGAAGCAGATTAAAATCAGCATCAATTCAATCGACAAGGTCAAGGACTTTGTCAACACCGTTTCCCGGTTCGACAACGATTTCGACCTTGTGTCCGGCCGCTACGTCATCGACGCCAAGTCCATCATGGGAATCTTCTCCCTGGATCTTTCCAAGGACCTGGACCTGACGATCCAGCACGACACGGACCTCGACGAAATCCTGGCAGCACTGGCGAAATTCACGGTTGAGTAAGTTCAGCCGGAAAGAAACAAAAATCATTTTAATGAGAGGAGAGCAGCACCAATGGCAAACATTTCACTGAAGAACATTAACAAGATCTATCCGAACGGCTTCCACGCGGTTACCGACTTCAACCTGGAGATTCAGGACAAAGAGTTCATCATCTTCGTCGGCCCCTCCGGCTGCGGTAAGTCCACCACCCTTCGTATGATCGCGGGTCTGGAAGACATCTCCACCGGTGATCTGCTGATCGACGGCAAGCGCATGAACGATGTCGAGCCGAAGGACCGCGATATCGCCATGGTTTTCCAGAACTACGCTCTGTATCCGCACATGACCGTGTATGACAACATGGCATTTGGCTTAAAGCTGCGCAAGGTTCCGAAGGACGAAATCGACAAGAAGGTTCGCGAAGCCGCGAAGATCCTGGATCTGGATGCCCTGCTTGACCGCAAGCCGGCCGCTCTTTCCGGTGGTCAGAGACAGCGTGTTGCCATGGGCCGTGCCATTGTCCGTAACCCGAAGGTCTTCCTGATGGATGAGCCGCTGTCCAACCTGGACGCGAAGCTGCGTGTTCAGATGCGTACCGAGATCGCGAAGATCCACGATCGTCTGGGCGCCACCATCATCTACGTTACGCATGACCAGACCGAAGCTATGACGCTGGGTACCCGTATCGTCGTTATGAGCAAGGGTATCGTTCAGCAGACCGACACGCCGGAGACCCTGTACAACCGTCCGGGCAACCTGTTCGTCGCCGGCTTCATCGGATCCCCGCAGATGAACTTCATGAACGTCACCATCCAGAAGGAAGGTGCCGAGACCGTCGCCATCATGGACAAGTCCCGCCTCGTGGTTCCGGCCGACAAGGCTGCGAAGCTTGCTCCGTATGTGGGCAAAGAAGTCATCATGGGCGTTCGTCCCGAAGATGTGCACGATGCCGCGTTCCATCCGGACAACATGAACCGTTTCGAAGCGGAAATCCGTGTGTACGAACTTCTGGGCGCTGAAGTGTATCTGTACTTCGATTATGACGGAACCCAGATGACCGCCCGTGTCAATCCGCGTACCGCTCTGCGCACCGGCGACACCGCGACGTTCGCGCTGGATATGGAGAAGTCCCACTTCTTCGACAAGGATACCGAGGAGACCATCAGCAACTAATCCCGGATTCGTCCCGGAGTCGTTCTGGATTCGTCTTGGATGATTCTTCAGTCAATCAAAGCAAGGGCCTGCGGAAAACCGCAGGCCCTTTTTTGAAAAAGTGGAACGGGGGTCAGGCACGCGTTCCGCTTTTGAAAGTGGAACGCGTGCCTGACCCCCGTTCCGGTTTTGAAAGGAGCTTTACGTGTCAAAGGAAAAGAATGAAAAAATCATCGTCGGCTGCATGCGTCAGTTCATGAAGACGCCCGAGGAGATGAACCGTTACATCCACACCGCCCTCGACGCCGGCTTAAACTGGTTTGATCACGCGGACATCTACGGCGGCGGCCGCAGCGAATCGCTGTTCGGCGAGGCCCTTGCGGGTGATTCGTCCATCCGCCGGGAGGAGCTGATCCTCCAGTCGAAGTGCGGCATCCGCCGGGGCGAGAAGGGGAACTATTACGATTCTTCCAAAGAATACATCCTGCAGTCCGTGGACGGCATCCTGCAGCGTCTGAATACCGATTATCTCGACGTGCTTTTGATCCACCGCCCGGACACCCTGGCGGATCCGGCGGAAATGGCGGAGACTTTCGACATGCTGAAAACCGCTGGCAAGGTGCGCGCCTTCGGCGTGTCTAATCACCGCCCCATGCAGATCGAGCTGCTGCGAAAGTACGCAAAACAGCCGATCCGGTTCAACCAGCTGCAGTTTTCTCTGCCGGTTTCCAATCTGGTGGCCAACGGCATCGAAACCAACATGGAGACGCCCGGATCCGTGGATCATGACGGCAGCGCTCTGGAATACTGCCGGCTGCACGACATCACGATTCAGGCCTGGTCGCCCTACCAGATGCCCGGCTGGCGCGGACCCTTCATCGGCTCGGAGGACTATCCCGAGCTGAACGAAGCCCTGACGGATCTGGCGGCCAAATACGGCACGACGGAAACCGTCATCGCCGCGGCCTGGATTCTGCGTCATCCGGCCGGCATCCAGATCATCGCGGGAACCGCCAGCGAAGAGCGGCTGCTGGAAATCGCAAAGGCCGCGGACATCACCCTTTCCCGGGAAGACTGGTACCGCCTGTACGCCGCGGCCGGTCACGTTATGCCGTAACGGGACATGGGGACAGGCCGCCATGAAAACGAGACGTTGACCTGTCCCCTGCCTCAAATGGAGGATGCCACATGTTTTTTCAGAAGAAAAAGCCCAGGATTTCCTTTGATCCGGAACGTCAGGAGCCGGCCATCCGCCAGAGCATCTGCACCGGCGAGATGACGGCCGGTTTCATTGACCGGAAAACCGGCGCTTTTCACGACGTCATGCGCATAGACGGGCCGAAGGGGCTTCGGGAATTCTGCAAGGAAATCGGCGTGAAGGCGGAGGATATAAAGACCATTTATTAGTGTTTTTGCGCAAACGCCCGCCTTTCGGCGGGCGTTTGTTCTGTTATCGAGTGGAGTCCCGCAGGACAAGGGAAACCGGAAGGCGGGGTGTACCGGATCCCGGTGGATCTGATTGAACGGGAATCGTCCATCTGACGGCCCGGCACCGTTGCAGAACCGGGGACGGCCTTAAGGGAGAAAGAACGCAATGATGGAGACTGCGGCGTCTGTCTGGGACCCGCCTTCTTCCGAAAAGGATACGGAACGCAGATCCTGCAGGCACTGATCGAATACAGCCTGCAGACCTACGGCGCGCAGGAATTCCGCTGCCGGATCCGCGAGGTGAACCTCCCCTCCATCCGCTTGGCGGAATCCTTCGGGTTTTCGCCCTGCGGGGAGGAGATCAGCGAAGACGTCCACACCGGCCAGCCGTGCCGGGTGCGGCTGTTCGCCAAAAAACTGGAGATGAAAGAGAACTGAAAACCGGAACGGGTGCCTGACCCCCGTTCCGGTTTTTTATTGGGCGGTGATATACGCCAGATAATCAATAATGAAAGATGTCCGCGGGCTGTTGGCGATGACGCACAGGTAGACGGGCTCCTGAAATCCTGCCGCGGAAAAGGCGGGCAGGGCGGATACGTCGAGTCCGTTGATCGCGGCGGCGGTCTCCACCTGATAGGTGTCGGCGGTCCCGAGTTCCACTTCGATGGAATTGTCGCTTTGAATGACGTCGTTTTCGGTGAGATATGCAGAAGCCTGCGCGTAGATCTCCGGCGCTTCCTGCTGCAGGAATGCCGAAAGGTCCAGCAGATATCCGCTGTGGGAGAGCAGGTCATAGGCCTCTTTGTTCAGCAGGACGAGGTCCATCTGCTCCGCGTTGATGGCGGCAATCATTTTCAGCTTGGACGCGTAGCTGTACTGGTGGTTTTCGTCGGCCGGATGGTCGGACATGTACAGGTTCAGATAGGTGTAGACCCGGTTTTTCTTCGGGTCGATGCCTTCGGCCTCGACGAAGCGGCGGGTCAGATGCGTCTCCAGATCCCCGCCGACGGAAACGTTGACGAAGCCGAGGTAGAGCACCGGATTCTTTTTGGTGGCCTGATGGATGAACACGGAACACAAAACGACCAGTGCGATCGCAATCAGAACAATGGGAAGCTTGTAGTAAGCAAAGATGTATTCGAGCTTTTTCGAGAGGCTCATCTGACGAAAGGCTTCTTTCGCCTCAAGGGCTTCCTTTGACGGCATATTCATTTCAGTTCCTCGCCGCGGCTGTCAGCGGCCTTTTCCTCCGTCGCCTCCACCGCTTCTGTTGCTTCCGCCGTCTCCGACGCCTCCGCTGCCCCCGTCACCTCCGCTGCCGCTTCGGCGTTCGGATCGTAGGAAACAGCGTCAATGACTCTGACCAGCAGATAGGAGCAAAGAAGCGCGCAGACGCCCTCGCCCAGAATGATCATGGGCGTAAAAAGGGCGACGACGACGAAAAACATGGCAAAGTGAATCGCCAGAACGAGGATCGTACAGAACAGGTAGTGTGTTCCGATGAAGAAGGAGTTTTTGAGCATGGCCCAGTTCGTGTTTTCCACGCTGGCCACCAGAGGGAACACATAGAGCAGCACGATCACGTAAACGATGCCGCCCGCGATGACGAAAGCAAACAGAACCGTCCACAGGACGGCGGCCGGGCCGGTGGTGGACCGGGACAGATGAAAGAGAATGTATCCGTCCCCGCCGAGAAGCGCGCCGATGGCAAGAAGAATGAGCCACAGCTGCGTCGCCTGCCGGAAATTGTCCTTGAAACCCCGGAAAAACTGCTTCGTGAGGGCAGGTTCATCGCCGCGGGCCAGCTTCAGCGTCACCCGGTAGAGGGCGGCCGTCGCCGCGCCCGCGGTAAAGACCGGAATACAGCAAAGAAACCACAGCAGGTTCAGGTAGCAGCCCTGCGAGATCTTGATCAGGATCTGACTGAATTTGCTGTCATAGGAAAAGATCTTCATTCTGTATTACCTTTTCATTCTTTGTCGCCTGTGATCGGAAGGCCGGTGGATTCGCGGTAGATCAGCTCGGTCTCTGAGTAGACCATGCGGAAATCCAGCGACGGTTCCTTAATGCGCGTCATCAAAAGCTGGACGGCGGAGAAGGCCATGCCCTGGGCGCAGATGCGGACCGTGGTCAGATGGGGATCGATGAGGATGGATTCCGCGGCGTCGTCAAAGCCGCAGATCATCACGTCGTCCGGCACAGAGCGGCCCAGCTCGGCCAGGGTGCGCACCGTCTCCATGGCGATAAAGTCGTTGGCGCAGATGAAAAGCTCCGGCAGCTCCGTAAGCTTCTGCAGCTGCCGGCGGATCTCCGGACGGCGGTTGGTTTTAATAATGTAACGATCCTCCACGGGAACGTCGGCCGTCAGCATGGCCCAGCGGAAGCCCAGATACCGCTCGTAAAAGGACTGGCAGTGGCCATAGTCCCCGATGAAGCCGATTTTTTTCACGCCGCGCCGGAGCATGTCGCTGACGAGGTGCATGATCGCTCCCAGGTTTTCCATGTAGAGCTGATCGGCGGGAAGGGTATCCCCGTTGAGTTTGGCCGGCGTGTCCACAAAGAGCACCGGCAGCCCCAGACCGCACACCATTTCGTCATAGCGCCGGTCAAACATCTCGACGCAGAGGATGGCGGCCGTCCTTTCCGGATGAAAAGAGCCGGGCAGGGTGAGAGTCTTCAGATGCTCCGGGGCGACCCGATGAGAGTTCAGGGTATAACCCAGCATGGAAAGCTCCTGCTGAACCTTGTCGAGCATCGGGGTCGCGAAATGCGAGTTTGTCAGAAACGCTGACGTAAAGAGCGCGATTTCCGAAGGGCCGGCTGCCGCATCCGGCAGCGATGGCAGCGACGTTTGCGTGCTGTTTACGAGATTAATATAAGAAAACTGCTTGTACCCCATTTCGGCAGCTTTGCGCAGAATCATTTCCCGGGTGGATTCGGCAATGCCGTAAGAGTTGTTGATCGCCTTGGACACAGTGTTCCGGGAAATGCCGAGCGTGTCCGCGATATCCTGAATAGTGACTTTTTTCTTCATGCTTTTCCCTCTTTGCGTCTGATTCCAGTAAAGCTTTCTACTATATAAAATCTTATCATAGAGTGTGCAAATGATCAACGGATAATATTGTCATAATTGTGCATTTTCATCCCTCTCGTACGCACCACGGGGCGCCCTGAAAGCATTGACTAAAGATGAAAACGTGCATTTGCACACAAACGACACCAAAAAAATCACCAAATGGCCAGCACGCTATTTGTGTAACATGACAAATTGGTGCATTTGCACAAGTTTTTGTTGACACTCCGGAGGGTGCAATGGTAGGATGCAACTAAACAACACTCTGGCAATGTGTGCAAATGCACAATCTCGGGGAACGGCATTTGCACACAAATGATGTAAGAGAAAAAAGGAGTACGGCGATGAAAAAAGACAAGTCACAACCCGAAAGGGGGTCCGGCGGCGGACTGCACAATACCCTGCTCTACGTAAGGCAGCACTGGCAGTTGTATCTGCTGTTTATTCTGCCTGCCTTCGCGCTGACGATCATCTTCCGGTACATCCCCATGGGCGGTATCCTGATCGCGTTTCAGGAGTACAACCCGATCCGCGGTATTCTCGGAAGTGAATGGGTCGGCTTTGGGCACTTCACCCGGTTCCTGTCATCACCGGATTTCCTGCGGTATCTGGCGAATACGCTGAAGCTGAGTGTGTACGGGCTTCTCTGGGGCTTCCCGGCACCGATTCTTTTGGCCTTCCTGCTGAACCGCATCCTCAGCAAGAGCCTCAAGCAGAAGATCCAGCTGGTGCTGTACATGCCGAACTTCATTTCGGTCATCGTCCTCTGCGGTATTGTGCGTATCCTGCTGGCGCCGACCGGTATCATCAACATGCTGCTCGGCACCTCCATGAACCTGATGACCATGCCTTCCGCGTTCCGCACGATCTACATCGCCAGCGGCATCTGGCAGGGCGCCGGCTGGGCATCCATCATCTACACCGCCGCACTGTCCAATGCCAGCCAGGAGCTGAAGGAAGCCGCGCTGATCGACGGCGCCAACATCTTCCAGCAGATCAAGGCCGTGGAATGGCCGGCGATCAAGGACACGGTGCTGATCCAGTTCATCATGGCCGTGGGCAACATCATGAGCATCGGCTTCGAAAAGGCATACGCCCTGCAGACCGACCTGAACCTGAATGCCTCGGAAATCATCTCCACATACGTGTACAAAAAGGGTCTTCTGGACGGTGACTACAGCTTTTCTACCGCTGTCGGCCTGTTCAATACCGTCATCAACGTAATCCTCCTCATCTCCATGAACGCCATCGTGAAGAAGATGAACGAGGGTAAGGGCATTTGACGAGGGAGGCAGTCATGAAAAACAAAAAACTCAGTGCATTCGCCAGGCATTCGGTCGAGGATAAGGCGCTTCTGCTGACCGGATACATCCTCCTCGGACTGTTCATCCTGGCCATCATCATTCCGATGGTCTACATCATTTTCGCGTCCTTTGTCGATCCGGTCACGCTGCAGAACAAGGGCCTGACCTTCGACTTCAGCAAATGGACGACGACGGCCTATACCCGCGTTCTGGAAAACAAACAGATCTGGGTCGGCTTCGGAAACGCGCTGCTGTATTCCGTTCTGTTTACGCTCATTTCCGTCGTGGTAACGCTGCTTGCGGCGTATCCGATGTCCCGGCCGGACTTCAAGGGCAAGGGCTTCTTCAACGTCATCTTCGTCATCACGATGTTCTTCGGCGGCGGCCTGATCCCGACCTACCTGCTGATCAGCAAGCTGGGCATGCTTGACACGATCTGGGCCATCCTCATCCCCGGCGCGTTCAGCGTCTGGAACATGATCATCGCCCGCACCTACTACCTGGGCATCCCGCGGGAACTGCAGGAAGCGGCCGAGGTGGACGGCGCGACGGAAATGGTGTATTTCTTCCAGATCCTGCTGCCGGTGTGTACGCCGATCATCGCGACCATCGCCATGTGGCAGTTCGTCGGTATGTGGAACAGCTATTTCGATGCGATGATCTACCTCAACAGCGCGTCAAAGCAGCCGCTGCAGCTGGTCCTGCGCTCCATCCTGATTCAGAGCCAGCCGGAACCCGGCATGGTCTCGGATATGCAGAGCACGGCCGAACGGGCGCAGCTCGCGGAACTGCTGAAATATGCCACGATCATCATTTCCAGCGCACCGCTGCTGATTATGTATCCGTTCTTCCAGAAGTATTTCGACAGCGGCATCATGGCCGGCGCCGTCAAGGGCTGATCCTGTCCGCTGTGAAAGAAATAAAAAAGAAGCAAAAAACAATAAGGAGGAATCAAATGAAGAAACGTTTCAATTTACTGGCCCTTGCCATGGCCGCCCTTGTGACGGTCGGCACTCTGGCCGGCTGCGGCGGCGGTGCTGCCGGCGGCGGCGCGAGCGCCGGGCTCAATGTGGATCCGGCCGATCTGCAGTTCCCGCTGGCGAAGCAGGCTGAAATCTCCGGTCTGACCAGCTTCCCGGTCGGTTCCGAATCCGAGCCGAACAACCGCACCATCTTCAAGCGCCTGGAGGAGAAGACCAACGTTCACGTGAACTGGAAGGCCATCCAGGGCGACCAGTGGGGCGACAAGATCTCCCTCGAGATGTCCAACATCAAAACGCTTCCGGAGTTTGTCTTTACCGCCGGTTTCAGTGACACCGATCTGCTGAAGTACGCGAAGCAGGGCGTGATTATCCCGGTGGAAGATTATATCGATAAGTATATGCCGAATCTGTGCAAGGTGTTTGAGCAGGCTCCGGAATACCGCACCATGTGTACGGACGAAAACGGCCATATCTGGGCCCTTCCCTGGATCGAGCAGCTCGGTTCCGAGAAGACCGCCATCCAGACCGTCGGCAACATGCCCTTCATCAACGTTGCCTGGCTGGAGTTCCTCGGCCTCGACATGCCCGAGACCACGGATGAGTTCGAAGAGGTGCTGATCGCCTTCCGCGACAATGCCGACGACCTCAAGAAGGAATTCGACATCGACGGCGACATCATCCCCATGTCCTGCATCATCAGCAGCGGCAATGAGGACTGCACCATCCTCTGCAACGGCTTCGGCGAAGGCTACGGCGATCCGGACAACGGCCGCCACATCGTGGTCACCGACGATCTGAAGGTGATCTGCCCCGCCACCACCGAGGGCTGGCGCGAAGGTATCGAATGGCTGCACAAGCTGTACGAAGAGAACCTGATCGACCCGGATGCGTTTACGCAGGAGTGGTCCACCTATGTCGCCAAAGGAAAGTCCGGACGCTACGGTGTCTGCTTCTCCTGGGACGTCGCGAACATCGTTTCCATCAGCATGGATGATCTGATCGCCGGCAACGGCTGGCAGCCGCTGCCCGCACTGACGGCGGACGTGCGCAACATCACCCCCGCCAACGGCTCCTTTACCTCCGGCTTTGACCGCGGCCGCTGCGTCGTGACGGCCAATGCCAAGAACCCGGCCCTGATCTGTGCATGGCTGGATCAGATGTATGATCCCTTCCAGTCCCCGCAGAACAACTGGGGTACCTACGGCGAAGATGACGATTTTGATATCTTCGTGCTTGGAACCAACGACAAGGGTGAAGAGATGCTCAAGCACGCGCCCCTCGGCGACGCTTCCCCGGTGGAAGTGCGTGAGGCGGAGTGCACCGGCGGCCCGCTGGCCATCCTTGACAGCTACTATGACGTGTACGTCACCTGCCCGGATGATGCCCAGTATCGTCTGGACTGGATCAAGGATGTCTACACGCCCGACATGAACACCAAGTACGTCTTCCCGAACGTGTTCATGAGCGCCGACGACACCAAGACCATCTCCAACCTGAACGCGGACATCTACAAGTGCATCAACACCGCCCGTGCCGACTGGATCATGAACGGCGTGACCGATGCGGACTGGGATCAGCTGCAGAAGGATCTGGAAGCCTATCATCTGAACGACTATCTGGCGATTTTCCAGAAGTACCTGGATGCGTTCTACGGCAAATAATAATAAATAAGATTCAGGCTCTGCTGTCCGCGCCTCTCCTTCGGCGCGGACGGCAGAGAACGTTTTCACACATTGAACACCACAGGAGAAGAGATTTATGGTCAGTAAGATGCTGACACAAGCCCGTGATTTTGAGCGGCAGTACCACCCGTTTATCGATATGGCAAAACAGCCGCAGTTTCATGTGACCGGCGGCATCGGATGGATCAACGACCCGAACGGATTCTCCGTATATAAAGACGAATATCATCTGTTTTTTCAGTATTATCCCTACGATAAAAGCTGGGGGCCCATGCACTGGGGGCATGTGAAGACCCGGGACTTCATCCACTGGGAACGGCTTCCCGCCGCCCTGGCCCCGGACGAGGAATATGACAAAGACGGCTGTTTTTCCGGCAGCGCCATCGAACTGGACGACGGCCGGCAGCTGCTGATGTATACCGGCGTCCGCAAAAAGCGCCGCGAAGACGGCACGGTCGCGGATTATCAGACCCAGTGTGTCGCCATCGGCGACGGCGTCGATTACGAGAAGTATGACTGCAACCCCGTGATCGGCGCGGATCTGCTTCCCGCGGGCGGCAGCGAACTGGATTTCCGTGATCCGAAGATCTGGCGGGAGGATGACCGGTTTTACGCGGTGGTTGGAAACCGCTGCGAGGACGGCAGCGGCACCATCCTGCTGTTTGAGAGTGACGACGGCCTGCAGTGGCGCTATGTGAGCGTTCTGGCCGCCTGCCATAATCAGTACGGGAAAATGTGGGAGTGTCCCGACTTCTTCTCCCTCGACGGAAAGGACGTCCTGCTGGCAAGCCCGCAGGATATGAAGGTCATCGGACTGGAGTTTCATCCCGGGAACGCAACCCTCTGCCTGATCGGCCGGTATGACCGCGGCGTGCGTCACCTGATGCGGGAGCATGCCCAGGCCATCGACTACGGTCTGGATTTCTATGCGCCCCAGACGCTGCTTGCGCCGGACGGACGGCGGATCATGATCGCGTGGATGCAGAACTGGGACACGTCTCTGTGCAAGCCCACGGGCCTGGCCTTCCTTGGACAGATGACGCTTCCGAGAGAGCTGAGCATCCGGAACGGACGGCTGTTCCAGAATCCCGTGAGGGAGCTGGAGCGGTACCGCGGCGTGCGGATCGAATACCACAGCGTACAGATCACGTCCGAGACGACCTTAAACGGCATCAACGGACGCGCTGTCGACATGACCGTGACGATCCGGCCGGGAAACGACAGCATGATGTACCGCTGGTTCAAGATCTTTGTCGCCCGGGACGGAGAGTATCAGACGGTGATCCGCTTCAAGCCGGAAACCGGTACGCTTCGCGTCGACCGCACCAACAGCGGGTTTCCCCACGATATCATCAACGTCCGCGATTTCCCGGTGCGGACGTATAATGACGTCCTCAAGCTGCGGGTGATCCTGGACCGGTACAGCATCGAGCTGTTCGTCAACGACGGCGAGCAGGCCGCTTCCACCGTGATCTATACCCCGGAAGCAGCGTCTTCCATCGGGTTCGCGGCAGACGGCGTCGCCGTGATCGACGTGGAAAAATACGATCTGATATTTGATGAAAACCATGAATAGAACTGGCGTGTAAACTGCCATTCCCAGCCCCCCGGCCCCTCCCGTTTTTCGAATACATACGGTTGGGGCCGTTTTTATACCGCTCGATCAACGGTCCGCCCGGGCGCACCCTGCGGATCCCCTGACAGGAAAGGTGGGCAAAAATGCGAAAAAGGAGATTCCTGCTGTCATGTCTGCTGATCCCGGTTCTTCTCTTATCGGCCTGCACGAACGGCGCCGGGAAGGGGCTGCCGGACGAGCCCTATGAGGCCGTGGAATACCGTCTGTATCCCGCGCCGGAGGGCGGCTACGTGGGGGACGTGATGCCCTTTGTGACCGGGGACGGCGAGCTGGAGCTGTACTATCTTTACGATACCGACCACAACGGTCAGGGGTACCACCCGATCTATAAATACAGCACGGCGAACCTGTACGATTACAGGGATCACGGCATGGTGCTGGAGTACGGACCGATGTCGGCCCCCGATCCGGCCATCGGGACCGGTTCGGTTCTTCAGGACGCGGACGGCCTTTTCCATCTGTTCTATACAGGGCACAATGACACCGGAAACGGGGGACAGGGAAAGGAGTGCGTCATGCACGCCGTCAGCACGGACCGGGAGAACTGGGTCAAGGACGCGGAACCCCTCTTCTTTGCGCCGGAAGGCTGTTCAAAGGATGACTTCCGGGATCCGGAGGTCTTCTGGGTGGAAGAGGAGCAGTGCTACTGGATGCTGATCGCGGCCCATGACAGTGTCCGGGGCGGCATCGTGGCCCGGTATGTCTCGGAGGATCTGAAGAACTGGGAATACACCGGACCGTTCTATGCGCCCATGGATCCCTACATGTGCGAGTGCCCGGATCTTTTTTGCATCGGGGACACCTGGTACCTCACCTACAGCTGGGACTGCGTCACCTATTACGCGATGAGCGATTCCATGAACGGCCCCTTTGCCGCGCCCCGGGACAACATCCTCGACGGGAAGAGCACGGCCGGCGGCCCCGGCTTCATCTTTTACGCGGCGAAACCGGCACAGCTGGACGGCCGCGTCTATCTGTGCGGATGGATCGGGCGACCGGGCCTGAGCGCGGATTCGGGGATGTATCAGTGGGCCGGAAACGTCCTGGTCCATCAGCTGGTGCAGCGCGGGGACGGCACGCTGGGCGCAAAGGCGCCGGACACCTTTGTGGAGTACTTCACCGTCAGCCGGCCGCTGCGGGCCGCGAGGATCCGCGGAAAGGCAAAGATCAGCGGAAACAGCATCGCGCTGTCGGCAAAGGCGGACGATTACGCGCTGGCCGATCTGGGGACCCGTCCCGCGACGATGACGCTGGAGTGTGACGTGAAGCTGGACGAAGCCGGATGCGCCGGCTTTGCCTTCGGCGGCAGCGAAACCGACGGCACCTGGACTGTGCTGTGTCTGGACGCCGCACAGGGGCTGGTCCACTATGAGGGCACAGAGATCACGAAGATCCGGGATTTCGACGCCGAAGCCTTTACGAAGTTTGATTTCTCCCGCGCCGATACCCACCATGTAAAGCTGGTGTGTGAAAACGAGATCGTCGTCTGCTATATCGACGACGAGAAAGCCCTCAGCAGCCGGATTTTCCACTCGATCGACGGGCTGCACATCGGTTTGTTTGCCGACGGATGCGACGCGGGCTTTGAAAACATCCGCATGAAGCTGCCAGAGTAGAGGGAGCGCAGAGATGAAAAATGCAATGGAGCAGCGCCTCGCACAGCGCATGGACGAGCTGAAATGGCTGTACATGGAGCTGTATCACGGCGACGAGGCGGCGTTTTCCTATTTTACGCAGATGCTGCGGCGCATGTACGCGGACCGCAAGGACGCGCTGCGACGGCTTGACGCGCGCCGGGGGAAACACCCGGACTGGTATCGTTCCGAGAAGATGCTCGGCATGATGCTGTACGTGGACGCCTTTGCGAAGGATCTGCGGGGCGTGCAGGAGAAGCTTCCCTATCTGACAGAGTGCGGGATCAACTATCTGCATCTGATGCCGCTGTTAAAGACAGTGGCCGGACGCAGCGACGGGGGATACGCGGTGGCGGATTTCCGGACGGTGGAGCCGTCCCTGGGGACGATGGCGGATCTGGAATCCCTGGCGGACGCCTGCCGGAAGAAGGGCATCGCGCTGTGTCTGGATTTTGTGATGAACCACACCAGCGAGGAGCACCCCTGGGCGAAGGCCGCCCGGGCCGGCGATCCCGTGGCCGAGAGCCGGTATTTCTTCTTTGACAGCCGCGAGATCCCGGACGAATACGAAAAGACCGTTCCGCAGGTGTTCCCGACGACGGCGCCGGGGAATTTCACATATCTTCCGGATTGCGGGAAGACGGTGATGACGTTTTTCTACCCCTATCAGTGGGATCTGAATTATGCCAATCCGATGGTCATGAACGACATGACGGAGAACCTGCTGTTTCTTGCGAACCGGGGCATCGACGTGCTGCGCCTCGACGCGATCCCGTACATCTGGAAGGAAATCGGCACCGACTGCCGCAACCGGCCGCAGGTGCATACGCTGTCCCGGATTCTCCGGCTGGCCTGCGAAATCGTCTGCCCCGGCGCGCTGCTTTTAGGCGAGGTGGTGATGGAGCCCGAGAAGCTGGCGCCCTACTTCGGCACGGAGGAGAAGCCGGAGTGCCAGATGCTGTACAACGTGACGACCATGTGCACGACCTGGCATACCTTGGCCACCCGCGACGTGCGGCTTCTGCGCCATCAGACGGATCAGATCTGCGCGCTGCCCCGGCAGTATACGTTCCAGAATTATCTTCGCTGCCACGACGACATCGGCTGGGGTCTCGACTATCCGTGGCTGGCGCCCTTCGGCATGGAAGAGGTGGCGCACAAGAAATATCTGAACGACTGGTTCACCGGGAAATGGCCGGACAGCCCGTCCCGCGGCGAGCTGTACAACGACGATCCGCGCTTAGGCGACGCCCGCCTGTGCGGGACGACGGCGTCCCTGTGCGGACTGGAAACGGCAGAAACGCCCGGGGAAGAGGCCCTGGCGCTGCAGTGCGATCTCATGCTGCACGCATGGATGCTGTCCCAGAGCGGCGTTCCGGTGCTCTACAGCGGCGACGAAATCGGACAGACCAACGACTACACGTATCACGACGATCCCGCCCGCCGCGAGGACAGCCGCTATCTGCACCGTGGTCCCTTCGACTGGGCGAAAGCCGAAAAACGGAACGACCCGAACTCCCGCGAAGGAAAACTGTTCGACGGCCTGCGCCGGCTTGAAAAGATCCGTGCGCGGAACAAAACGTTCCGCTCCGACGCCGACGTTTTGACTTTTGACACCGGAAACGATGCCGTGCTCGGCATCCTGCGCACCGGCGAAGACGGCCCGGTCGCGATGCTCTTTAATTTCTCGGAAACACCACAGACCGCCGTCAATCCGTGCCGCGGAGGGACGGACATCGCAGGCGGCGGCGTCTATTACAGCGGAATCATACAGCTGGCGCCATACGGCTTCGTGTGGCTGACAGAAGAGGCGTAAAAACCGGAACGGGTGCCTGACCCCTGT
>JAZQBE010000060.1:0-4380 GCA_045545575.1 Shuttleworthella sp.
GGGACGGTCTGCCTGAAAACGCGCCCTTTGCGGCGATCGCGGACCGTCTGATGCAGGAAGAACCCGGGGCCGAACAGGCGGGGTTCGTGTTTTTCCGGGATCCGGCTGCCGCGGCGGCGGGCGCGGATCTGCGTCTGCGGATGGCCGGCGGGGAATTCTGCGGAAACGCGGCTCTGTCGGCGGCGGCCCTCTTTCTGCATGAGACCGGACGTCCGGCGGGCAGCGTGCGCGTGCTTGTCAGCGGCGAGCCGGAGCCCGTGGAGGTGCGGATGGAGGCGGTGGACGGGCGGACATGGAAGGGCCGGATCCGCATGCCCGCGCCGATCGGAATCGAAAGCGTCCTCCTTCCCGCCGGCGCTTCCGGCGAGCCGATGCGGCCGTTTCCGGTGGTCCGGTTCCGGGGGATTGCCCACGTGATCATTGACCGGGATGCCCCCGGCCCCGAAACGGGAGAGGCATCGCGGATTGCGCCCCTCTGGTGCGGCCTTCTTCGGGCCGACGCGGTGGGCATGCTGTTTCTGGATTCGGAGAACGGCCGGATGGACCCGCTGGTCTACGTGCCCGCGGCAGATACGCTGTTCTGGGAAAGCTCCTGCGCGAGCGGAACGGCGGCGGTCGGCGCCTGGCTCTTTTCACAGACCGGCAAACCGGTTTCGGCCGCGCTTGCCCAGCCCTGCGGAAGTCTTTGCGTGGAAGCGGACAAGGACGGCATCCTTCTGTGCGGTCAGGTGATCCTGGAGCATTGTCATGTTGCATAATGAATCGGCGGAAATTCCGCCGATTTTTTATTTTATGAAGACCCCGGCGTATGTTATGATTACAGTGCGAAAAACGAATGCAGTAGAAAGGATTGCCCATGGGCGGATATTTTGCGTCTGCGTTGAAAGAAGACTGTGTGTTTGACCTGTTTTACGGCACAGACTATCATTCCCACTTAGGCACCCGGCGTGCCGGCCTCGCCGTTTACGGAAAAGACGGCTTTGACCGCGCCATTCACAGCATTGAAAATTCCCCCTTCCGCACCAAATTCGACGGTGACGTCGGCCAGATGGAAGGGTATATGGGCATCGGCTGCATCTCGGATTACGATCCGCAGCCGCTGATCATCCGCTCGCATCACGGCACCTACGCCCTCGTGTGTGTCGGCAAAGTCAACAACGAAGCCGAAATCGTCAAAAAGCTCTTTGCGGAAGGCGTTTCCCATTTCCAGGAGATGAGCACCGGCGAGCTCAACAAGACGGAGCTGGTCGCCACATTGATCAACCGCCGTGCGAACATCGTCGAAGGCATTCAGTATGCCCAGGAGATGATCGACGGATCGATGTCGATCCTGGTCCTGACGCCGAAGGGTATTTACTGCGCACGCGACAGATTCGGCCGCACGCCGATGATCATCGGCAAAAAGCCGGAAGGCTACTGCGCCACCTTTGAGTCCTTCGCCTACATGAACCTGGGCTACCAGGACTGCCGGGAGCTCGGCCCCGGCGAGATCGCCGTCATCACGCCGGAAAGCTGCACGACCCTTGCGGCGCCGGGGAAGAAGATGCGCATCTGCACCTTCCTCTGGGTTTATTACGGGTATCCGTCCTCGGCCTACGAAGGCCTCGCGGTCGAGGAAATGCGCTACCGCAGCGGCGGACGCATGGCGCTGCGCGACCGGATGGGCCGCGGGGACGTGGACATCGCCGCCGGCGTTCCGGATTCGGGAACAGCCGCGGCCATCGGCTACGCGAATACCTCCGGCGTGTCCTTTTCCCGTCCGTTCATCAAGTATACGCCCACCTGGCCCCGGTCCTTCATGCCGACCATGCAGAAAAAGCGCAACCTCATTGCGCGGATGAAGCTGGTGCCTGTGCGTGAGCTGATCGACGGCCGGCGGATCCTGCTGATCGACGACTCCATCGTCCGCGGCACGCAGCTGCGGGAGACGACGGAGCTCCTGTACGACTGCGGCGCCCGCGAGGTTCATGTGCGTCCGGCCTGTCCGCCGATCATGTACGGCTGCAAATACCTGAATTTTTCCCGTGCGACGTCCGACATGGAGCTGATCGCCCGCCAGGTCATCCGCGATCTGGAAGGGAAGGACGTCGAGCGAACCGTGCTGACGGAGTATCAGAATCCGGATTCGGACCGTTACCGCGCGATGGAAGAGGAAATCAGCCGCCGGATGAAGTTTTCGTCGCTTGCCTACAACCGTCTTGACGACCTCGTGGCCAGCTGCGGGCTTCCCCGGGAAAACCTGTGCACCTACTGCTGGGACGGCCGCGAGTAGCGCCGCCCGGGCCCTGATCGGGATGCCGTTTCATACAAACGGCGGATGTACACAAAGAAAGGAGCGTTTTCTGTTATGGAACCGATCGAATTCCGCTATGACACCCAGCTTCTGATCGAAGGCGAAGGCCTTGACGAAGATGCCATCAACGATTATTTCAACACCCATTTCGAGGGGGACTGCCTGCTCGCGGTCGGCGACGAGGACCTGATCAAGATCCATTTCCACACCAACGAGCCCTGGAAGGTGCTGGAGTACTGCCGCTCTTTAGGCGAAATCTACGACATCGTCGTGGAGGACATGGACCGTCAGGCCCGCGGCCTGCAGGGCTGACGTCCGGCGTTGACTTTGACGCGGCGGTTTGTTATACTGTTTTTTACGCGGCAGGCTTTTTCCTGCCGTATATGTAGGCGTAGCGTAGCTGGATAACGCATCGGACTCCGACTCCGAAGATCGCAGGTTCGAATCCTGTCGTCTACACGACGATCTGCGGATCATACGAAACGAAATGCGCCCGGCATCCGTGCCGCGGCGTGTTTGCTATATACGGAAAGGGTGCCACTATGGAAAAGATCTACAATCGACGCGGCAGTGAGGACGAAGGTTCTGTGCTCGAGCAGTTTCTGATCTGGTGCGATACCCACAGGAAAATCGTCGGCGCCTGCGCCGTCGGTCTGGTGATGGTCATTCTTCTCGCCTTCGGCACCGGGGAGAGCGCAGCCGCGGCGCGCACGGAAAAAGAGATCCGCACGCTGATGCAGACGTATTATTCCTACCGGGCCAGCGGCGATACCGCCCGCCTCGAAGAGGTCGCCCACCCCGTATCCTCCATGGAAAAGAGCTACATCCAGTACATCAGCGACTCGGTGGACCGTTTTAACGACGTCACCGTGCTGACGGCGGAAGGCGACACCGACGGCTCCTGGCTGGTCGGCGCCTACAGCAAAGTGGATTTTGCCGGTCAGCGCACCTCCGCGCCGCAGCTGGAAACCTACTGCGTGCGCCGCGCCGAGGACGGCAGCCTTTATATCGACAACACCTACAGCAGCTTCAACATGGCCAACGGCGAGTTTCCGACGGACGCGACGGTCACGTCGCTGCTCGCGGCCTTCCGCGGCAGCAAGGAGATGACGGATCTTCAGGCAAAGGTGGACGCCGAGCTGGCGAAGGCCTATGAGAACGACTCGCTTCTGCAGGAATACGTCACGGTCACGCTGCAGGATACCATCAACAGCTGGGTGAACGTCTATCAGGAGCAGCAGCGCGCCGCGGAAGAAGCCGCCGCCGTTACGCTCTATCTGCAGGAGACGGTCAGCGTCCGTGAATCCGCCGCCGAAGACGCGCCGGAGATCGGAACCCTTGCGAAGGGCACCGCGGTGAAGCAGTACAGCTCCGCCAACGGCTGGTCCCAGATCGCCTACGGCGAAGGCCGCGGGTTCGTCCTCTCCGAGAAGCTCGGCGACACCGCGCCGGAAGGCAGCGTCATCAATATCGGCGACGTGATCCGCCTGAAGGACGCCTTGAACATCCGCTCCGGACGCGGAACGGATACCGAAAAGATCGCCACCGCCTATGCGGGCGAGGAACTGACGGTTCTTGAGGATTCCATCGACGGATGGACGAAGGTCTCCTACAAAAACATCTATCAGGGCTATGTCAAGTCCGAGTTCCTTCTCGACTGACGCCCGGCAGCGGCAGAACGGAGTAATTGATTGCAAACCCGCAGAAATGCGGGTTTTTCCATTCATGGCCATGGAAGAAAAGGAACGCCTGAACAAATTCATCAGCAGCTGCGGCATCTGTTCCCGCCGGGAAGCCGACGCGCGGATCGCCGCGGGCCGGGTGACAGTCAACGGGCAGACCGCGGTCTGCGGAATGCGCATCGCGCCGGAGGATCTCGTGGCCGTCGACGGGGTGCCCGTCCGTCCGGCAGAGGCGCCCGTCGTGCTGATGCTCAACAAGCCGGCCGGCCTCGTGTGCACGGCCGAGCGCCGGGAAAAGCACAACGTCGTCGACTATGTCGGCTGTCCGTACCGGATCTACCCGGTGGGGCGTCTCGACAAGGAGTCGCGCGGGCTGCTGCTTCTGGCGAACCGGGGTGATCTGGC
>JAZQBE010000061.1:0-34091 GCA_045545575.1 Shuttleworthella sp.
GCGCAGTGCGAACAGCTGCGCGGCGCGAACGAGGACCTCGCAGGCCAGCTGGAAGCCATCAAAAACAGCGCCTCCTGGAAGATGACCCAGCCCATGCGCTCCGTGATGGGAACCCTGCGCGGGGACCGCAAAAACGAAGAATAAACAAGGAATACCGATATGAGCATTTCCCTGGAACAGGTCCGTCTGTCCGTGACAGAGCCGGACACCCTGCTCCTTTACGGTGTGTCCACGGAAGAAGGAAAAACACCGGAGCTGGAGGTTACGATCAAACAGGCCAATGGAGAGCGGACGCCGCTTTCCGTGGCCTTTTCCGCGCGCACAAACGCGGATATCCGCCGGCGGCTGGCCACGATGCAGATCCCGGCCACCGAGCAGCTGATCGGCCGGATCGCGCTGCCCGCGGACTGGCGCGGCGCAAAGGAAATCCGCCTCGCGGAGCCGGACGGAAACGTCCTGCGCCGCCTGCGCGCCGACGCCATCGAAGGTCTGGTGACGCGGCCCTTGGACTACAGCATCGATGCCGCCCATCCGACGGAAAACGGCTACGCGCTATCGGGCTGGACGGTGTCCGCCGTCCTGCCGGACATCGAAATCCGCGACGCCGGCGGGAAGCGGATCGACGCGCAGACCCGCCGCGCTTTGCGCAGCGACGTGGCGATCCTCTATCCGGAATTCCCCGAGGACACGATGTTCGGCTTCACGACGGAGATCGCCGTTCCAAAGGACGCGGACGGCACGCCCTGGGACGTGCGCTTCGTGCTGCCCGAGGACAATCCCGAGCTTTCCGTCATCCTCGCGGAAACGCAGATCGACGCGCACCGGCTGTCCCAGATGGTGCCCCACGAGCCGACCGCCGCGGAGGAGACGGCATCTCTCGCGAAAAAGGTGTGGCATACACTGCGCGCCGAAGGCCCCGTCGGCCTGGCCCGGCGCGTCTGGCACAAGCTGAAGGACAAGCCCGCCCCCTCCTACGAGGACTGGCTGGCCGTCTATGACGTTTCCAAAGACGAACTGAAACGGCAGATAAACACGCCGCTGGCGGAGGATATCGTCCTCTCGGTGGTCGTGCCGGTCTACCGCACCCGCCCGGATCATCTGACCGCGCTGATCCGCTCACTGCAGGATCAGACCTGGCCCCACTGGGAGCTGTGTCTGGCCGACGCGTCCGCCGGAAAGCGGATCGGCGACGAAGCGGACGAAGCACAGAACGCGGTTTCGCCCTTAAAGGATCTTCTGGACAGAGAATCCGCCGCCGACGCGCGCATCAAGGTAACCTACCTGTCCGAAAACGGCGGCATTTCCGACAACACCAACGCCGCCATCGCCCTGTCGACGGGCGAGATCATTGTCTTCGCCGACCACGACGACGTCCTCGCGCCCCACGCCCTCTACGAGATCGCCCGGGCCTATCTGGAGGACAAGGACCGCGAGGCCATCTACTCCGATGAGGACAAGATCGACATCGAAGGAGAGCACCGGTTCGGGCCCCACTTCAAGTCCGACTACAACCCGGATCTTCTGCGCAGCGTCAACTACATCTGCCACATCTTCGCGGTGACCCGCGGCCTTTTAGACCGCGTGGGCCTGCTGCGCCGCGAATTCGACGGCGCCCAGGACTACGACTTTGACCTGCGTGCCTGCGAAGCCGCGAAGCAGGTGTATCACATCCCGAAGCTTCTGTACCACTGGCGCGCCCATCCGGACTCCACCGCGGAAAATCCGCAGAGCAAGCTCTATGCCTTTGAAGCCGGAAAACGCGCGATCCAGGCCCATTACGACCGCACCGGGCTGCCCGCCCGCGTCACCGACATGGAATTCTACGGAACCTACCGTTCCGTGTATGAATGGAAAGAGCAGCCCCTGATCTCGATCCTGATCCCCAACAAGGACCACATCGAAGACCTCGACCGCTGCGTCCGCTCCATCACCGAAAAAAGCACCTACCGGAACTTCGAGATCATCGTCATCGAAAACAACAGCGAAGATCCGGCGACCTTCGAGTATTACGAGAAAAACGGAACAGGAGAGAACGCGCTGTTCCGGATGGTCCGCTATACGGGCACCTTCAACTTCTCGGCCGTCAACAACTTCGGCGCGCAGTACGCCAAGGGCGAGTATCTGCTTCTCTTAAACAACGACACCGAGCTGATCCGCCCGGAGGCGCTGTGGGAGCTGGTATCCGTCTGCATGCGCGAAGACGTCGGCGCGGTCGGCGCCCGCCTGTACTATCCGGACAACACGATCCAGCACGCCGGCGTCATCCTGGGCGTCGGCCCCTACGGCGGATTCGCCGGACACTGCTTCGTCAACGTCTCCCGCTATGACGTGGGCTACATGAACCGCCTCATCTGCATGTGCGACTACTCCGCCGTCACCGGCGCCTGCCTGATGACCCCGAAGACCGTCTACGACGAAGTCGGCGGCTTAAGCGAAGACTTTGTGGTCGCCTTAAACGACATCGACTACTGCCTGAAGGTGGGACATACCGGAAAACGCGTCGTGTACAACCCCTACGCAGAGTTTTATCACTATGAATCCCGTTCCCGGGGATATGATGAAAACAATAAAGAAAAGGAGAAGCGCCTGATCGCCGAAGTGCACCGATTCCAGGAACGCTGGAAAGACATACTGACTGCCGGAGACCCGATGTACAATCCGAACCTGAGCCTGCAAAGGCTGGATTGGGGCATGAAAGAAATGCCCTGAAAAAAGCGGGGAGTGCTTCTTTGAGTGCAGCCGGCCGCCTGAAAAGGCGGCCGGCTGTTTTTTCCGCAGGCCGGTCATTTCAGGCTTCCACGCGGGCATTCTGCCCGCGGGAATCTTCCAAATGGCAGCTGCCGGTCCGATGAGGCGCGGGTCGGTCATTTCAGATCAGCTTCCGGGCGGCCTCTGGTAAATGTGCATAAGCACACCCTTGTGTGCATGTACAGCTTTCACAAAAGCGAAAAATGGGATCGTTTCAGGCTTGACATTCCAGAATCACGAGCTATAATGTGCATAAGCACACCACAAAAAAACGGTGAAAATACACTATAGCGCAAGGATAGATGTGCACATGCACAGAAGGAGGGAACAAATGGGACTGCGTAAGAATGGTTTGGCTTTGGGACTGGCCATGCTGCTTGGCGTTTCGGCCGTGTTTGCCGGCTGCGGCAGCAATGCAGACGAAACGGCGGCGCCGGCGGCTGAAGCGCCCGCGGTGACGGAAGAAGCAAATGAAGCGGGAACTGCGGCGGATGAGACCGCAGCAGAGACGGAGGACGGTACCGCGGCAGAGACGGATGCGGAAGAGGAAGGCCCCGTGGGTGAAACGGAGGAATTCACCTACCTGCTTTCCCCGGGGGTGGACACCACGTTCTTCGACGATTACAACGATTTCCCAACGGTGAAGTATTTCCTTTCCAAGGCCTGGGATGTGGACGGCACGAAGAAGACCTTAAACGTCGACTTCATCATCCCGCCGGCGGGCGCCGAGCAGGACAACTTAAACACCCTGCTTGCGACAGGCGAATATCCGGACGTGATGGCCCTTGCGGCGTGCTCCGAATCGGTCAGCTCCCTGTATGAACAGGGCATCCTCGTGGATCTGACCGAGTACGTCGAAAAGTATATGCCGAACTATATGGCATACCTCGAAGAGCATCCGGAGATGGACAGCCAGGTGCGCACGGATGGAAAGATCCTGTCGCTGTACTTCTTAAGCGATACGCCGGATCCGGCCTGGGGCGGCTTCATGTATCGCCGCGACTGGATCGTCAAATACGGCAAAAACCCGAAAACCGGCGAGGCGTTTACCGGCGGCTGGAAGGATGACGCCCAGACCGAGTGGGAAGACGATGTGGTGTTTCCGAGCGGCAATGAGGACCCGATCTACATCAGCGACTGGGAGTGGATGTTCGAGATCTTCCAGAAGGCGCTTGACGACCAGGGGGTGACCGACGGCTACGCTTTCCAGAACTACTATCTGGGCTATGAAGGCACCGGCGACTTAAACAGCAGCTTCGGCGGCGGCATGATGGGCACGTATCTGAAGGACGGCAAGGCGTACAGCGGCTACACCAACAGCCATGCCCGCGCGTTCCTGACCTGCATGCGCAATTGGTACGAAAAGGGTTGGATGAATCAGAACTTCGAAGAGAACTCCGCGGATGCGACCTGGTTTATGGTCGACACAGCTTCTGTTTACAGCGGGAAAGTGGGGCTGTGGTACGGCCTGGTCAGCCAGCAGGGCGCCGGCATGGATGCGGATGACGCGCTGACCGACGGCATCTGTGTATACGCCGCCTCCCAGCCGATCAACGATATCTACGGAACCGAAGAAGACCAGAACGTGGAACCGGATGCGTACTACGAATCCTCCCTTGCGGTGAAAGGCATCGGCATCACGGACAAGGCGGCGGCCAAAGAAGATTTTCCGTATCTGCTGACAGCGCTGAACTACATGTACGAAAAAGGCAACTGTATCCGCAACGGCTTCTCCCGCGAACAGCAGGCGGAACTGCAGGATCCGTTCTATAATGAGCATGGCCTCGAGGACGGCGCCTGGTGGATCGAGACCAACGAAGACGGCGAAGAGATCATGTGCCTGAATCCGGCAAGAGATTACGAAACCGGCCTTTCCGACGCTTCCGCCATGATCCGCGTGGTCGGCCGCGGCGGAGGCAGCAAGGGCGTGGATTACGGCCGCAGCGAACTGGAACAGCACTGCATGGATCAGCTGATGCGCTATCAGGCATCCGCGTATCTGATTGCCTCGCCCATCGCGGACCAGCTGACCGCTGCGCAGAGCGAAGAGTGGGCACTGATCAGCTCCAACCTGAGCACCTACATGGCGCAGGCGGTTCCGGACTTTATCACCGGCCGGACGGATATCGAAAGCGACACCGACTGGCAGGCCTACTGCGACGGTCTGGAAGAACTCGGCGCAGACAAGTATGCGGAATTCATCAACGAAATCATTGCGGCGGGCGAGGAATAAAGAACCCGAACACAGGCGTCCCGGACGAAAACGGGGCGCCTGTTTTTGTAAAACCGCGGACATCGGCATTTGCGTCCGGGGAACCGCTCGATTATAATGAAAAGTGTGTTTATGCACAGCAGGTTTTTGAGGATATGATTGAGGTTCAGATGAAACAGGCGCGCACGGCGACAATCGCCGATATCGTACGGCAGACCGGCATTTCCAGAGGCACGGTCGACCGTGTTCTGCACAACCGCGGCAAGGTGTCTCCCGAAAAAGAGGAGATGATCCGCCGCTGCGCGGAAGAAATGGGCTACAAGGTCAGCATTGCGACAAAAAGTCTGGCGGTACGCAAGCAGGCGCTGCGGATCGGCTTCTGCTATTTTGGCGGCGAAGGTGCGCTGTTCTTTCAGGAGGCGGCCCGCGCGGCGCAGGAATACGCCGGCCGGCTGATGGAGTATAACGTCAACGTCCTGTTTTACGCTTTTTCGGGCATTGATCCCACGGAAAACGAGGCGCTGTACCGCCGCATGACAGAAGACGGACTGGACGGCTGCGTGACAGTCGGCCTGCTGGCGGACCAGTACAGTGTGTACGCAAAGGAAAAAGGCTTGCTGGTTCCGCCGTCGATTACGTATAACATCCGGGCTGTGGAAGCCGGAACAATTGCGCATGTCGGCTGCGATTATGAGCAGTCCGGCCGGATGGCTTGCGGGCTGGCCGCCATGATGCTCCAGGAAAAGGGCAACGTCGGCATTGTCAGCTCCTGGCTGGAGGACGCGGAAAGCTATCAGCTGCGCGTCAAAGGCTTCCGCGCGGAAATGGAAGCTGTTTACCCTGAGATGAGGATCGCCGACACCTATGTGCAGGGCGACCGGCAGGATATGTTCGATTTCTATCTGTCCGTGGAAAAAATGCTGTCAGAGCATCAGGAAATCGACGTCATTTATCTGGTGAATCCCGGCGATTACTCCGTCTGCCGCGCCATGATCAAAAGCAGCAGCGGCCGCCGGATCCCCGTGATTACAAACGATATGTCCACGGACGAGCAGGCCGAGATGATCCGAAGAGGCGAAATCACGGCAGCTGTGTGTCAGAATCCCGCCTTTCAGGGAACAAAGCCCCTCGAGCTGATGTTCCATTACCTGGCACTGGGTGAAGAACCGGAAAAAGAAAACCGGGACGATCTGATCATCCGAATCCGGCAGAATGTATAGCTTTAGAAACACGAAGGGTTTCAGCGGTTTTCGCGCAGCGAAAAACGCACGCAGCGAAGCTGCGAAAGCTATAACGAGAAAAACGCGCAGCGTTTTTCGAGTCTATGTATAGCAAGTGTGTGCAAAATGCCGCCTGCCGGCGTGCTTTATGCACGCGGAAACTGCCGAAAATGCACACCGGCGGAAGAGCAAAGCAAGTGCGTGCAAAATGCCGCCTGCCGGCGTGCATTTATGCACGCGGAAACGATTGAAAACGCGCAGCGGTTTTCGAGTCTGAGCATAAACACGAACCAAGGAGGTATTACTCGTGATTCCAAAAGCAAAGCAGATCTGCCTGACAGAGAATACATGCACATTTCCACCGGCCGCGGTTCTTGCCGGTCTGACGGAGGCGGAGGCAGAAGTCTTTGCGTCGCGCATACGGCGGATTCCCGGAAGAGAGGATTTTGCTCTGGTGCCGGAGGGGGATGAAAAGGCGTTTCCTATCACGGTCAGCCTGCGAAACAATGATGCAAAGGATGCGGAAGGTTATTGTCTTCGGATCGCGCCGGATCACATTGATATCGACGCAGCGGACCGCGAGGGCGCCATTTGGGCGCTGACGACGCTGTTTGAGCTGCTTCGCGAAAATGGCGGCGAAACGCTTCCCTGCGGAGAAATCACCGACGCGCCGGATCTGCACTGGCGGGGGTTCCTTCTGGACAGCTGCCGGCATTTCTTCCCGGTCGAAACCGTAAAAAGCATGATTGAACAGTGTTCCCTGCGCAAGATCAACCGACTGCACTGGCATCTGTCGGACGACCAGGGCTTCCGCATCGAAAGCAAAAAGTACCCGAAGCTGAACAGCCACTCCTCCTGGTGGATTAACCCGGACGGCAGCCGGTACGGCGGATACTATACACAGGAAGAACTTCGCGACGTCGTGGCGTTCGCCCGGGCCCGCGGCGTGGAAGTCGTTCCGGAAATCGATATGCCCGGACACGTGACCGCCATCGTATCTGCGTATCCCGAACTTTCCTGCAGCGGCCAGCCGGCAGATGTCCCTTCCATGGGAGGCATTCATCCGCGGATTTTCTGCGCGGGGAAGGACGAAACCATTGCGTTTGCGAAGGACCTGATCGACGAGGTGCTTCCCATCTTCCCGTTCCCATACTTCCACATTGGCGGTGACGAAGCGCCGAAGGGAGAGTGGGAAGCCTGCCCGCACTGCCAGGCCAGGATGCGCGCGCTGGGGCTTGCGGACGAAGAAGAACTGCAGGCCTGGTTCACCGAGGAACTGACGGCGCATCTGGCGTCTCGCGGAAAAACGGCCATCGGCTGGAACGAAATCCTAAAGTCCGGCAAGGTCAGTGAGCAGACCGTGGTTCAGTACTGGGCGGAGGAAGGCGAAGAGGACAACTACTGCGGAGCGGCTTTTGACACCGGCCGCAAGTGCGTTTACACCAACAGCGCGTTCCTGTATCTGGACTCCATCCCGGCCCTTTTGCCGCTTCGCAAGGTCTATCAGGTGAAGCCGGTTGTCAAGGCCGGGACAACGGTGCCGGCGGACAGTCTGCTGGGCATGGAATGTCCGCTGTGGGCCGAAATGATCGAGACAAAAGAACGTCTGGAGCAGATGGCGTTTCCGCGGATTTTTGCCATGGTGCAGCGCGCCTGGGGCAGCGCGCCGGCCTATGAGGCCTTTGTCGAAGACGTCGAAAATGAGATGAAGCTGCTTGACGCCGACGGGATCGCGCACTTCACACTGGAAGAAGCCGACATTTCCGGCCGCGCGCAGCTGGACGCGGTTTCCGCGATCTGGAAGCCTTATATTGACGGGGTCAAAGCAGTCGGAGGAGAGGCGGAGGAGAAATACATGCCGGTCTTTCGGATGCTTCTTTCCACCAAGCTGGAAGGGCAGATGCCGGTGGATGTACTCAAAGCGTTTTTCCGGGAAATCGGATTGTACGACTGATCGGTTTGTGCCGCAGCGGTAATCGTTCATTTAGGACTTTGCCGCCGCGGCCGTTTTTTATATAATGATTCTATAACGTATTAAGATTCCGCAAGTGATTTGTTACAGAAGCAGAAAGGACGGAGAGATGGGGACGAAGTATTTTTGCTGGAACATTGACGACGGCCTGGAGCAGGACAAAAAGATTACGGAATATTTCCGCAAATGCGGGATCGGCGCGACGTTTAACCTGAATTCCGGCACCATGGGAAGAAAGCAGATGATCGCCCACGTCGGTGATATCGGCTTCAAGGACATCCCGCTGGAGGAGTTTGATCCGGATCACTTTGACCTGGATCAGGTGGATCCCCGCATCGCGGCCTATCTGAAGAACATGGGATCGGATCTGACCATCGGCTTCAAGGAGGAATTCCGCATTCCGGCGGACGAGGCGGTGCAGGTTTACGAAGGCTTCGAAGTGGCCTCCCACAGCCTGCGTCACGAAAACCTGATGGTGCAGGATCCGGCGGCCGCCCGGGAAAGCGTGCTGCAGGACGTGGCGAATCTTTCGGCCATGTTTGGTACGACCATCCGCGGCTTTGCCTATCCCTTCGGCATGATGGGTGAGCATACCATTCAGGACTTAAAAGACGCCGGCGTTTTGTTTGCCCGCACGACGGAACGGGCAGCGGATTTCCGCCGGCCGGCGGATTATTACCGCCTGCCCATGACGGCTTCCCACAGCCAGCCGGACGTGTTTGAGAAGCTGGAAGCCTTCTTCGCGGCGGACGCCTCGGAGGAGGATCTGTTCTTTCTGATGTTTGCCCATGGCTACGAGATGGATTTCGGCACTGAAACCAGCAACTGGGACCGCTTCCGGAAGATCTGCGACCTGGTGGCGAACCGGACGGACGTCCGCTGCGTATCGACGTCGGAGGGACTGGGACTGATTCTGTAAAAAGAGAGGGGGAAAACATGGATTTTGACTTAAGCGCAATGATGACTAACTGGGCCTGGCTGTCCGAGTGGACACCGGAGGACGCCGCCGAACCGCGGATCGTGTATTTCCGCAAGACGGTCACCCTGGAAGAAGTGCCGGCGGTGCATACCATCCGCGTCAGCGCGGATTCCCGCTATAAGCTTTATGTGAACGGAGCCTTTGTAACCGAAGGACCGCAGAAGGCCATCGACCGGATTGAGTGGTTTGTGGATACCGTGGACGTGGCGCCGTATCTGACTGCCGGCGAAAACGTGATGGCCGTCGAGGTGCTGCGTTACCCGGAGCCGAACAACAGCGCCACCGCGCCGAACAGCAACGATTCGCTGATCCGCACAGAGGCGGCGCATTTCTTCGTGGAAGATGACGCCGAGCCGCTGTTCGCCGCGAAAAACGGATGGAAGGGGACGATCAACCGCGAGATCCGCATCTTCGGCGAAGACGCGCATCCGGCGCCGATCCACATCCAGGAAGATGTCGCCGCGACGGGCGCCTTTGCCGGATGGCAGCGGCCGGGCTACGACGACAGCGCCTGGCAGCCGGCGGCGCCGAAGCTGGTATTCGATACGTCTGCCGGCGACGCGCCCTACAACCATGTGCCCCGCACGATTCCGGCCATGGGCCACGCGGAGTGCCGGTTTGAAGAGGTTTCCGCGGTCCGGGAAGACGGCGGGATCGCCGATCTGTCTGCGCAGGTGAACGCGCTGCTGGCCGGAAAGGGTACGGTCACGATTCCGGCACATACAAAAGCCGTCGTTGAGATTTCGGCCGGCGCGGAGAAAAACGGCTATCTGCTCTATGCCTTTGCGGGCGGCGCGGGCGCGAAGGTGACGACCCTCTGCTCCGAGTGCTACGCTTATCCGGTGCCGGATGCGCCGAGCCCCTTCGGCGGACAGATGATGCCCCAGAACCCGAAAAAGGGCAACCGCACGGACGCAGTGAATGGAAAACTGTTCGGCCATACCTCATTTTACACCGTTGGCGGTTATGGCACCGCCGATGCGCCTGAAACCTACGAGCCCTACTGGTTCCGCACCTTCCGTTACATTCAGCTGACCGTTGAGACGGCGGACGCGCCTCTTGCGATCTGCGATTTTGCCTATCGCGCCGTGGGCTATCCGCTTGACGTGCAGACGAAGGTGCAGGCATCGGATCCGACCTTTGCGCCGATCTGGGACATCTGCGTGCGCACCTTAAAGCGCTGCATGATGGAAACTTATTTCGACTGCCCCTTCTACGAGCAGCTGCAGTACGGCATGGATTCGCGGTCGCAGATCCTCTTCACCTATATGCTTTCCGCGGACGACCGCCTGCCGCGCCAGTGCATGGAGGCACTGCGCCGGTCTCAGCGCCCGGACGGCCTGTTAAACTGCGACGCGCCGACGATCCGTTCCAACATCATCCCGGGATTCTCCATCTACTACACGCTGATGGTGCATGACCATATGATGTATTTCGGCGACAGGGAACTGGTGGAGCATCACTTCAACACGATCGACGACATCTTAAGCTTCTTCGACCGCAATCGGAACGAGCTGGGTGTGGTCGGTTCCGTAGGCGGTCCGATCATGCGCACGAAATACTGGTCCTTCATCGACTGGAGCACCCTGTGGGGATCCAACGCCGGTGTGCCGAACGCCTGTCTGCAGGGCACGAAGGCCATCACGATGGAGAGCCTGCTGTATCTGTACGGCCTGCAGAATGCCGCCGAGTGCGCGGACTTCATCGGCCGCACGGAGCGCGCCGAAAACTACCGCCGCCGCGCGTCGGAGCTGGCGGAGGCCATCCGCGCCTGCTGCATGGGAACGTATACGAAGGCGGACGGCAGCGGCATAACGCTTGTTCAGGACGGCCCGGGCATCGACGAGTATTCGGTTCACTGCCAGGTCTTCGCGGTGCTGACCGGCCTGGTCTCGCCGGAGGAAGGCCGCGCCATGCTTGAAACGACCGTGGGCAATCCGGATCTGGCCCAGTCCTCCGTATCCTTTATGTTCTACCTGTTCCGCGCGCTGGAGCGGGTCGGCTGGTACGAAAAGACGGACGAACTCTGGAACCTGTGGCGGAAGATGGTGGCCAATCACATGACCACCTGCGTGGAAAACGATACCGACGAGCGCAGCGACTGCCACGCATGGGCATCGCTGATGTGCTATGAGCTGCCGGCCGTTTATCTGGGCGTGCGTCCCGCGGCGCCGGGCTTTGAGAAGGTGGCGCTTACACCGCAGTGCGGGCATCTGACGGAGGCCTCCGGCGACGTGATCACGCCGAAGGGCATGGTGCACGTGGAGTGGACGAAGGGAGCCGACGGCGCGCCGGCGGTGACCTATACGGTTCCGGAAGGAATGGAAGTCATCTGAGAGAGGAAATGATATGACAGATTTTCAGAACGGAAACGATACAAATCCGCAGCCGGAAGGGATGAATCCGCAGCCGCAGAGCGGGTATCAGGATCCTTACGGGAACCCCCAGGGTACCTATGCGAATCCGCAGAATCCCTACGGGAACGATTACTCCTACGGCAGTCCCTATGCGCCGGAGTATGAGGAGCCCGTAGGCCTTGGTTCCTATCTGGGCATGCTGATTATAAACGCCATCCCGGTGGTCGGACTGATCATGGATGTCGTGTGGGGCGCGTCCGGCTCGACGAAATCCCGGAAAAACTTCGGATGGGCCGCGCTGATCGCGCGGGTGATCGTCGCTGCCGTGGCAATCGGCCTGGTGACGGCGATCTCCGTCGGCATGATCGCGCTGTTTACCAATGCCTATGAGCGCCGCGGAGATGATTTTATTACGGATTACGTCGAAGAGTGGGAGAATGACCTGGAGGATTTCAGCGAAGCCTGGCAGGTCGATCACAGTGACTGGGACGACAGCGATGCCGGGATGTGGGACGACAGCGATGGCGGTGAATGGGACGACAGTGCGGCCGGGGAGTGGTACGATTCCGATTTCGACCTGGACGGGGAATATGACCCCTCCATTCCGGCGGTGACGGAGGGCATCCACACCTACGACGCGGAAACGGGTTCCTTCGTCTTTGACATCAACGGTGAGGAAGTGGTGGCTTCGCCGCTTTCCTACGGCGATTTCCAGAACCTGAACCTGCGGATGACGGGCGTGAACAATTACGACGACAGCGACCTGGGCATGTGGGTGTATCACGTAGATCCGAACCGCGCGGACGTGGACGTGTTCCTGGAAACCGAGAAGCTGGACGTCAACGCGGATACCAACGTCTTC
The DNA here is from genome assembly GCA_045545575.1 of Shuttleworthella sp. Lineage (GTDB taxonomy): Bacteria > Bacillota > Clostridia > Lachnospirales > Lachnospiraceae > Shuttleworthia. The sequence goes on from JAZQBE010000061.1 coordinate 12,351, forward strand.
TCCGCGATCATGTATCTCTATGACACGCCGAGCTCCTGCATGGGCTTGACCTGCAATTCGGGCTACGCCGAGGTGATGGACGTTCTGCAGTCGATGGGCGCCGGGATCGAGGAAGATACCTACGATACGGAAGAGGGATACGGAAGCGTGGAGGCCAGCCTGGGCTTTGACTACCGGCTGGTTTTCCAGATTGACGACGGACATCTGATCAGCATTACGTTCCGCCAGCCGGTGGGGTAAGCGATTCACAAAAAGGAGCGCCTATGATTTATCTGATCGGCGGGTCCAGCCATGTGGGGAAGACCCTGATGGCGCAGCGGCTCATGGAGCGGCGGCAGGTTCCGTATATCTGTCTGGATCACATCAAAATGGCGCTGATCCGCACGGGCCGCACGAAGCTGACGGTGGAAGACGATTATGAAATGCGCTATGAGCTCTGGCCCTTTGCGGCGGAGTGGATCAAAACAGCCATCGAGAACCGCCAGCCGCTGATCTTCGAGGGCTGCTACATCCCGAAGGAGTGGAAGGACAGCTTTTCCGAAGAAGAGCTGTCACAGATCCGCGCGGTGTTCATCGTCATGTCGGAGGACTACCTGCGGACGCGCTTTGACGACCTGGCGGCGTATTCCTGCGTGATCGAGCAGCGGATCGAGGACGAGCTGGATCAGGAGCGGCTCATTGTCTGCAGCCGCGAGTTTAAAGAGGACTGTCTGGAGAACGGAACGCCGGTATTAGAAATCGATTCGAATTATGATCCGGACGAGATCGCGGACCGCCTTGAGGAGATGCTCTTCGAAGAACAGGGGACGCCCCTTGCCCGCGTCATCAACCGGTTTCATCAGTAGACCGCGCGGCTGCCGGAACGGTATCTTTCCGGGGACGATACCCGGGGCAGCGTCCGCCGTTATCCCTACGATCTGGACATGACCGTGGTGTCCGTCGGCGCGGATCTGTGCAGCGTGACGAAATGCTTTTCCAACGGGTCGGTTTCGCGGGTGCGGTACGACGGCATCGACGTGCGCGGGTATTACATGTGGTCGCTTTTAGACAACTTTGAGTGGAACGCCGGATTTACGATGCGCTACGGGATGTATTACACGGATTTCGAAACTTTGGAGCGCATTCCGAAGAAGAGTGTTTCGTGGTACCAAGGCGTGATCGCGGACAGCGGGTTCGAGGCTGAGCCGATTGTGCTGGAAAACTCCGTGATTCTGAGATAAGATAGAAGCCGGCAATGTCATTGCCGGCTTTTTCTTTTTGCCGGCGCTCCAATGAGAAAGGAACCGTATGTTTTCTCTGCTTTTGCTGATTATCTATCTCGCCTTCGTCAGCCTCGGGCTGCCGGATTCGCTTCTGGGCAGCGCCTGGCCGGTCGTGCGTCAGGAATTCGGCGCGCCTCTGGAACTGGCCGGCGTCATTTCCATGATTATCGCCAGCGGAACGATTGTTTCAAGCCTGCTGTCAGACCGTCTGACGCGGCGCTTCGGCGCCGGCCTCGTGACGGCGGTCAGCGTCGCGATGACCGCGGTATCGCTTTTGGGCTTCGGCCTGGCCTCCGCCCTCTGGCAGATCTGTCTGTGGGCGATTCCCTACGGCCTCGGCGCCGGCGCGGTGGACGCGGCCTTAAACAACTACGTCGCCTTGCATTACACCTCCCGCCACATGAGCTGGCTGCACTGCAGCTGGGGCATCGGCTGTTCCATCAGCCCCTATATCATGGCGGCGAGTCTGCCCACCGCGGCCGGCTGGCGCGGCGGGTTCCGGCATGTGTCCTATCTGCAGATCGGCCTTGCGGTGATCCTGTTTTTAAGCCTCTCCCTCTGGCGCCGGAACCGCGTCGTGGCGGAGGACGGCACGGAAACAAAAGCAAAACCGCTGGGCATTTCGGGAGCGCTGAAAATCAAAGGCGTTCCGCAGATCCTGCTGGCCTTTTTCGGATACTGCGCGGCGGAAACCACCGCGGGCCTGTGGGCTTCGAGCTATCTGGTGGAAGCGCGGGGGATCGACGTGCAGACGGCGGCGCGGTTTGCGTCCCTGTTCTATATCGGCATTACGGTGGGCCGGTTTTTAAACGGCTTTATCGCGGATAAGCTGGGCGACCGGCAGATGATCCGCATCGGCCTGGGTATCATGCTGCTTGGCGTCCTGTGCATTCTGCTTCCGCTGGGCATTGACGTGGTGCCCCTGGCGGGTCTGATCATCTTCGGGCTCGGCTGTGCGCCGGTGTATCCGTCCATCATCCATTCCACGCCGGAGAACTTCGGCGCGGAGAATTCCCAGGCGATCATCGGCATCCAGATGGCCAGCGCCTACACCGGCACCATGGTGATGCCGCCGCTGTTCGGATGGATCGCAAGCCACGTCACCATCGGGCTGTATCCGGTGTATCTGGCCCTGCTGGCGGCGCTGATGCTGGTGATGACGGAGCGGCTGAACCGGATTACGGCAAATAATAAGCAGAACTTATAAATCTGACAGAACAAATCATTTGCACGAATGGATGGTACGCGGTAGAATCATCGCAGAAAAGCGGCTTTTGAAATCCGGAGGGGGCAGTCATATGGAGCAGAACAAGATGGATCAGAACACAAAGCAGGCGATGGAGCAGGCCTATCACATTCCGGCGAACATGCTGCTGGGAAACGCGCTGTTTTCCGCGGCGCTGAAGGAGCACCTGCCCGGACTGGCGGAGCTTTCCGCGGACCGGCTCGCGCCGAAGACGACGCTGGGGGAACTGAAGGAAATCCTTGGGGCATCCGACGAGGCCTTTGGCGCCGCGATGGCCGCGGTCGGCGAGGCGGCGAAAAAACTTCAGGAGATTTCCGATCAGGAAGCCCGGGCCTTTGATCCCGACGTGGATCTTTCGGACGACCATTACCTGTGGGGAACGCCGGAATACAAGGAGCGCTGTGTGCAGAGCATCGAGCGGCGCTATGCCGGCCGCACCGGGGAGATCGTTTTCTACGGACCGTCGAACATCACGCTGTGGTATTCGCTGGAGAAGGATATGCTTCCGTACGCCGCGCAGAACCACGGCATGGGCGGCTGCACGGACGTGGACCTGATGCATTATGCGGACCGGCTGCTGTATCCGTATGTGCCGAAGGTGGTCTTTTTCCAGACCGGGTCGAACGACCTGGCCGAGGGCATGACGCCGGAGCAGATTCTGGAAAACAAGAAAAAGATGTACGGGGAGTTTCTGGAGAAGCTGCCGGAGACGGAGCTCGTCGTCATGAGCGGTCTTCCGCTGCCCGGCCGGCAGCAGTTCTGGCCGGACACGGACCGCACCAATCAGTTCCTGAAGGAAATGTGCGAAACTCATCCGCGGCTGCATTTCATGGACTCGACGGACGTGATGTTCGCGGCGGAAGGCGATGCGGACTGCAAGGCGCCCGACGGGCGGTACTTCCGCCGGGATTATTTCCGCATAGACCAGATCCACTTAAACGTCGAGGGACACAACGCCTGGACGGCGCTGATGAAGGACATGCTTGTGCAGCTGGGGATTACGGCGTAAGCTCCCGGATGAACGCCCGGGCAGCTTCGGAGAGACCTCCGTCGGGGGCTGTCGCCAGATAAATGACGCGTTTCGGAGGGAGACTTGCCGTGGGCACGACGGCCAGGTCTCCTTTTTGAATGCCGTCGGCAGCGGCCATTTCCGGGACAAAGCCGATGCCGAGCCCGGCCGAGACCAGCGGCAGGACCTCGCTCATCGTCTGCACGATACAGGACGGGGTCAGCACCTGTCCCTCGCCAAGGAACCACCGGTCCAGCAGGCTGCGCACCTGGTTTCTGGATGAGACCGTGATCAGCGGCTGAGACGCGAGCTGTTCCGCGGTCATCGGATCGGTGCCGGCCCAGACCGAGGACGAAGACGCGACGGGAAGATCCTGAAACTCCCACAGCGGCTGCAGCGAAAAGGAAGCGAAATCCGGCAGGGGAGAGATCAGCAGGGCAAGTTCGATCCGTCCGTCTGCCAGGAGATGACAGAGTTCTTCCGTCGTCGTCCCGGTGAAGGTGATGCGGACCTGCGGATGCTCCCGGGCAAAGGTATGAAGGACCTTTGGGAGATAGTAGCGGACGGAGGTTTCCGTCGCACCAATGGACAGAAGATGCGTCTGCGCATCCAGAATCCGGTTTACGGCCTGTTCGCCTTCCGAAAGCATCCGCGCGGAATCCCGTACACGCTCAAACAGAGCCTCGCCCGCCGCCGTCAGATGCAGCTGGCGTGTCGTGCGCTCGAACAGCGCGCACCCCAGTTCCGCTTCCAGCTTCCGGACCGACTGGCTGACAGCGGACTGGCTGACGCAGAGCGCATCCGCGGCTTTGGAGAAGCTGCCGGTGCTTGCGACATAGAAAAACGTGCGGTAGTATTCAAGATTGGAAATCATACAGGACCTCCCGAACCACGGAAACAGGACTGTGTACAGTATAGTTTATTTCAGACAGAGCGGCAACGAAGAGGGATGTACACGATGGAACTGCTGACATTACAGGTGACGATTTTTTCATTGATTGCGGTGGGCTTTCTGCTGAAGCGGATTCGCCTGATCGGCGTGGAGGGGCAGAAGAATATCACGGATCTGGTAATCAACGTGGTGCTGCCGTGCAATATCGTCACCAGCTTTGCCGTCGATCTCGGTACGGATATGGTCCGCGACGGCATCGCGATCCTTTTGATTTCCATCGCGCTTCAGGCATCGATGATGCTGTACGGACACTTTCTGTTCCGGAGGGACAATCCGGATCATCACGTCAACGTCGCCTATGCCATGATCAGCTCCAACGCCGGATTTCTCGGCAATCCCATCGCGGAAGGCGTCTTCGGCGCTACCGGCCTGGCCTTGGCCAGCATTTACCTGATTCCGCAGCGCATCATGATGTGGTCGGAAGGCATCCGCATGTATTCGAGCCGGCCGGCGGAGACCGGCAGGAATTCCGGAACGGCTGCCGGGATGGAAACCGGGACGATCCCCAGGATAAAAACCGGGACAGAACAAAAAGAAGCCGCCGTTTCCAACGGGCAGCTTCTGAAAAAAGTACTGACACATCCCTGCATTATCGCCTGCGCCATCGGCATCGTCCTGATGGCATTCGGCATCGATCTGCCCCCGGTCATTATGACCCCGGTGCAGACTTTGGGCCGCTGCAATACGGCGCTGTCCATGCTGGTGATCGGCATGATCCTCGCGGAAATCGATCTGCCCACCCTGGTGGACCGTGAAGTGATCTACTACACGATCCACCGCCTGGTAATCGTACCGCTGATCCTGTATCTGATCCTGGGCCTGCTGCCTGTGAGCCCCCTCGTGCGCGGGGTATCGACCCTGCTCGCCGCCATGCCCGCCGCCGCGACGACAAGCATGCTCGCCGTCAAATACGACCGTGATCCGCACTTCGCGACGCGGTTGGTCATCTTCTCCACGCTGTGCTCGATCCCGGCGATCCTGATCTGGAGCATGATCCTTCAGGTGTAGCAAAAAGTGGAACGGGTGCCTGACCCCCGTTCCACTTTTGGGTCAGGCACCCGTTCCGGTTTTCAGTGCCGCCGCGACGAGTCCGACGAACAGCGGGTGCGCGCGGTTGGGCCTGGACTTGAATTCGGGGTGGGCCTGGGTGGCGATATAGTAGGGATGTTCCGGCAGCTCGATCATTTCCACAATCCGACGGTCGGGAGACTGTCCGCACAGCACCATTCCGGCGGCAGTCAGGGCATCCCGGTAATCATTATTGACTTCATAGCGATGACGGTGGCGCTCGGAGATGATCAGAGGATGTGCGGTTTTGCTGCCCGCCGCATAAAGCTGTTCGCCGAGACTTCCTGACGCAAGTTCGCAGGGATACGCTCCGAGCCGCAGGGTTCCGCCCAGATCCGTGACGCCCTTCTGATCCGGCATCAGGTCGATGACGGGATGGGTGGTTTCAGGCGAAAGCTCGGTGCTGTTGGCGTCTGCGTATCCCAGCACGTTCCGGGCAAATGCCACCACGGCCATCTGCATGCCTAAGCAGATGCCCAGGTACGGAATACACTGTGTGCGGGCATATTCCGCGGCAAGAATCATCCCTTCCGTTCCGCGGGCGCCGAAACCGCCGGGGATCAGGATGCCATCGGTGCCGGAAAGCATGGCATCCGCACCGCGTTCCTCCACGTCTTCCGATTCCACCCAGCGGATGGATACATCGGCATGATTGGCAATGCCCGCGTGCTTTAAGGATTCCACCACGCTTAAATAGGCGTCATGCAGCGCCGTGTATTTCCCCACGATGGCAATTTCCACCTTGCGGGAAGGCTGATGCAGCACATCCGTCAGGGCACGCCATTCTTTCAGATCCGGTTCTTTCTGCGGCAACTGTAAAATGTCGAGCACGTTTTCGGCCAGCCGCTCTTTTTCCATCATCAGCGGAACTTCATACAGGGACGGCGCGTCCAGGTTCTGCAGCACGCGATTGGGCGGCACGTTGCAGAAGAGGGCGATCTTTTTCCGCACGTCCTCTGTAACCGGCACTTCCGTGCGGCAGACGATGACGTCGGCATGCAGACCCATGCCCTGCAGTTCCCGCACGCTCATCTGGGTGGGCTTCGTCTTCAATTCACCGGACATCTTCAGATAGGGAAGCAGCGTGACGTGCACCAGCGCCGTCTGGCCTTCGCCCTGCTCATGGCGGAACTGCCGGATGGCCTCTAAAAACGGCTGGCTTTCTATGTCGCCGACGGTTCCGCCCACTTCGATGATGACGATGCGGTCCGCATCGGCGCCTTTCGGATCTGAACCCGAGGCATCGGTCCGGGCATCCGTAGCAGCGGTCCGCAGAAACGATCCTTCGCCGTAGATGCCGTTCATCCCCGGATAAAAGCTGTTCTTGATCTCGTTGGTGATGTGTGGAATCACCTGCACGGTTCCGCCGCCGTAATCGCCCCGCCGCTCCTTGTTGAGCACCGACCAGTAGATCTTGCCCGACGTCACGTTGGCGTGGCAGTCGAGGGATTCGTCGATGAACCGCTCGTAGTGGCCGAGATCGAGATCGGTTTCCGTGCCGTCGTCCGTCACAAAGACCTCCCCGTGCTGGATCGGGTTCATCGTGCCCGGATCCACGTTGATGTACGGATCGAATTTCTGCATCGTGACGGAATAGCCGCGCGCTTTTAAAAGGCGCCCTAAGGATGCGGCCGTGATGCCCTTGCCCAGACCGGATACGACGCCGCCGGTGACAAATACATACTTGGTCATGGATTGCCTCCGTTTCTAAAAAACAAAAAAGCTCCCATTCGGGGAGCCCTTATAACTATAACTTATAGCAGACGCATGTGGCTATGCAGTGTGGGAATAGAATGTATAACAGAAAGCGGAACCGGGGTTTGTTTGACCCGCCGAAGCGGAACAGGGGTCAGGCACCCGTTCCGCTTGCCCGAACGGCTGCTTTCGTGTATGATTTCTGAAAAGACCATCGTGCCTGCTTCGCGTAAAGCAGAGGAACCGGGAGGAATTATGGTACAGATGAACACCATGCCGGCCGACGTGCTGGAACACTACAAGGAAATCACGGCGATTCCGCTGTCCTTAAACAATGCCCGCCAGCTGGGCGGTCTGCCGCTGAAAAACGGACGCCGCATCAAGGAAGGTCTGCTGCTTCGCACCACCCAGCTGATGGACGCGACGGAAGAGGATCTGCGCAAGCTGCAGGAGGATTACCACCTTTCTCTGATTCTGGACATGCGCGATCCGACGGAGTATTCGCGGATGCCGGATCCGGAGATTCCCGGCGCGAAGTGGGTGCCTGCGCCGATCATCGATTTCAATTTCATCAAGGAAAGCATGGCGGCCCGTTTCCAGGGACACATCGACGATATCCCCGGGAACGATATTGACCCCGAACACCCCGATCCGGAAAAAGTTATGGATCTGATGATCTACATGGCCCGCAAAAGCCGGGCCGAGGGGCAGGGATACATGGGCATGGACGGCGGCGTCTATGCCGCCTATGTCGCCAGCCCCTACGGTCAGGAGAACCTCGGCGTATTCTTCCACGAACTGGCGGCCAACGACAAGGGCGCGGTGCTCTGGCACTGCTTTACCGGAAAAGACCGCACTGGCATCGCCTCCGGCCTGATTCTCGAAGTGCTCGGCGCCGACTGGGAGACCATCACCATCGATTACGAAATCAGCAACCTGTATTTTGCTGAAAACGTGGCCGGAGTGGAAACGAAGCTGCGCGCAAAGGGTGTGGAGGAAGACCTTCTTCCGTCGATGTGCGGAACCATGGCCGGCGTGTACCTGCCGATGATGGAAAGCGCCTGGCGTTACATGAAGGAAACCTGGGGCGGCCCGATCGGCTACCTGACCGGCGCCTGCGGCGTGACGGAAGAGGAACTGGAAACGATCCGGGAGCGCTATTCCGAACCGGCGTAAACGCGGAACGGGGGCCAGGCACCCGTTCCGCTTATGACGTCCAGCGGGCGTCCATTTTGACATCGTCACCGTCTTCGACGAAGTGGATGTGTTCCATCATGTCGGCAGCGTAACGCTCACCGGTGGCCGGATCGATTCTGGTCACGCGGTAGTGAATGGCTGCGCGGTCGCCGCTGACGATCAGGCTGTCGAAGAAGACGCGCTTCATGCCGTCCTGTTCCATGCGCTCCTTTTCGGTCGCTTTGTAAGTGTTCAGATCCTGTTCCGTCAGATACAGATTGCGGCTGAAGCTGTCTGTCGCCATGCTGTCGGTATAGGCTTCCCAGGCTTCATAGCCGGCGTTCCAGGCATCAAATTCCTTTAAGACGGCCATGCGGATTTTTTCGGCCAGCGGGGTCTTAAAGGTGGTCGGATACTTCACCGGGTATTTGACCGTCAGGTCGTCGGTTTCCGGGATCACGGTGTCGAGCACTTCCTTCATAACCGCTTCCTGAATCGCCTTGCCTTCCGGATTCTGGATGCGGGAAAGCATGTCATAGTCCTCGGCGCGGATGCCGGCCCAGCCTTCCACCACGCGGGCGCCCATCTCTTCGCCGTAATCGTGGAACTTTACAAATTCCATGACGGATCCCGGATGCTCCACACCGTCGGCGCCGGTGGTGCTGATGGCGTAGTGGATGGCGGTCCAGTCGTCCACGATCAGCATATCGTAGAAATCGCCCATCATGATGGGGTTGCGCTTTAAGGTGCCGAACATGGCCATCTGATACTCCTGCAGCGTCAGACGCACACTGTGGACGTTGTAGATGGAATCGTTTGTGTAAAGGGTGTTGCCCCATTCCTTCCACGCGTCGAACCCGCGGTTCCAGTTCTCAAATCCGTTTAAGAGACGGTTCTGAATTTTCTTTTCCATGTCGGTGTCCACCGGGGTGGGATATTTGACCTGGAATTTCTCTGCCATCATCTTCGTGTTCTCTTCGCCAAGTAAAATGACCATTTCCTGTGCTTCGCTCATGACTTCCTCCTTTTGAAAGTGTGTGTTTGCTTTGATGATGACAGGATAAACGGGAAATGTAAAGCGAAGGTTAGGAAACTGTTTGGGTTTTGTTAAAGATGCGGGAAGGATGACCGCGGGGGAAGCAAGATGGCGGAGAGGCGGGGAGTTAAGATCGCGGAAAAACCCCGCTTCGCGGGGCACGCGCCTTCGGCGCTGGGTGTGTACGGTTTTGAAATGCTTGATGCATTTCAAAACCTATACAAATCCCCTCGTTTCGGGTATAGTTATACATGTCGTTTTTGACTTGCATTTGTAAAGGAAGTTTGTGATGAATACAGATCTGGATTTTAAGACAGAGATCGTTGATAATGCACCGGCCATGCCGCGTTCCTGCGGAATTCTGATGCCGGTGTTTTCTTTGCCGTCGGAAGGCGGGATCGGCTGCTTTTCGAAGGAAGCATACGAGTTCGTGGACTTTTTGAAGGAGGCCGGCCAGAGCCGCTGGCAGATTCTGCCGCTGGGGCCGACGGGGTTCGGCGATTCGCCGTACCAGCCGTTTTCGGCGTTTGCGGGCAATCCGTATTTTATTGCGCCGGACGATCTGATCCGCCGCGGCTGGATTACGGAGGAAGAGCTGCGCAGCACGCCGATGGGCGGGGATGTCTGCCGGGTGGATTATGGCGCGCTCTATGAGCACCGCTATGAATTGCTGCACAAAGCCTATGCGCGGTTCCTCGAGGCGCTGGAAAACGGCACGGCGGCGGACAACGACGGCCTTTGCGAGACGTTCTTAAAGCTGCATGCGCCGGCGGAGCCGGAGAAGAAGCCCGAAGAAGGGACGGATGCAAAACCGGAAGCGGAAACGCCCGCGGATGCGGATCCTCAGACGGAAGCCGCCGAAACAGGCGAAGCGAACACCGGGAATAATGCAGAGAATGAAACCGAGACCGATCCCTACCGGCTTGCGCTGCGCGCGATCAAGGAGCGCAAGGGCGCGCGGACGCTTCGGGAGGATTACGAGGCCTTTTTGAACGAGGCTTCGGACTGGCTGGACGATTACGTGCTCTTTACCGCCGTCAAGAAATCCCAGGGCGGCAGAAGCTGGCAGGACTGGGACGCGCCGCTGCGCCTGCGCGATGCGAAAGCCCTTGCCGAGGCGGCTGATGCATGCAAAGAAGAGATGGATTTCCAGCGGTTTCTGCAGTACGTGTTTGAGCGCCAGTGGGAAGCACTGCACGCCTACGCGGCGGTGCAGGGCATCGACATCATCGGCGATATCCCGTTCTACATGGCGCCGGACAGCGCGGACGTCTGGGCCCATCCGGAACTGTTCCAGCTCGACGCTGACCGCGTGCCGACCGGCGTCGCCGGCTGCGCACCGGACATCTTCTCGGCGACCGGCCAGCTGTGGGGCAATCCGCTGTACGACTGGGACTATCAGAAGACAACAGGCTACGACTGGTGGATGCGCCGGATGGCGCGCAACGCGCAGCTGGCCGACATCCTGCGCTTTGACCATTTCCACGGATTCTCGGCTTATTACAATGTGCCCTACGGCGACGAGACCGCTGAAAACGGCACGATGCACGACGGCCCGGGCATGGACTTTTTCAATGTCATGAAAGAACGCTTCGGCAGTCTGCCGATCATCGCGGAAGACCTGGGCATCATTACGCCGAAGAATCAGAAGCTGCTGCGCGACAGCGGTTTCCCGGGAATGAAGGTGCTGCAGTTCGCCTTCGGCGCCTACGACAGCGAGTACCTGAACCATCATCACATCAAAAACTGCGTCGTCTACACGGGGACCCATGACAATCCGACGATCCGCGAGTGGCTGGGTGCCTTAAACGACGGCGAGCGCGCCTTTGTGCGGGCGTATATTCATTCCGAAAACACGGACGAGGGCGGTTTTGTCTGGGATTTCATCCGCGAAGCCTACCGTTCCGTGGCGGATCTGTGCATCATTCCGCTGCAGGATTACCTGGTGAAGGGCAAGGAAGCGCGGATCAATACGCCGAGTGTCGCCTGGGGCAACTGGCAGTGGCGCTTAGAGCCGCATTTCCTGTCGCAGGAGCTGGCGAGAAGCATCCGCGGGCTGGCCGAGCTGTACCGCCGCATCGGATGACATATATTCTAATAGAAGGAGAACCGGGCCGTGAGGAAGAAAGAACGCGCGCTTCTTTTGATCGAGCGCCTGAAAGCGGAATATCCAGACGCGCACTGCACGCTGGATTACAAAGACGCCTGGCAGCTGCTGGTTTCGGTCCGCCTGGCGGCCCAGTGCACGGACGCCCGGGTGGACCAGATCACGCCGAAGCTGTACGCGAAGTTTCCGACCGTGGAAGCCCTCGCCGGCGCGGAGGTCTCGCAGATTGAAGAAATCGTGCGTCCCTGCGGCCTCGGCCCGAGCAAGGCGCGGGATATTTCCGCCTGCATGAAGGTCATCCACGAACAGTATGGGGACGGTGTGCCGGACACGATGGAGGAGCTGCTGAAGCTGCCCGGCGTCGGACGGAAGAGCGCGAACCTCGTCCTCGGCGACGTGTTCGGCAAGCCCGCGATCGTCACGGACACGCACTGCATCCGCCTGTCGAACCGGATGGGCCTGGTGGACGGCGTCAAAGAGCCCTATAAGGTGGAGACGGCGCTGCGCAAGATCATTCCGCCGGAGGAAGGCAATGACCTTTGCCACCGGTTCGTGCTGCACGGCCGCGCGGTCTGCACGGCGCGCAAACCCGACTGCGAACACTGCTGCTGTGCGGACGTGTGCGCTCAAAAACTGTAAACGAAGAATGCGACAGGAGTCTGCATGAAGGATCATCGAATTCTTTCCAGGGACGCCATCAAACTGATCGCGGTGATCGCGATGCTTTTAAATCATATCGCAAACGTGTTTCTGCCGAGGTTTTCCGTTTCATGGATCGTTCTGACCTCGATCGGGTATGTGACGGCCGTCACGATGTGCTTTTTCCTGGTGGAAGGGGTGCGCTACACCCGGTCCCCCCTCCGGTACGCCCTGCGGCTGCTGGGGTTCGCCCTGCTGTCCCAGGCGCCCTTTGCCTATTGTTTCGACGGCGCGATGACGTTAAAGGAGATGCTTCTTCCGCCCTACAACATGCTGTTTACCCTGCTGCTGTGCTTTCTGGCGGCCCAGGTTCATCAGCGGGTCACACAGCCGGTTCTTCGCATCGTACTTCTGGCCGCGCTGGTCATCCTGTCGAACGAGTGCGACTGGCCGATCATGGCGGTCTGCTTCACCTGGATGTTCCTGAACGCGCAGAAGACCGGCAGCTGGACCGATCCGAAGAACCGCGGCGTCTGGATTTCGGCCTATGTCCGCGCGGCGGCCATATTCATTGTCTTCGAACTGCTGAGCGGATACGTTTACCATGTCCAGGACCACATTTCGTGGACGCGGATCGCCGGAAGCGTCGTCGGCGGCGCGGCGGCCATTGCCTGCTCCGGCGTGCTGACGCTGGTGTTTTACAGCGGAAAGCGCGGAAATGTGGCACCGAAGGCCGCGAAATGGTTCTTCTACATCTTTTATCCGGCGCATCTGGCGGTGCTCGCGCTGATTCATCTGTTCATGCGCGGATTCCGGTTCTGAAGACCCAAACCGCTTCTTGACAAGCGGGCGGCAAACGCCTATAACATATCTGTGCAACTGTTTTGTATCAGACAGCTGCATCCGCAAACATTCTTTGGGGCAGGTGCAAGTCCTGACCGGTGGTTACAGTCCACGAGCCCGCAAAGCGGGCCGATCCGGTGAAATTCCGGAACCGACGGTTACAGTCCGGATGGGAAAAGATGGATGCATGATTACAGAATCTCCGAACGAGAAACGCCTGTAAAGATGGATCTGTCTTTGCAGGCGTTTTTATTTTTACGGAGGTTTTGCCATGAACACAGAAACAAAAAAGACCTGGACCACGAAAAAAACGGTCATGACGGCCATGTTCGGCGCGATTTCGGTCGTGCTGATGCTGATCGATTTTCCGCTGCCCATCGCGCCGTCCTTTATGAAGATGGACATCTCGGACCTGCCGGCCATGCTGGGCACGTTTATGATGGGGCCCGCCGCGGGCGTGGCCATCGCGGCGATCAAGAACATCCTGGAGCTGATCTTCCGGGGAACGACGACCGCCTTCGTCGGGGAGCTCGCGAATTTCCTCGGGGCCTGTTCCTACATCCTGCCGGCGGCGCTGGTGTATCATTTCAAAAAGGGTAAGGGCGGCGCGGCCCTTTCGCTGCTGGCCGCGACAGTGTGCGTGACGATTCTTTACATGATTCTGGATTACGCAGTCATTTTCCCGATGTATTCGACGTTATACAACCTGCCGATGGAGACCATCATCGCGATGGGCAGCGCCATCACCGGGCGGATTACGGATCTGTTTACCATGATGGTGTTTGCCGTGGCGCCGTTCAACCTGATCAAATACGGCATCGTTTCCCTGATCACCTTTTTCACCTACAAGCGCCTGAAGGGCGTGCTGCTGCGGGAAGAAGAATAAGAAACGCAGGATGCGAAAAACCCCCGGCGATCCGCCGGGGGTTTTTCGCGACATCTTTTTGTAAAGGAGTTCTGCTTGATGTATCCGGATATGGGAGTCGGACCGCTGGCATACGGTCTGAAGATACAAAGCAAAACCAACAGGAGAGTTAGGATTTCCTAACCTGACGATATGTTAGCATAGGCTAACAACAATGTCAAGCACTTTTTCGCATGTCTTTTCATTTTTTTGCGGGTTGGATATAATGATTGAAACACCGGAAAACGGACAGACCTTGCAGAGGAGTATACATTGCAGAATCAGGAACAAAACACGAACCGGGAAGCCGGCCCGCAGGAAGCAAAGCGGCCGTTCTTTTCCGTGATCATGCCGGCGTATAACGTGGAGTCTTTTCTGGACGACGCGGTTTCCGACATTCTCGGGCAGACGTATCCGGACTGGGAACTGATCGTGGTGGACGACGCTTCGACGGACGGCACCCTTGCGGCCGCACAGGCCTATGCGGAGGGCTGCGAGAAGATCCATGTCCTTTCCCACGCGAAAAACCGCGGCGTTTCCGATGCGCGCAATACCGGCCTGGCCCAGGCGCAGGGGGAGTATGTCCTGTTTCTGGATCCGGACGACCGGTATGACATGGAGCTGATGGACACGGTGGCCGCGGCCCTTCACAAGCTGCCTGCCGACGTCGTGGTCTACGGGCTCGAGGAGGATTATTACAACCGCGACGGTCAGATTTTCTATGCCGTTACGCACGCGCTGCCGACGGCGTTTTTCCACATCGAAAACGGGAGAGATGAGGGAGAGAACACCGGGGAGAACGGCATGTTTCTGGGCGCGCGCTCCCTTCATCTGGCGGTGGCCGAGATGGAGCAGGAAACGCTGTACGGCTACAGCTGGAACAAGGCGTTCCGCCGGGAACTGCTGATGGAGCACGACCTGAAGTTCGTCCGGTATCCCCACATCGAGGATATCATGTTCAACCTGTCGGTGTTTGACCACGTCCGCGCCCTGATCATCCTCGAGGACGTGCTGTACGGCTACCGCAACCAGGGGCAGAACCGCCTGACGGACCGCTACCAGCCGAACTACCTGATGCTGCAGAAGAAGCGGTTCGAGGATTTTCTGGCGCAGCAGGAGCGATGGGGCTCGCTGAACGAAAAAACCCTTTCGCAGACGTCGACGGCCTATTTCCGCAGCTTCCTGTCCATGATCGGCCGGGAGCAGCATCATCGCACGCCGGCCAAAGAGATCGAGGCCAAGGCCGAGCGGGAGCTGCAGGATCCGCTGTATCTTCGGCTGCGCGGCGTGCTGCCCGCCGAAGGGTTTCTGGCGCGGTTCTTCTATCTGCCGCTGGCCCAGAGGAAGATCCGCAAGGCCATCCGCCGCAGCCTTCTGGTGACGACGGTCCGGGATCTGTTCCCGAACCTGTTTGCGAAGATCAAACAGTACCGCGGATGATCGGTGAAGAGGAAATGCAATGAAGATCTGCATGGTTGTCGCAACGCATAAAGAATATGAGATGCCCGTCGAGCCGTCGTACCTGCCGCTTCGGGTGGGCGCGGCCGGGAAGGAGGATTTCGGCTATGCCCGGGACGATACCGGGGAGAACATCTCCGAAAAGAATCCCTATTACTGCGAACTGACCGGGCTGTACTGGGCCTGGAAGAACCCAAAGCTGTGCCATCCGGCGGCCTTCGACGGGCCGGCGGACGCGGTGGGACTGGTGCATTACCGGCGCCATTTGACCGTCGTGCCGCGGCGGGAGCGGAAGAAGAACGCGCTGGTCTACAGCGTGCTGACGGCGGCCCAGGCGGAGGAGATCCTTTCCCGGGCGGACGTCATCGTGCCGAAGGAGCGCAATTATCTGATCGAAACCCTCTACAGCCACTACGCGCATTCCCACGACGGCCGGCATCTGGATCTGGCGAAGGAGATCATCGCCGAACGCTGCCCGGAATACCTACCGGCTGTGGAGACGGTGTACGCCCGGACCTGGGGCTATATGTTCAACATGCTCGTGGCGCGCAGGGAAACGCTGGATGCCTACTGCAGCTGGCTGTTTCCGATTCTGGGCGAACTGGAGGAGCGGTTTGAGGCCGGCCCGAAGACGCAGGAGCAAAGCGCCTTCGATCAGCGGCTGTATGGGCGCGTCAGTGAGATCCTCTTTAACGTGTGGCTGAAAAAACAGCAGGAGAACGGCCTGACCGCGGAAGCGGTGCCGTGGATGTCCATCGAGCCGGTGAACTGGCTGAAGAAGGGCGGCGCGTTCCTGGCGGCCAAGTTTTTCGGAAAGAAGTATGAGGGAAGCTTTTGAAGATCAGCGTCATCACCCCGTTTTATCAGGGAAATGAATATCTGAAGGATCTGGGGACGCAGCTTTCGACGGCGGCCTCCTTCCTGGACGGCAGCGACGCCGCGGAATGGATCCTGGTCAACGACAGCCCGGATACGCCGGTGGACGAAAGCCTGCTTGCGGGCAGCGCGTGTTCCGTCTGTGTGCTGGAAAACGAAGTCAACATGGGCATTCACGCATCCCGGATCCGGGGCCTTTCGGCGGCATCGGGCGACTGGGTCCTGTTTCTCGATCAGGACGACGCGATCGCGCCGGAGGCGCTGATGCAGTGGACCTACGCGGTGCAGAAGGCGGGCGGGGCGGCGGACGCCGTGGTGTGCAACGCGCGGCTGATGCAGCGGGACGGAAGCGCTTTGCTGTGGTTTCGCACGAAGGAGCACGTGCAGCGGCTCAACGACATGGACACCTGGCTTTCGGTGGGGACGCAGATCATCTCTCCCGGACAGGTGCTGCTGCGGCGCGACGCGATTCCGGCGGCGTGGACGGCGCGCGCGATGCTGACGAACGGCAGCGACGATTATTATCTGTGGCTTCTGATGCTCGCCGAAGGCCGGCGGTTCGAGTATCTCGACGCCGCCTTATACACCCACCGCTACACCGGCAGCAACCTGTCGGAGGACACGAAGCGGACGGATGCCTCGACGATGGAATTCCTGCAGCTTCTGCGGGAAAACCCGGGCTTTCCGGACGCGTACGCGGACCGGCTTTTGACCATGGTTTCCTACAAGGCCGCCTTCCGCGCCGGCGGGATCGCAAAAAAGCTCTGGGAGACCGCAAAGCATCCCCGCCTGTTTCTCGCGAACCTGCGCTACAAAAAGGAAACGAAGACCGGATACGGTTTCAACCGCTAAGCCGGACGGAGATCGGATATGACAAAGGGACAGACCGCGGTTCTTCTGGCGGCATACAACGGGGAACGCTTCCTGCTGCCGATGCTTGAATCGCTGGAAAACCAGACGGACCGGGACTGGATCTGTATGATCCATGACGACGGGTCCTCGGACGGCACGGTGCGGCTGCTGAACGAATGGATCGAAAACCATGGCGGCGAAGACGGCCGCTACCGGCTGGTGCAGGGACCGCCCGCCGGCGGCGCGGCGGCCAATTTCTTTTTCCTTCTTTCCATGGTGGAGGCGGATTTCTATCTTTTCGCGGACCAGGACGACGTGTGGCTGCCCGAAAAGATCGCAAAGACCCGCGCCTGCCTGTCGGCCCTGACAGAGAAACCCGCCGCGGAGGAAACACCGGCGGCGGTTTTCACCGACATGTACGTCACCGACGAAGCCCTGCGGGTGACCGCGCCGTCCTTTATCCGCAGCATCGGACGAAGCCCGCACCGCACGGCCTATCCGCAGCTTCTGATCGACAATCCGGCGGCGGGATGCACGATGATGTTTAACCGCGCCCTGCGCGATCTGGCCCTTCAAGCCACGGATGAAAAGGCCCTTTCCGACATCGAAATGCACGACGGCTGGCTGCTGCTTCTGGCTTCCATATACGGGCGCGTGGATTGTGTGGACGAGCCGCTGGCCTATTACCGGCAGCATCAGGACAACGAGATGGGCGCGGTGCGCGAGTCCCGCGCACAGAAGATTCTGCGCAATGCGTCCGACATCCTGACCGGCCGGTTTGCCGCCGAAAAAAAGCGGTTTCATCAGAAGGAAAAGACGCTGGCAGCCCTGCTGCTTCGGCAGCCGGATCTGCCGGACTCCGTGCGCCCGGTGCTGGAAGAACTGGTGGAATTAGATGCCCACGGAAAACTGTACCGGATGCACTGGTATAAAGAACACGGACTCAGCCGGGCACAGAACGATTTCTGGATGCGGCTTTGGGTATAAACGGCCGAAATCCCTTGCAAGCATTCCCGATTCGTGCTATGATGTTGCGCAATGAAACAAAAGCTGTGAAGGGGAGTAGTACGTTTCCACGCTGCAGAAAGAGAGAGGGTCCTTAGGCTGAAAGATCCTTTGCAACACGGGATGCGGAAGTCGCCCCGGAGCCGGCCGGCCGAACATGCAAAGTAAGCCCGCCCGTTTCGTCCGCGTCAAGGATAAGAGGAGAACAAACATAGGTGGTACCGCGTTTATGACGCCCTATGCAAGCATGCGCCTGCACAGGGCGTTTATCATTTTCGAAGGAGGACAGGATGAGCAAGGAGTTATCCAAAACCTATGATCCGAACGGTCTCGAGGACCGTCTGTACAAAAAGTGGGAGGAGAACGGCTATTTCCACGCCGAGGTCGACCGCAGCAGAAAGCCGTTTACCATCGTCATGCCGCCGCCGAACATCACCGGCCAGCTGCACATGGGCCATGCCCTGGACAACACGCTGCAGGACATCCTGATCCGCTATAAAAAGCTGCAGGGCTTCAACGCGCTGTGGCAGCCGGGCACGGACCACGCGTCCATCGCCACCGAGGTGAAGATCATCGAGAAGCGCAAAGAGCAGGGCATCGCGAAAGAGGATCTGGGGCGCGAGGGCTTCTTAAAGCGCGCCTGGGAGTGGAAGGCCGAGTACGGCGGACGCATCGTGTCCCAGCTGAAGAAGATCGGTTCCGCCGCGGACTGGCAGCGGGAGCGCTTCACCATGGACGAGGGCTGTTCCGAAGCCGTGGAAGAGGTGTTCGTCAAGCTGTTCGAGCAGGGCTATATTTATAAAGGCAATCGAATTATCAACTGGTGTCCGGTGTGCAAAACGTCCATTTCCGACGCCGAGGTGGTGCACGAGGAGCAGGCCGGCCATTTCTGGCACATCCGCTACCCGGTGGCGGGCGAGGAAGGCCGCTTTGTGGAGATCGCGACCACCCGTCCCGAGACCATGCTCGGCGATACCGCGCTGGCCGTGCATCCGGAGGATGACCGCTACACCGATCTGGTGGGCAAAAACGTGATTCTGCCCCTCGTGAACAAGGAGATCCCGGTGGTGGCCGACGAGTACGTGGACCGCGAGTTCGGTACCGGCGTGGTGAAGATCACCCCGGCCCACGACCCGAACGACTTTGAGGTGGGCAAGCGCCACGATCTGCCGGTGATCAACATCTTAAACGACGACGCCACCATCAACGAAAACGGCGGCAAATACGCGGGCATGGACCGCTACGAGGCCCGGAAGGCCATCGTGGCCGAGCTGGAGGAGCTGGGCCTTCTCGTGAAGGTGGAGGACCACGTGCACAACGTGGGTACCCACGACCGCTGCAAGACGACGGTGGAGCCCATGGTGAAGCCCCAGTGGTTCGTGGCGATGGAAGAGCTGGCGAAGCCGGCCATCAAGGCCATCGAGACGGGTGAGCTGAAGTTCGTGCCGGAGCGCTTTGACAAGATTTACCTGCACTGGCTGGAGAACATCCGCGACTGGTGCATTTCCCGCCAGCTGTGGTGGGGCCACCGGATTCCGGCCTGGTACTGTGACGACTGCGGCGAGATCATCGTACGCAAGACCAAGGACGCGCCGGCGGTGTGCCCGAAGTGCGGCTGCACGCATCTGACCCAGGATCCGGACACCCTGGACACCTGGTTCTCCTCCGCCCTGTGGCCCTTCTCGACCCTGGGCTGGCCGCGGCAGACCGAGGAGCTGGATTATTTCTATCCGACCGACGTGCTGGTGACGGGCTACGACATCATCTTCTTCTGGGTGGTGCGCATGGTGTTCTCCGGCTACGCCCACACCGGCAAGTCGCCGTTCTCCACGGTGCTGATCCACGGTCTGGTGCGCGACGACAAGGGCCGGAAGATGTCGAAGTCCTTAGGCAACGGCATCGATCCGCTGGAGGTGATCGAAAAATACGGCGCCGACGCCCTGCGCCTGACGCTTGTGACCGGCAACGCGCCGGGCAACGACATGCGCTTCTACTGGGAGCGCGTGGAGTCGTCCCGCAACTTCGCGAACAAGATCTGGAACGCCTCCCGCTTCATCATGATGAACCTGCCGGAGGAAGAGCTTCCGGTGCCGGCGGAAGAGCAGCTTGAGATTCCGGACCGCTGGATTCTGTCCCGCGTACACACCGTGGCCCGGGAAGTGACCGAGAACATGGACAAGTTCGAGCTCGGCATCGCCGTGCAGAAGATCCATGACTTCATCTGGGACGAGTTCTGCGACTGGTACATTGAGATCGTCAAACCCAGAATGTATAATAAAGAAGCAGACCCGGCGTCGGCGAATGTGGCCCTGTGGACCTTAAAGCAGGTGCTGTCCGACGCGCTGATCCTGCTGCACCCCTTCATGCCCTTCGTCACGGAAGAGATTTACTGCACGCTGCGCCCCGAAGAGGAGTCCATCATGCTCGCTTCCTGGCCGGCGGCCGGCGAGAAGGCCTCCGCGATCCTTTCCGCGGACTGGACGGATGAAAACGCGGCCGCGGCCATGGACCGGGCCATCGGCCTGGTGCGCGCCGTGCGTACCGTGCGCAATGACATGGACGTCGCGCCGTCCCGGAAGACCCATCTGTACGTGGTCGCTTCGGACGCCGCCGTGCGCGAAGCCTTCGCGAAGACCCGGGAATCCTGGCAGCAGCTGGCGGGTGCTTCGACGGTCCTCGTGCAGGAAGACCTCGCGGGTGTGCCGGAGAACGCTGTTTCGGTCGTGCTGCCGGACGCGGTGGGATATCTGCCCCTCGACGAGCTTGTCGACGTGGAAAAAGAGCGCGAGCGTCTCGGCAAAGAGAAGGAACGCCTGGCCGGTGAGATCGCCCGCTGCGAAGGCATGCTGAAGAACGAGAACTTCATCAGCCGTGCGCCGGAAGCGAAGGTCGCGGCCGAAAAGGAAAAGCTCGCCAAGTATCAGCAGATGATGGAAGAAGTGGCTTCGCGCCTGGAGAAATTGTTATGATCGATTTTGAGGAAGAACTGAAGAACTTCCAGCCGAGCATGGAAGTGGAGGAAGCGGAAGATGCCATCCACCGGCGGGACCTGACCGATGTGACGGACATCCTGAAGGAGGTCATGGAACAGCAGCAGGCCGCCCGCAGGCCGATCATTCAGTAAAGGATGCGTATTCATGGAATGTTTTAACTGCGGCATGGAACTGGGCAGCCAGCCGGTCTGCCCGAACTGCGGCGCGAATATGAAGACCTACCGGAGAATCCTGCTCGCGGCGGGCGCGTGGTACAACGACGGCCTGCGCCGCGCCCGCGTGCGGGATCTTTCCGGTGCCATCAAAAGCCTGCAGGAAGCCCTGAAGTTCAATAAATATCATACCGATGCGCGCAACCTGCTGGGCCTGTGCTATTACGAGGTCGGCGAGACCGTCTCGGCCCTCGCGGAGTGGGTGATCAGCAAGAACCTGCAGCCGCAGAACAACCGGGTGGACGTCTACCTGGCCGAACTGCAGGATACGCGCGGCGAGCTCGACCGGATGCGCAGCGCGACGCGCAAGTTCAACATGGCCCTGCGCTACTGCCGGGAGGGCAGCCG
Source organism: Shuttleworthella sp. (assembly GCA_045545575.1). Lineage (GTDB taxonomy): Bacteria > Bacillota > Clostridia > Lachnospirales > Lachnospiraceae > Shuttleworthia. The sequence continues at coordinate 34,032 of JAZQBE010000061.1, forward strand.
CGATCTGGCGAAGATCCAGCTGCGGCGCGTGATCAGCACGAATCCCCGTCTGGTAAAGGC
>JAZQBE010000062.1:0-88514 GCA_045545575.1 Shuttleworthella sp.
TCACAGAACGACATGGCTACGATCCGACTTACCAGATGGTGCTGCGGATGGAGGCGTACAACGCTGCCAACGGCATCACCGTAAAGACAATTACGCCGGAAAAACTGGTCAGCTTCGACCAGACCGGCGACGAAGAGAAGCACGGCGAGGAAAAGCTGGCGTCCATGGTGGGCATGGATCAGGTCAAAAAGCAGCTGCGCGGAATCGTCAACCAGATCATGGTGGCCCAGACCGGCGCGGTCAAGACGCGGCCGGGCATGCACATGTGCTTCGTGGGCGCTCCCGGTACCGGCAAGACGACGGTGGCCCGGCTGGTGGGCGAGATTTTAGCCGACCGCAAGCTGCTGCGCAACGGGCGCTTCTACGAATACCGCGGCCGGGATCTCTGCGGGCGCTATGTGGGTGAGACCGCCATCAAGACGCGGGAGATCTGCCGAGAGGCCTACGGCTCGGTGCTGTTCATCGACGAGGCGTATTCGCTGTTCCGCGGCGATCACAGCACCGTCGATTTCGGCCGCGAGGCCATCGATACGCTGATCGCGGAGATGGAAAACCACGCGGAAGAGCTGGTCGTGATTCTCGCGGGTTATGCCGACGACATGGAAACGATGCTGACGGCCAACTCCGGCATGAACAGCCGCATTCCGTACAAGATCGAGTTCCCCAATTACACCAGGGACGAACTGTACGAGATTTTCCGCAAGTTCATTCCGGATTCGATGGACTACGACGACGCGTTCTTAAACTGCGCGAAGAAGTTCTTTGACGATTTGCCGCAGAGCGTGATGGACAGCCGCGATTTCGGCAACGGCCGTTTCGCCCGCAACCTGTACGAGCGCACCTGGGGCAAAGCCGTGTCCGAGCGGATTCTGAAGGAGGGCGAGCGGATCCGCCTGACGCCGGAGGACCTTACGGCGGCGGGAGAAGAGCTGCTCGGCCGAAACAGCGACCGCCGGCAGACCATCGGTTTTTAGAAAACGGAACATATTTCCTCCGCGCGAGCGTACGCGGAGGAAATCCGGGGCAGGATATTCGGTATAGGTAAAGATGAAAAAAACGACCTTGGTTGATCGGATTACAATCTATATCATGATCGGCAGTCTGGCGGTTTATCTGATCGCCGGTCTGTTCCGGCTGGCCGATCAGCGGCTGCCGGACTTCCCGGTCCGGATGTCGGCCTTTACCTATATCATCTTTGTCGCGCTTTGCCTGATGTTTTCCGCGTTTCTGTCGACGGACGTGCCCAATCCGGCCGCGCGGTTTTTCCTCATCACGTCGACGATGCTGGTATTTGCCTGGGAGATGTTCCAGCTCTACCGGATGGAGGTGCTTGTTCCGGGAACGGACGCGTGGCGGTGGGCCTGGTACCTTTATTATCTGCCGGTGGTTTTCGTGCCAAACACGCTGTTTCTGGGCGCCATGCATTCCTGGCAGCCAGCCGGAAGGGATATCGACAAACGGTGGTATCTGACCCTGGTTCTGAGCCTGGTATGGTTTGTGATCGTCATGACCAACGACTGGCATCATCTGGTCATCGTCTTCCACGAGGGCGCGGGCGTGCCGGCGGGCCGCATGTCCTTCGGCCCGCTGATCTTCCCCATCATGCTGACGGCTCATATTCTGTACGTGCTGACACTGTTTAAAGTGCATTACATGATGCGGCGCATCAAAAACGAGCGCGGGGTGATTTTTGTTTACGCGATCTACGCGGTGGCGATGGTCTATCAGATTTATTACATCGCGGGGGAACGCTATCAGGCGGACACAGTTGCGATGTTCTATGTGTCGGACGTGTGGGGCCTTCTGACCATTCTCGGAACGGAGCTGGGCATCCGCTTCGGCGGCATCCGCTCGAATTTCAATTTCATGGATCTGTTTGAGGCGTCCAACGCGCCCATCGCGATCGAAGACAAGGACGGAAACATCTGCTACCGCACCGGCGGCGACTGGGATGTCGAAGCCGGCGTCCGCCGGGCCTCGCTGAAGGAACCCCAGTGGCTCGACGAGGATCACCGGCTTGGCGCGCACCGGATCTCCGGCGGCGCCGTGTACTGGATCGACGATCTGGAAAGCGTGCGCATTGCCCGTCAGAACCTCGACGAGCGCCGGGCGGAGCTCGAGCAGGACAACATGCTCGTGCGCGCGGAAAACGAAATGATCGCGCAGCGGGCAAAGGCGGAGGAGCAGGGACATCTGTACGCGCTGCTTGCCAGGGAGGTGGAGCCCCAGCTGGAGATTATCGACCGTCTGCTGGAGGATCCGGCCAACGAGGACGAGGAGGTCTTCCGCGCGAACCTCGCCAAAGCGTGTTTCTACAAGGTCTATGTGAAGCGCTGCTGCAACATGATGCTGCTGCAGCGGGAATCGAAGCGTTTTCAGGTGTTCGAGCTTACCAGCGCGCTGCGAGAGTCGCTCGATTACCTGCGGCTGTCCGGCGTCGAGTGTGAGTTTACGGTTACGGCGGAGAAGGATTACCCCTCGAGCGCGCTGATTCTGGCATACCGGTCCTTCCAGCGCCAGATCGAAGAGCGGTTTGATACGGTCTGTTCGGTGCGGGTGACCCTTGCGGACGGCGACCTGCTGCCGAATTTCCTGCTGTGTATGCAGAATGACGGTGAAAAGGAGGAGACATGTCGGAGAGTCATCTGATTGAAGAGATCGAAGAGTTCTTTTCCGTGCCTTCCTGGAGCATGTTCTGCGCGACGATCATCATGGTGGCGGGGATTACGGTTGCCGCCATCTATTTTACGGTGCCGATGCGCCGTTCCCTGCGGATGATGCTGCTGCCGCTCATTCCGGACCTGACGCTGTTCGTACTGGTATACAACTCCGCGGGATACGCCCTCGGGCGCAGGGGCAGCATGGACGGACCGGCTCTGTTTTTCCTGCGGCTTCCCATCCCCGTCCGGATCGGTGTTCTGATGTTTTTCATGCTGCTGGCGCTGATCCGTCTGTGCAGGGTCATCTGGATCCGGGTCACGAGCATCACCTCGGCTTCCGTCGGCGAGGCACTGGACAAGCTTCCCATGGGAATCAGCTTTACATCGGAAAACGGGCAGATCATGCAGTACAACCGGACGCTGGATCATCTGTGCGAGCGGATTTCCGGCGAGGCCTACATCAACGGGAAGCTGTTCTGGGATCTTCTGGAGAACCGGCAGGTGCTGCCCGGGGTGGAGGTCAGCGGCGAAGAGAAAAAGCTGGTGACGTTTACCGACGGCGATTCCTGGCTGATCGGCCGGGAGCACACAAACACGAAGATCGGTGCTATGGTACAGCTTCAGGCGGTCAACGTGACCGAGGAGCAGAAGGCGGTCCGGGAGCTGGAGGAAGTCAACAAGGCCCTGAAGGACCGCAACCGCCATCTGCGCCGCTACAACACCATCGTCGACGAGACGATCCGCGCGGAAGAGCAGCTGGAAACCAAAAAGCGCATTCACGACAATATGGGTGAAGAGCTGCTGGCCGCGAAGATCTATCTGACCGGGCAGGACACCTCGATTCAGGGCCGGGACATTCAGAACCGCTGGAAGCGGGATCTGCGGATGCTGCTGACCGAGGCGAAGGAGGAAGAGCCGTCGTCGCTGATCAGCGAGCTGTCGGAGGCCGCGGAGTATCTGGGCGTGCGCCTGATTCCGAGCGGACAGTTTCCGGAGGATTTTGACGTCATGCACGTCATCGGCGTGGCCGTGCAGGAGTGCATGACGAACGCCATCGCCCACGCCCACGCGGACGAGCTGTACGTGGACATCACGGAGGATGAAGCGGAATACCATCTGCGCATCACCAACAACGGCATGCGCAAATACAAAAAGGTCACCGAAGGCGGAGGCCTGGGGCTGGTGCGGCGGACCGCGGAACGCATCGGCGCGCGGGTCGAGTACCCCGACGGGCGGCAGTTCGTTCTGCTTTTGCACATCCCGAAGGAGCGGGTGGAATTCATCTGACGGCTCGAAAAACAAGAGGAGATAAGGAAGAACCATGATTAACGTATTGATTGTCGAAGACGATCCGATGGCGCGGCAGCTGCTGTGCACCTTCGTGGAGGGAAGCGGGCGGTATCATCTGGCCGCCGCCATCGACAACGCGGATCTGGCGATGCTGTACTGCTCAAAAAACGACCTGGATCTGATTCTGATGGACGTGCGCACGTCCATGCGGGCGAACGGCCTTGACGCCGCGGAGCGGATCAAGCAGCGTTATCCGAAGGTGAAGATCATCATCTGCACGTCCATGCCGGAGTACTCGTATCTGCAGCGGGCCCGCGAGATCGGCGTGGACAGCTTCTGGTACAAAGAGGTGATCCGCGAGGATTTCATGAGCCTGCTGGACCGCACCATGGACGGGGAGCACATTTTCCCGGAGAAGACGCCGGAACTGCAGATCGGCAACGCGTCGAGCACCGAGTTTACCCAGCGCGAGCTGGAGGTGATCCGCGAGCTGATGACCGGGGACAGCAACCAGGAGATCGCCGACCGGCTGTGCATCTCCTTAAGCACGCTGAAAACCCACATCCAGAACCTGCAGAACAAGACCGGCTTCCGCAACCGGACGGAGCTGGCGCTGCGGGCGCGCGAAACGGGTCTGGTCATCAACGATGATCATACTTTTGACTGATATAATCCGTGCATTTCTCTGATACAATAAACACATCAATCACAATCGGACGAAATCGTCTGTTTGCGTCCGCCTGAAAAACGGATGCCGATGGATCGGAGAGGATGCGCCTATGGTCATACCGGATAAAAAACTGCGCCGACGCAGCAGGGCCGAATTGCTGGAAATGCTGCTTACGGAAACCCAGCGCTCCAATGACATGGAGAAGGAGCTGACCGCCTGGCAGGAGAATTACGAAAAAACCGTGATCGAGGATCACGAACTGCTGCAGGAGACGATTGATGCCTATGAGGAGCAGATCCGCGCGCTGAAAGAAAAACACGAAGAGCAGCTCGCGGACCGGCAGGTTATCATCAAGGAATCCGGTTCCCTCGCGGAAGTGTGCATGCGCTTAAACGGCGTCTTCGAGGCCTCCGAACAGGCCTGTCTCCAGTACGTCGACAACATCCGCCTGCTCAGTGAAAACGCCGACGAGCTCTGCCGGCAGAAGCTGGCGGAAGCCGACGAAACCTGCGGAAAGCTGATCGAGGAGGCACAGGAAAAGCACGACCGCATCGTCCGGGAGGCCCGCGACAAATCCCAGGCCTACTGGGACGAAGTGTACGAGCGGCTGGAGGAATACCGAAAGCAGTACGCCGAACTGAATCACCTCTTTGAGGATGGCGAATGAGTCAAAAGGGACAGTCCCTTTTGACTCATTTTTCTTCCGGCCGGATCCGCGGCCGGTACGGCAGCTGTAAAACAGAAGGGGGTCCTGAAATGCGGTTGCATAGCGGACCGCTGTTGCGGTATGATTTCTACAGAGTGCACAGGAGCGGTCCTGCCGGATGAATGGGACCGAAGCGCTTTGTTTTCAGAAGAGAATGGGGGGATGATCATGCGCGCCATCATGGTGATGTACGACACGCTGTGCCGTCACTTTCTGGAACCTTATGGAAATGACTGGGTGAAGACGCCGAATTTCACGCGTCTGGCAAAGAAGAGCATCACCTTCGAGCAGAATTACGTCTGTTCCCTGCCATGCATGCCGGCGCGGCGCGATCTGCATAACGGGCGGATGAATTTCCTTCAGCGCGACTGGGGGCCGCTGGAGCCGTTTGACGACAGTGTCCCGGAAATTCTTCGCTTTAACGGGGTTTATTCCTATCTGGTCAGCGATCACCAGCACTACTGGGAGGACGGCGGCGCAACGTATCACACCCGCTACAGCGGATGGGAATGCAGCCGCGGCCAGGAAGGCGATCCGTGCTTTGCGGGTTCTGAAGTGGTCCGGAAAACAGCCGAAATGGGCGCGAAGACGAAGGATCCTTCCGCGCCGAGGACGCTCTTAAAACTGCAGGATCAGGTGAACCGCCGGCGCCGCACGCGGGAAGAAGACATGCCCCAGGCCGTGACGTTTGCCGCAGGTCTTCAGTTTCTGGAAGAAAACAAGGATAATCAGAACTGGTTCCTGCAGATCGAATGCTTTGATCCGCATGAACCGTTTTTTACGCAGCCGCAGTGGAAGGAACTGTATCCCGAACTGGCGGAGTACCTTGGCAAAGAGACGGACTGGCCGTCCTACGAACCGGTCCGTGAGGATCAAAGTCCGTCCGACGTCGCCCATGTGCGCCGGCTGTACGCGGCGCTGGTGTCCATGTGTGACGCATATCTGGGAAAAGTCCTGGACTTCATGGACGAACATGATATGTGGAAGGACACCCTGCTGATCGTCAATACCGATCACGGTTTTCTGCTTGGCGAACACGAATGGTGGGGGAAGAACATCATGCCGGCCTATGAGGAAATCAGTCATACGCCGCTGTTCATCTACGACCCCGTAACGAAGATTGCGGGCGAACGCCGCAGCGCGCTGACCTCGGCGATCGATCTTGCGCCGACGCTGCTGGACTTTTTCGGCCTTCCCATTCCGGAAGATATGCAGGGCGTAAGCCTTCTGCCGCTGCTTCGGGAAAACCGTCCGGTGCGGTCCTCCTGCCTGTTCGGATTCCACGGCGGACATGTGGCTGTCGCAGACGGAGAACACGTGTATTTCCGCGCCCCGATGGCGGATCAGGACACGAACTGCTACGAGTACACGCTGATGCCGACGCATATGAACATGCGCTTTACCATAGAGGAACTGCGCAATGCCGAATTCGTCGGGCCGCTGTCCAATACCAAGGGCTGCAAGGTGCTTCGGGTTCCGGGGCGTCCCGGCTATATCCAGTATATGCATTCGGCGAATTACGGAACCCGGCTGTATGACGTCCAAAAGGATCCGCGCGAGAAGGAGCGGCTGGACGATCCGGCCCTGGAGGCAAGGATGGCACAGCTTCTTGCGGACGAACTGAAGAAGGCGGACGCGCCGGCCGAGCAGTATGTCCGTCTGGGCCTTCCGGCGGACGAACCGGTGACGGAAGAATGGATCATAAAAACACGCATAGAAGATGAAGCGGCAAAAATGCCAGGGATCCTTTCGGATGCCGGATGGACGCAGGGCGCAAAGAGCGTCTGGCGCAGTTTCTCTTCGATGATGCCTCCGGAAGCGGCGCAGGCCATGGAAGGGCTGCTTCTGAAAGTGCGGGCCGATCACGCGGACCAGCCGGTAAGCTATGATGATATTGCAGCGGCTGTGCGCGCGATGCTTCCGGGCGATCAGGCCGACCAGGCATTGTATTTCATGTACACCATGTCGCGGGTGGATTAAGAAAGAGAGTCAAAAGGGACAGTCCCCTCTGACTTGTTTTCTTCCGGTATCATGAAGGAGAGGCACCGTAAACATGATTCACATTCTTGTAGTGGAAGATGACCGGCAGCTGAATCAGGTGGTCTGTACCTGGCTTTCAGACTGCGGCTTTGAGACAAAAGGGGTTTTTACCGCAAACGAAGCGTACGACGCGATGTACGGAAGCCTGTATGACCTGATCATCTCGGACATCATGATGCCGGGGGCGGACGGCTTCGAATTCGCGGAAAACGTGCGCAGCGTCAACAAACAGATCCCGATTCTGTTCATGTCCGCCCGGGACGATCTGGCGGCGAAAAAGAAAGGTTTCCGCATCGGCATCGACGACTATCTGGTGAAGCCGTTCGAACTGGACGAACTGGAGCTGCGGGTGCGGGCGCTTCTGCGCCGGGCAAATATTGAGACGGACCGGAAAGTGACGGCGGGCAATCTGATGCTCGATGCCGATGCCGTATCCGCGATGGTGGACGGCGAGGAGATTCCGCTGACCACCCGCGAATTCAATATCATCTTCAAACTCCTGTCCTATCCGAACAAGACCTTTTCCCGGGCCCAGCTGATGGACGAATTCTGGGGGATCGATTCGGACACGTCCCTGCGCGCCGTGGACGTCTACATCACCAATCTGCGCTACAAACTGTCCGGCTGCGACGGCTTTAAAATCGCGACGGTGCGCGGCTTAGGCTACAAGGCGGTGCTGTCATGAAAGGGTGGATTCATCGGTTTTTTGACAGCCGCTTTCCGCTGGACAACCTGACGCGGCGGTTTTTCTGCGTCGCACTGATCGCCCTGTCGCTGACAGCAGGCATGGACCAGGGCCTGCTGATTCTGATGAACCGTTATCAGGTTCATGCCGCAATCCAGGCGCATCTCGGCCTGTTTTACTGGCTGGTGGCGGCCTTTGTCCTGACGCTGTTTATGCGCAGCCAGATCAAAAAGCACTATGAGGAACCGGCCCGCCGGATTTCAGACGCTGCGGCAAAGATTGCCGGCGGCGATTTTTCCGTCCACATCGCGCCGGTCCACGAGAATCCGGAGGACCGGGATTTCTTTGACGAAACCATTCTCGACATCGACCGGATGGCAGAAGAACTCGGCTCCATCGAAACGCTGAAAACGGATTTCATCTCCAATGTTTCCCACGAGATGAAGACGCCGCTGGCGGTGATCAAAAACAACGCACAGCTGCTGCTGGCAAAGCATCCGGACGAGGAAACGCGCCGGTCGCTTCAGATCATCAGTGAAAACGCCGGCCGCATGGCGGATCTGATCACGGACATCCTGCGCTTAAACCGGATCGAAAACCAGAAAATCGTTCCGGATCTGGCAAAGACGGACGTCCCGCGGCAGGTGACGGACTGCCTGCTGCAGTTTGAAGAGACCTGGGAGAAGAAGCGGATCGACATTGACGTGGACGCGGAGGATTCCTGCACGATCCTTTCGGACGATGGCCTCCTGGAGCACGTCTGGATGAATCTGCTGTCGAACGCCTTCAAGTTTACGGAGGAAGGCGGTATGGTATCGGTCCGCCAGTATTCGGATGCCGACACCGTGACCGTCGAAATCAAAGACACCGGCTGCGGGATGGACGAAGAGACCGCAAGACGGATCTTCGATAAATTCTACCAGGGCGATACCTCCCGCAGCACGGAGGGAAACGGCCTGGGTCTGGCGCTCGTGCAGCGCATTCTGAAGCTGCTGAGCGGCGAAATCCGTGTAGAGAGCCGCCCCGGCGAGGGCAGCACGTTTATCGTAACGCTGCCGCGTCATTAACCATATGTGATTCTTGTGAGGACGCTCTCGCGGCCGGATGCTTTCGCAGACGGCGGCGGGAGTCTTTTTGATTTAACAAAACGCAAACATTTCTCTGATTCTCCTCTAACAAAAGAAGTGTATTCTTGCACCATCGAAGGAACAAAAGCACAGAAAGGGGAAATACAATGGAAAACAACACACTTTATCTTGTCACAGGCGCCGCGGGTTTCCTGGGAGGCACTGTCTGCCGGCAGCTGATTGAGCGCGGCGACCGCGTGCGCGCCCTGGTTCTGCCGAACGATCCGGCCATGGCGTTCGTTCCGAAGGAAGCCGAAGTGTTCGAAGGCGATTTAACCGACCTCGCGGCGATGGATCAGTTTTTCACCGTTGAGGAAGGCACCGAGACCATCGTGATGCACATTGCGAGCATCGTGACCGTCAATCCGGATTTCTCCCAGAAGGTCTTCGAAGTCAACGTCGGCGGCACCCGAAACATCGTCGACCTGTGTCTGTCGCACAAGGAAGTGAAGAAGCTGGTCTACTGCAGCAGCACCGGCGCGATTCCGGAGCTGCCGAAGGGCGAAAAGATCAAGGAAGTCGACCGTTTCAACGCCAACGTGGTGGAGGGCTGCTACAGCCAGTCGAAAGCCATGGCTTCGCAGATCGTCTTGGACGCCGCGAACCAGCTGGGCTTAAACGCCTGCATCGTGCATCCGAGCGGCATCATGGGGCCCGAGGATTTCGCGGTAGGCGAGACCACAGGCGCACTGATCAAGATCATCCAGGGCGAAATGCCGGCCGGCATCGACGGCAGCTTCAACCTGTGCGACGTCCGTGACCTGGCGGCCGGTACGATTGCTGCGGCGGACAAGGGCAGAAAGGGCGAGTGCTATATTCTGGGAAACGACGAGGTTTCATTCCGTGATTTTGCGAAGATGGTGGCGGAGGAGGCCGGTGTGCAGGGCATAAAGATGTTCCTTCCCTTAGGGGTGGCGAATATGATGGGCTCGATCATGGAAAAGACCGCGGCCGCGAAGGGCGAAAAGCCGCTGATGACATCCTTTTCCGTATACAATCTGGCGCGGAATAATGACTTCGACTCCACTAAGGCAAAAGAAGAGCTGGGCTACACCACCCGTTCCTATCAGGAGACGATCCGCGACGAGATCGCCTGGCTGAAGGAAAGCGGAAAGATCGCAGACAGCGGCAGCGAAGCCGCCGGGAACGAGGATGACGGCCGCGGACTGACGATGGAAAACTTCGTGGAAGCGAATGCTGCCATCGGCCAGGCGGCGGTGAAGGGAACCGTGGGTGCTTACAAGGCCATTGAACGCGGAGCGGTCGGCACATACAAGGCGATCGAGCACGGCGTGGTCGGCGCGTACAAAAAGATTGAAGACGGATTCGTAGACACCTTCCTTTCCGAGGATCCGAGAGTGCCGAAGGAGGAAACCGAAGAACAAACCGAAGAAGAAACCGTTTCCGGGGAAGAACGGGAAGAGGTTTAAAAAGACACAGCGTGAAAAAACTTTGATAATCGCGAAATATTGGTTGCACGGGTATCTTTAAATGCGATATGCTTTTTAAAGATACCCGTGTGTTTTTTTATCGCTTCAACGGTCAGATTCGCGAAAGGAGAGGGAAATGACGATGCCAACCATTGAAATGCGGGGAAACAGGAAGGTTCTGACGGTTCAGGGAAAACCGTATCTGCTGCTGGCAGGCGAGGTGCACAATTCCGATTCCTCGTCGCCGGAGTACATGGAAAAGATCTGGGAGATCGGTGATCAGCTTGGCATGAACACGCTGCTTCTGCCCGCGTGCTGGGATATGATCGAGCCGGAAGAGGGAACGTTTGACTTCTCCGTTCCGAAGCAGCTGATCGACCAGGCCCGCCAGTGGAAGATGCACATCGTGTTCCTTTGGTTCGGCAGCTGGAAGAACGCGGAATGCATGTATGCGCCGGCCTGGGTGAAGATGGATACAGACCGCTTCCCGCGGGCACAGATTGAAAAAGGAAAGAACAAGGCCGGCCGGCAGATCTCGCCGACAATTCCGGTGAAGATGATGTACACCACGCTTTCCTATCTGGGAAGGGAAACCATGAAGGCAGACGCGAAGGCCTTTGCGGAATTCATGGGCTTCCTGAAAGAGTATGACGAAGAGCAGCAGACCGTCGTCGCCGTCCAGGTGGAAAATGAAACCGGTCTTCTCGGCGCCGCGCGCGAAGTCTCTGACGAGGCGGATGCCCTGTTTTCCGGCCCTGTTCCGGCGGAATTTGAGGCATACATGAAGGCCCACACCGATACCATGACGCCGGAAATCAAAGAAGCGGTCGCAAACGGCGCGGCGGCCGGCACCTGGAGCGAGGTGTTCGGCGCGGCAGCCGAGGAGATCTTCTCGGCGTATTATGTTTCGTCCTTCGTGGAGCATGTCGCGGCGGCCGGCAAGGCGGTATATCCGCTTCCGATGGCCGTCAACTGCTGGCTGGACAAGGGCGGCGAGTGCGGAAGCTATCCGACCGGCGGCCCGGTGTCGAAGGTGCACGAGGTGTGGGATTTCTGCGCGCCGTCGATTGACGTGTACTGCCCGGATATCTATGTGCCGTATTTCAAGGAAATCTGCGAAGAGTACACCCGCCGCGGAAACGCGCTCTTTATTCCGGAAGCGGCCACGCACAGCTACTGCGCGCCGCGCATGGTCTACACGGTGGGCCATCACCACGCGATGTGTTACTCGCCCTTCGGCTTTGACGATATCGGACATCCGTTCACCGCGGTGCAGGGCTTCCTGTTCGGCATGGACGTGACGGATCCGGCGTTAAAGACGCCGCAGAGCTTCGAAGAGTACGGCATTCTCGGAAAGAACCTGCGCGGTATGGTGCCGATGCTGGCCGAGGCGTACGGGACGGACCGCCTGCAGGCCGTCTCCGCGGAGACCGATCCGCCGGTGCTGCCGGAAGGCGCAAGTCCCTTTATGGCCCAGCATCCGACAATGGACTTCGGCGCATTTCGCGTCACCGCCACCTTCCAGAGCCCGATGAGCACCCGCAATGACGGCTGCTGCCTGTGTCTGGCGGTGTCGGATACGGAGTGCTGGCTCCTGGGCAATGCCTGCAGCCTGTCCCTGGCTTCCGGAGATGACGCAAAGCCGAACCTGGATCTTCTTCTGGTGGAAGAAGGAAGCTTCGAAAGCGGCGAATGGAAGCCGCTGCGCCGGTTCAACGGCGATGAAACGGCGCGGCTCGGTCTGGAAACGCCCGGCGTGCTGCATGTGAAATTCTTTACGTATAAGTAAACAGGCGCCGCACACAATCGGATTCCGCAATACAATACCGGTTTTTACAGTACGCAGAACGCTCCCGCAGGTTATTCTTCGGATAACCTGCGGTTTTTATGTGTAAAAAAGGAGGGAAGCGATGAAGGCTCTCCAGGAGGAAACAAACTGGCGTGCACAGTGGATCAGCGATTTGTCCTATCGGTTCGAGAGACCCGAATCGCCGGTGCCGTTTGTGTTTCAGAAGGTGTTCCGGTGCGAAAAAAAAGCCGTTGCCGCAAAAGCGCGGATCACGGCGTTTGGCATTTACGAAGGGGAACTGAACGGAAAACGGATCGGCGAGGCGTACTTCGCGCCGGGCTTTACCAGCTATGAACACATCCTGCAGGTGCAGACCTATGATCTGACCGATGCACTGGAAGAGGAAAACCGGCTGCGCATCACCGTCGCCGGCGGCTGGGCCGTGGGCCGGACGACATACGTGGACGATACCACGCACAGTTATTCGAAGATGGCGGCCGACGCGCCGGCGCTTCTGGCGGAAATCCGCGTCACCTATGCCGACGGGACGGAAGAGATCATCGGAACCGACGATTCCTGGCAGGTGACACAGGAAGGACCGGTGCGGTTTGCCGACTGGTACGATGGGGAGATCTACGATGCGCGAATCGCGCTTTTGGCGGACGATGCCGCGTGGAAGCCGGCGCAGCCGATGACGCCGCGCCTTTCGCCGATGCTTGCAGGACAGTACGGGCCCGAGGTGACGGCTCACGAACGGCTGGAGGGAAAAGAGCTGTTTTTCGACGACATCAATGGCGAGTGGATTTATGACTTCGGACAGAACATCGCCGGTGTCGTGGAACTGAAACTGAACGGCAAAAAAGGGCAGACGGTCCGGGTGCGCCATGCGGAGCTTCTGGCAAAGCACGCGCCCGGCGGGATGACGCCGACATACCCGGCGGACATTCCGAAATTCACTGTCTGCGGTCCCGAGGGCCCCGGGGAATTGTATGTGTACAGTCTGCGAAGCGCAAAGCAGACGGTTTGCTACACGTGTACCGACGGAGAGCAGCGCTTTTCTCCGACGCTGACGTACATGGGTTTCCGTTATGCGGGGATTTCCGGCATCGACGCGGAGGACATCCTGTCGGTGACGGCGGTCGCTTTATATTCCGACATTCCGCAGACGGGCAGCTTTGCCTGTTCCAATGAAGATTTGAACCGCCTGCAGAAGAACATCGAATGGAGCGCGAAATCCAACTTCGTGGACGTGCCGACGGACTGCCCGCAGCGCGACGAGCGCCAGGGCTGGACCGGCGACATCGCGCTGTTCGCGGACACGGCCTGCTTCAATTTCGACCTGACGGACTTCCTGGGCAAATGGCTGCTGGACCAGAAATACGAACAGGGCGAACACGGGGAGATTCCGTTCGTCATTCCGCGGCGCACGGGGCACACCCCCGAGATGGTCACCTCCGGCTGGGGCGACAGCTGCATTATGGTGCCCTGGGCGCTGTATCAGTCCGAGGGCGACGCGGATCTTCTGCGGCGCCAGTATCCGGTGATGCAGTGTTACATGAACGCGGTGGAACAGCTGGCGGCGCTCTCGGCGGAGGAATACGGCACGCCTTATATCTGGAAGCATCCGTTCCACTTCGGCGACTGGTGTGCGCCCTACGGTGCTGTGCCGGACTGGCTGGCCAGGGGTCCGTGGGTCGGAACGGCATACTGGGCGTACATGTGCCGGCTGATGAGCCGGATCTGCGCGGTGATCGGCGAGGACGAAGAGCGTGCCCGCTATGCGAAGCTGTCCGAAGAAATCAGCGGCGCCTGGTATCAGACGTTTGTCGATGAAAACGGTCTTTTAAAAGAAGAGTTCCAGACTGGGTACGTTCTTCCGCTGGCCTTTGAACTGGGCACGGCGGAACAGAGGGCGGTTCTCGCGGAACGGCTGGCCGAAATGATCCGCGAAAACGGCGGCGCGCTGAACACCGGATTCCAGGCCACGCCCTACATCCTGTTTGCCCTGTGCGACAACGGGCAGGCTCATGCCGCCTATGATCTGCTTCTGCAGGAAGAGGGCGCCTGCTGGCTGTATCAGATCCGCCACGGTGCAACCACTTTCTGGGAGCAGTGGCAGGCACTGGAACCGGACGGAACGATCCGCGAGTCTTCCTATAATCATTATGCTTACGGATCCGTGGGGGACTTCTTCTATCGCCGGATCTGCGGACTGGAGGCCGAGGAGGCTGGCTACCGCACCTTTCGTGTGAAACCGGTGCCCGGCGGCGGACTGACCTGGGCGGAATGCGCACATATCTGTCCGTACGGCGAAATCCGCGTGCGATGGGAGATGGATGAGAAACAGGCCTTTCACATCCGGGTGTCGGTGCCGGAAGGAACCGAATGCCGCCTGGTGCGGCCGGACGGAACCGAAGAAACGCTTCCTGCAGGAAATCATGTCCGATAAACTGAAATTCACAATGAAGAATCGGATTCTGCAATATCGGACTTTTTTCACCTGTTACAATACAACCATCGAAGCCGATGTCAAAGACGCCCGGTGCAAAGAGGTTACAAACCGGAGGCGCCGGATCGGTCTTGCAAATGAGGGTCATGAAACGAAAGGAGCAAAACATGAAATTTAGAAAGGTATGTGCGCTCGGACTGAGCATCCTGACAGCGGGATCGCTTCTGCTGGCCGGCTGCGGCGGAACCAGCGGCGGATCTGCGGACAGCACCCAGCCTGCGCAGGAGCAGACGACACCGGCTGCGACCGAAACGCCGGCGGAGACCGACGGAGCAGACGCGGCCGCGGACGGTCAGGAAGCCGAAGCCGAAACCGAGGCGCCGGAAGCCGAGGAAGAGCTGACCGCGGAAGTGACGGAAGACACCACGTTTTCCTATCTGTTAAGCCACACGGTGGATGCCTACTTTGTGGATAAGTACGAAGACGCGCCGGTGGTTTCCTACTGGCTCGACAAGGTCTGGAAGGTGGACGGCGAGCCCGCGAAGGTCGCGATCGAATTCACCCAGCCGACCGGCGACATGCGGGATCAGATCACGACGCTGATCGCAACCGGCGAGTATCCGGACGTGTTCGACATGGGCGCCGTCAACGCGACCGTCAGCGAACTGTATGATCAGGGCATGATCATCGACCTGACCGACTACGTGGCGAAGTACATGCCCAATTACACGGCCTGGATGGAGAGCCATCCGGAGTACAAGAGCCGCATGATGAATGACGGCAAGATCCTGCAGCTGTACAACGTCGGCGACATGGGCGAGGATCCCTGGGGCGGCTTTATGTACCGCCGCGACTGGCTGGTGAAATACGGCAAGAACCCGGATACCGGCAAGGCCTTCACCGGCGGCTGGCAGGATGACGCGAAGACGGTCTGGGAAGACGACGTGGTGTTCCCCTCCGGCGGCAGCGATCCCCGCACCATCAGCGACTGGGAATTCATGTTCGAAGCCTTCAAGGAGGCCATTGAAACCGAAAACATCGACGGCGGCTACTGCTTCCAGAACTACTTCCTGGGCTATCATCCCACCGGCGACCTGTGCTCGAGCTTCGGCGGATCCTTCGGATTCTACATCGACAAAAAGGGCGTGGTGCAGAACGGCTACGTGGAAGACGGTTCCCGCGCGTTCCTGCAGTGCATGAACACCTGGTATGAAGAAGGCTGGATGGATCCGACCTTTGAAGAGCGTTCCTCCGATGTGGTCTGGACCTCCATCGACACCGCCGGTGTCTGGAGCGGCAAGGTCGGCCTGTGGTACGGTCTGGAGAGTTCTCTCGGCAACAACATGGACAACGGCGACGCGGCGACCTCCGACATCTGTGTCTTCGGCGCCTGCCAGCCGGTGAACGATAAATACGGCGACAAGAGCGTCCAGGGTGTGGAGCCCTTCGCGTTCTTCCAGAATTCCCCGGTGACCGCTCCGGTGGTCGTGACCGACAAAGCCGAGGCGAAGAACCTGCCGGCGCTGCTGACCGCGATTGACTATCTGTACAGCGACGAAGGCGCGGTGCTTGCGACCTACGGCTTCTCCGAGGAGCAGCAGGCGGAACTTCAGGATGAATTCTACAGCAGCTTCGGCCTGGACAAGGGCCGCTACAGCGTCCGTGAAGAGGACGGCGAAGAAGTGTTCGTGATCAACCGCGAAGCCCTCGACAAGGAAGCCGGCTTAAACGACGCCAGCAACATCAACTGGGTGATCCACCGCAATCCCAAGGCGGTTGTGGACCGCGGATACAGCGAACTGGTACAGCATGCGAAGGACGAGATGTCCTACTACATCGGCACCGGCTGCCTGATGAACGCGAACGTGACGTCTGCCCTGACCGCCGACCAGGCGGATGCGGCCGGCCTGATCACGGGCCCCTTAAACACCTATGTGTCCCAGAGCGCTCCGGACTTCGTGACCGGCCGTGCGGACATCGACGATGACGCCGCCTGGGAAGAATTCAAGGACACTGTAGAAGGCTTCGGCGCGGAAGACTATGTCGGATACTTAAACGAGGCGCTGGGTGTAGAGTAAACACGTATCAGCATCAGCAATGAAACGATAAGGATATCCGAAGCGCGGCGGTCTGCAAAGCCGCCGCGCTTTTTGAATCAGATAGAGGAGGTCGCCATGAATCATCACATCTCCATCCGAAAGGCCGAGCCGAACGTCGGGGATTTCAATTTTTCTCATCTGCTGGACGCGCCGGCCGGAAAGCACGGTTTTGTGTCGGTGAAGGACGGCCATATGTATTATGAGGACGGCACACGGGCACGCTTCATCGGTTTTAACATGGTGACCCGTTCCTGCACGCCGGATCACGCCGCGGCTGAGAAGCTGGCAAAGCGGTTTGCGTCGATGGGCGTCAACGTCATCCGCCTGCACGCGGCGGACGCCCCTGTTTCAGAGGAGCCCTGCAGCTGGAGCAGCGCCCCGGGCTGTGCCCTCTTAGACTACGAGCACGGCAGCAGCCGCGTCTTTACCAAAGAGGGCCGGGACCGCTTCGACTACTTTTTCGCGAAGCTGAAGGAGCAGGGCATTTACCTGCACATCGACCTGATCGTCGCCCGGCAGTTTCTGGAGGCGGACGACATCGGCATCGACGGCGACGCGCCGGCCTGCCTAAAGCGCTATCCGATGTACAACGAGCGCCTCATCGAGCTGCAGAAGGAGTACGCGCGGGAGCTTCTGACCCATGTGAATCCCTATACGGGGCTGTCCATCGCCGAGGATCCGGCCGTGATGACGGTGCAGCTGACGAACGAGGAATCGGCGATCAACGGGACGATGGGATCCGACGCTCTGCCGCAGATCGAGCCCTACCGGCAGGAAGTGATCCGGCTGTTTTCGGAATTCCTGTTAAAGAAATACGAAAGCCGCGAAGGCCTGGTGCAGGCCTGGACAAAGGACGGCGCCTGCTGCCTGGGTGAAGACGAAGACCCGGCGGCCGGAACGGTGCGCGTTCTGGGCGGAGCCTTCTATCAGCCGAACAGCGATGCCGCCGGCTCGTGGGAATCCTTTGACAGCCCGGCCCGCTACGCGGACTTCATCGAATTCGGCACGAAAAAGAACCGTGAGTTCTATGGCATGATGAAGGAATATGTCCGCTCCCTGGGCGTGCGCGTGCCGGTGGCGACGAGCAACCTGACGGCCGGCGCGGCCGACGTATACGGACACACCGACGGCGACGTGATGGAGCAGGACTGCTACTTCAACCATCCGATTTTCCCTGTGGATTATCCGCATTACATGGTGTCCGGTCCGGCGGAATACGTTTCCACGAATCCGCTGACCATTCAGCGCTATATCGGCTCCATGGGCACGACCTTAACGAGCTTCGGCGCCGTTTCGGCGACCGCGGACCGGGCCTTTACCGCGGCGGAGTGGAATGAATACGGACTGCATCCGTTCCATTCGACGGCCTTTATGCACATGGTCTGCTATGCCTGCTTCAACGACTGGGACGGACTGATCGTGTACAACTACCACACGTCCGAGCAGATCGACGACCAGCCGGCGGACGAGGTCCAAAGCGTGTTCGACGCCTACAACGATCCGGCGCTGATCGAACAGTTCGGCCTGATGGCGATGGTCTTCTTAAAGGGGCTGATCCGCCCGGCGAAGACGAAGGCGGAAGTGGCCGTCACGAAGAAGGATCTGCTGACATTCCCGGCGTTTGCCGACATGCCGAACCTGGTGCTTCCGTACATCACGGGGATGCGCAATCGTTTCCTGGAGGACGATGCCTATACCGGCGATGCGGATCTGGCGGTCAACAAGGGGCACTTTGACACGGCGGATCTTTCCGGTGCGGCCCACAGTGTCTGGTACGCCTGGAACGCGGGCAGCGATCCGTGGCACATGGGTGAAACCGGCCGTCTGAATGCCGCGGCAGAGGGCTGCGAAGCGGTTGACGACGGGGTGTTCCGCGATGAGCGAAAACTGGTCTTTTCCGACATCCAATCCGTCGCGGGAACCGGCGATTACACGGTTTTTGCGCAGCAGCTGACAGACGCGCTGCGCGCCTGGGGACTCCTGGATGCCGACGCGGGCCTTGTGGACGGCGCGCTGGTCTCCGATACGAAGGAGCTGGTTTTTGATCCGCAGAACAGCCGGTTTTGCGCGCAGTCGGAGCCGTTCGCGTATTTCAGCGGGGATCCGTCGAAGGGAATCCGCCTGGGCGGCCTCTTGTCCATCGACGCGAAGAACGAGCGCCTCAGCGCAGGCCTGCTTTCCGTGGACGGACGGCCCATCGGCGAGGCGAAGAAATACCTGATGACGGCGATCGGAAAAACGGGAACGGACGAAACGAAGGTCGAACCCGGCGTGGAGATGATGGGCTTTCCGATGACCATGGTGACGGTGGAAGGCAAGCTGTACATGGAGACGCTCGAAGGGGAGATGACCGTCGCGGCGCCGGCAGCGGTGCTGCGCCTGCTGGACGTGTACGGAAATGAAATCGGCGCCATGAACGGCGAGCCGGCGGACGGCGGCGTGCGCTTCGTCCTGGACGGCTCCGTGCCGGCGGCGCAGTATGTACTGGAGATCTGCTGATCAGAACAGAATACGGGAGGATCCGACGTGAAGACCCTCCACGTTTGACGGGCACCCGGGACTGCGTGAAAGCGGTTCCGGATGCCCGTATGTTCGATTCAGAACGGGTACAGGCGATCAGAACGGATACAGGCGATCGCGATCCCTCGGACTGCGATCGGTGTCGGCATCCGCGGCCGGCAGCGACCACAGGGTGACTTCGTTTTCATCCGGCGGGACCTGTCCGCGGCCGATCAGACGCTGGCGCCGCCGGTATTCGAGGGGCGTCATGCCGGCCACTTTTTTAAAGACGTTCTGGAAATACGGCTGCGAGGAGAAGCACAGGTAGGTGGTGATTTCATTTAAGGTTTTCCCGGTATACAGAAGCAGGCTTTTGGCTTCATTGACGCGGGCGTGGATGATGTACTGCCCGACGGAGAAGCCCAGTTCGTTTCGGAACTTCTTGTTGATGTAGGAGGCGCTCCGGTGGATGGATTCCGCGACGTCGTCCACGCAGATCGGCTCGTTTAAGTGCTCGTTGATGTACAGAATGCAGGCATAGGCCTCATCCGACATGGACAGCGGCATTTTCGCTTTCGCGACCCGGTCCGAGAAGTCCACCAGCATCTGATAGGTCAGCGTATCGATATCCCGGATGGAGCTGTAGCGTTCGCACTTCTGGCTGTAGCGGTCAATCAGCCGGTAGGCTTCCTCGATGTCCATGCCGCCGGGAATCGCAGCGTCTTTGCCGACGCGGGCGACGTTGCCGATGAAGATGTTTTTTGCCTGGCGAAGCGGAGAGTCGCCGACGGTGCCGGCCGGCATCGGGGCCGATGCGGCTTCTGTCAGAAAGCGGATCAGGCCGGCCGTGTTGCCGTCGCGCACGTAGCCGAGCATCTGGTTTTCAAAATAGAACGTGCCGTGCTCGAAACGGTCCTCCTGTTCTTCGAACGAGGCCTCGGCGTGATCCTGCGAGATTTCCTCCGAGACGGCTTCGGGCATCGCGAGGATCTGCGTGTTCTCGATCTGCCGTCCGTTCAGCGCAAGTTCCGCCAAAGCAAGCGTGGACGCAAACCGCCCGGGCTCGTAGGGCGGCGTTTTGGAAAGCAGGCGCCGGACATCCTCGGTGTACCGCGCGGAAATCTGATTCTCATTCATGAAAGCGACGGCCGCGGTCCTCGTGACAGGCGTGGTGAAGAACGGGCCGAGGATGACGGCCGACGCGCCGCAGCGGACGCAGCCGTAGAAGAAATTATAACGCGTTTCGAAAAAAGAAAGAGAATCCTCCGCCGAGAGGATGCTCTGCAGAATGTCGTCCGAAACCGTAATTTCATCGGTAAAGCCAAAGCGTTTAAAACCGCCGTCCGGCCCGGCAAGGATCACCGGGATGCCGGTCGAGTGATACCAGGTTTTGCAGAAGAAATGCAGATCCATCGAGGGCTCCTTTCGTGAGAGGGAAAAGTTTCCGCGGAAAAATCCCGCCTGCCGCCGGAATCGGATTTTACAATATCATACTGCAAATCATATCAATTGTCACTTCGGATATGATACAAAGAAGACAGAGCCGAAAATGTATTCAGGAGGGAAATCCCATGAGCCGTCTTTATTCCTTTTCCGAGGATTCGAACACCTGCCGGATTACCGATCCGCGCACGCCGCGGTACTGGTACAACTACCTGTGGAGCAGCAGGGGCTACTGTGCGCAGATATCGCAGGTCGGCCACGGCAAGAGCGAGTACATCGATGAAAAGGCGAACGTTTGCCGCGTCAACAATCGTTCGGCGCGCTACATTTATCTGCGTGACGACGAGTCGAAGGTCTGCTGGAATCCGGGGCTGGCGCCGTTGATGGAGCCGGTGGAGGATTATCTTTGCGAGCACAGCATCGGGTTTACGCGGATCTCGTCGGTCAAGGACGGGATCGCGGTTTCGGTGCGTTTCCATGTGTCGGCGGACGCGACGCACGAGGTGTGGACCGTGACGCTGGAAAACCGGTCGGACCGGAAGCGGTCGCTGTCGGTCTTTTCCGCGGCGAGCTTTGATCTTGACGGATTCAGGTATCCGCGCTATTACGAGATGTACCGCGCCATGACGACGGAATGCCGAAAGGATTTAAACGGGGTGTACTGCGCATCGCGTCATCCCTTTGCGCCCCACGGCCGGTACAACGCGTTCCTGGTGTCCGCGGAACGGCCCTTTGCCTGTGACGGCGAGCTGTCGGCCTTCTGCGGCAGTTTAAGCACGCTGACCGAGGCGGACACCTCTGCGACGGCACTGTGGCAGCGGCCGGATACCGTGCTTCTGGGCAAAGACTGCGAAAACCGCGCCGGCGCGCTCTTTATCTTAGGCGGCGTGCTGCAGCATAAGCTGGAACTGGAACCTCAGGAAAAGAAAACGCTGCATATTCTGCTGGGCGTCAGTGAGAGCGACGCCGAGGTGGCGCAGCTGCTGGGCCGGTATACGAAAGCCGGCGATGATCCGGATGCCGGCACACCGGATGCGGCCTTCGACGCGGAGGCACAGGCGGCGGAGCAGGCCTATTACAACCGTTACGCGACGCTTCGTTTGCACACGCCGGACAAACTGATCAATGACCGGCTGAACCTCTGGGTGCAGAAGCAGGTGGATTTCTGCATCGTCGGAAAGAAGGGCGTGCGCGACAATCTGCAGATTGCCGTGGCACTGTTGAATTATCGTCCCGAAAAAGCCCGCGAGGAAATCCTGGAGTGCCTGCGCCATCAGTTTTCCGCCGGTCACGCCGTGCTGACCTGGTATCCGTATGATGACACCCGCTACTCCGACCAGCCCTTCTGGATCCTCTGGGCGGTGTGCGAGCTGATCAAGGAAACAGGAGATTTCTCCATATTAAACGAATCGATCGAGTGGCAGGATGGCGGCAGCGCGCCGGTGCTGGAGCATATGAAGGCGGCCGTTCGCTGTCTGGAAGAGAACAAGGGCGAACACGGCCTGCCGAAGATCCTTTACGCGGACTGGAACGACGCCTTAAACATCACGACGGATCCGGACGCGGAATCCGTCATGCTGGCAGAACAGTACTGTCTGGCGCTGCGCGAGTTTGCCCGGCTGCTGGACGCGTATGCAAAAGCAGGCCGGGATGACACGGAAGAAATAGAGGAGTATTCTAAATATTTGCTTCGCTTGAGAGCAGAACAGGCGGACGTCATCAACTCCCATGCCTGGGACGGCGCCTGGTACAAGCGCGCGCTGTGTAAGGGCGTCGATATCGGAAGCCGCGAAAGCGCCGGCGGAAAGATCTACGCCAACGCGCAGACCTGGGCGCTGCTGGCGGATATCGTTCCGGACGAACGCAAGGCGCAGGTGCTTGCATCTCTGGAGGAGATGGAGCAGGACTTCGGCTATCCGATCTGCGATCCGCCCTACGCGCAGTACGATCCGTCCGTGGGGCGGATGTCCGGCATGCTGCCCGGCCTGTTTGAAAACGGCGCTGTCTATTGTCACGCGACGGCGTTCAAGGTGCTGATGGACGCCTTTGACGGACGCGGCGACGACGCGGTGCGCACTTTTAAAAAGATCGTTCCGGACAGTCCTGCGAACCCCAGCGAACGGTCCGGCGCGGAGCCGTATGTCTTTACCAACTGCTACGCAAGCCACCCCGGGTACTACGGGAAATCCTACAGCTCCTGGACCACCGGCACCTCCGCCTGGTGCCTGCGCGGCGTGGTGGAAGGCGTGCTTGGCCTGCGCCGCGATTATGACGGCCTGCACCTTTGCCCGTCACTGCCGCAGGAGTGGCAGGAAGCCTCCGTGATGCGGACCTTCCGCGGGACAGCCTATCGAATTCATATGGTAAAAGATGCATCGCTGGCACCGGGAGAAAGCATCCTTCTGGTGGACGGAAAGGTACAGAATACGGCGGTGCTGGCAATGACAGACGGATTAAAGCACGACGTGGAATATCACATAGGGTAACGCAAAGACGGGCCTCCGGGTCCGTCTGTTCTTTCTGTCCGCATCGAGTGAATACGCATCGAGTGAATAAGCGGTCCTTCTTGCACTCCCGGAAACAGTCTGATACGATGAAACCAGAGTATGAAATCCGTTTCAAATCAGCATCCTGTTTCAGGAAGGAGGAGCGCGCTTATGATCGACCGGATTCAGGTATTTACCCAGAACAGCATCCGCATTCAGACGGAGGCGGGCATCGTCTATATCGATCCGTTTCAGATGCGCACAGAGCCGCACGATGCGGACTTTTTCCTTGTGACCCACGATCATTTCGATCACTTCTCGCCGGAAGATATCGAAAAGGTCAGCCGCAAGGGCACCATCCTTGTCGTGCCGGAAACCATGAAGGACATGGCCAGAAAAGCGGGCGCTTTTGTATCGGAAACGCTGACCGTGATTCCCGGGGCGGCCTATGAAATCGACGGGCTGTCCTTTGAAACCGTTGCCGCGTACAACCGGCTCAAGCCGTTTCATCCCGCGCATGCGAAATGGGTCGGCTATATCCTGATCACGGACGGGCAGCGGATCTTTATCGCCGGCGACACCGATGCAAACAGCGAAAACCGGGCGGTCCGCTGCGACATCGCCCTCGTGCCTGTCGGCGGAACCTACACGATGGACGCAAAAAAGGCGGCAGAGCTGGTGAATACCATCCGTCCGTCCGCTGCCATCCCGACGCACTACGGAACCGTGGTCGGCTCGCCGGATGACGGCGAAACCTTCCGGCAGCTGGTGCAGCCCGGAATCCAGGTATTCCTCCTGAAGCAGTATTGAAAAGCGGAACAGGGGTCAGGCACCCGTTCCGGTTTTCGACAGAAAACGGAACGGGTGCCTGACCCCCGTTCCACTTTTTTGGGAGGAGAGCCATGACAGAGCAAAAACCGGATTACTTTTCCCGTTCGCGCCTGCTGCTGGGTGACGATGCGATGCGGCGTCTGGCAGCGTGCCGTGTGATGATCTTCGGCATCGGCGGCGTGGGGGGATATGTCGCGGAAGCGCTGGCAAGAAGCGGCATCGGCGCGCTGGATCTGTGTGACAGCGACGTGGTCGCGCCGTCGAATCTGAACCGGCAGATCATCGCGACGACGCAGACGATCGGCCGGCTGAAGGTGGACGCGGCGGCGGAACGGATCGCGCTGATCAACCCGGACTGTACGGTCCGCACCTGGCCGGTGTTTTACCTGCCCGAGACGGCGGGACAGTTTGATTTTACGCAGTACGATTACGTGGTGGATGCCGTGGATACCGTGACGGCGAAGCTTACGATCATTGAGGCGGCCCGCGCGGCCGGCGTTCCGGTCATTTCTTCGATGGGCGCGGGGAATAAGCTGGACCCGTCCCGGTTCGAGGTGGCGGACATCTACCGCACGTCGGTCTGTCCGCTGGCAAAGGTAATGCGGAAGGAATGCAGAAATCGGGGAATCGAAGCCCTGAAGGTGGTGTATTCCAAAGAGGAGCCCATTGCTCCGAAGGGAGAGCTTCCGCCGGAGGACGTCTTGAGCGGACGCCGCAGCACGCCGGGGTCGGTGGCCTTTGTCCCGCCGGCGGCCGGGCTGGTGCTGGCGGCGGAAGTTGTTCGCGATCTGACGGCGACAGCATAGCAAAAGCAGAAGGAGGAGAATATGAATCAGAAGATCTACGGCAGCCGTTACGTGCCCTATGACGAGCGCACCGGCAATGAATCCATTGTGTATTTCACCCGGGATCTGTCCCCGGCCGGCCTTCAGAAAATCTATGAAAAGGTCAGCGGACAGATGACCGGCAAGGTGGGCATCAAGCTGCACACCGGCGAACCGAAGGGACCGAACATCATTCCGCCGGCGTGGGTGAAGGCGCTGATTGAAGCCGAGCCCGAACTGCAGAGCGGCGCGATCATCGAGACGAACACATTCTATGAGGGCGACCGCTATACCACCGAACAGCACCGGAAGACCCTGGAAATCAACGGCTGGGATTTCTTCCCGGTGGACATCATGGATGAGGAAGGCACCGTCCGCCTGCCCATCGAAGGCGGCAAGTGGATGAAGGAAATGAGTCATGGTTCGCACATGACGAATTACGATTCCCTGCTGGCGCTGACCCATTTCAAAGGGCACACCATGGGCGGCTTCGGCGGGTCGAACAAGAACATCGGTATCGGCTGCGCGGACGGCCGCGTCGGCAAGATGTGGATCCATCAGCGGGAAGGCTCCGACAACATGTGGTCCATCGACGAAGAGGAGCTGATGGAGCGCATCAGCGAGTCCACCAAGGCCACCATCGATTATTTCGGGAAGCACACCGCCTATGTCAACGTGATGCGCAACATGTCCGTTTCCTGTGACTGCGAAGGCGTCGACGCCGCGCCGGTGGTCACGCCGAACGTCGGCATCCTGGCATCGCTTGACATCCTCGCGGTAGACACCGCCTGCATCGACCTGGTCTATGCCATGACGGAAGAAGAACACCACGACCTGGTGGAGCGGATCGAAACGCGCCACGGCCACCGCCAGCTGTCCTATATGAAGGAACTGGGCATGGGCAACGACCGGTACGTGCTGATCGATCTCGACAACGGCGAAGTCCGCATCTGCCCGAAGAAGGCTGTGGAAGGCTTAAAGCCCTTTGAACTGATTGCAGTGAAATAATAGTATTGCGAAAACGAAAAACGGGAAAACAGGGGACGAAGCGGAACGGGGGTCAGGCACCCGTTCCGCTTTGTCCTCTGTGTTATTCATCGCTACACCGTCCACCGCCAGCTTCCGGCGCCGACGGTAAATGAATCCGCTCCGGGCAGCGTCACTTCCGCCGTGCAGCCGGCCGGGATTTCCACGCAGAAGAGCATGCTGTCCTGCTGCCATTCCCAGCGGCTGGAAACCCGGCCGAAGGGAGATATCCATTCGAAGGAGGCAAAGTCCAGCACGCTGCCTGGTACCGGGCAGATGGAAAAGGTGTTTTCCGAAAGAATGCGGATGCCGCAGGCCGTGCCGAAGATCCAGTCGCAGATGGCGCCTTTGGAATAGTGGTTTAAGGAGGCGTCGTCGGGCCAGTTTTCCCAGATCGTCGTGGCGCCGTGGCGGATTTCATAAACCCATCCCGGATAACTTTCTTTCAGAAGCATCTGGTAGGCGTCTTCCGCACAGCCGGCTTCGGTCAGCATGTCCAGCAGAAACGGCGTGGACAGGAAGCCGGTGCCCACGGAATGTCCGCGTTCACGAACCATGGAAACCAGATCGCTCTGCGCCTGCTTTCGCGCCTTCAAATCGCCGTCCAGCAGGCCGAGGGCCAGCGGGCGGACATATTTGCACATCCGTTCGGAGGTGATTTTCCCATCCGGCACGAAGGCCTGCAGATATGCTTTCTGCGATTCGCCGGCGCGCGTCCGGTAAAAAGCCGCGTCCTCGGGATGCCCGAGCTCGTCTGCGACGTCCGCCAGCATCCGCAGCGTGTAGATCAGATACGCGGTGGCTTCTTCTTTGGTGTCGGACATGGAGGTCATGATGTCGACGTCCGGCTCGGTCCACTCACCGAAGTGGAAGCCGCTGTCCACAATACCTTCTTCATTCCGCCGGGAGAGCAGGAACGCGGCCAGCCGTTTCATGCCGTCGTAATGGTCCGTCAGGATGCGCCGGTCGAAGTAGTGACGCATATGCCGCGCGGGGATCAGGATGCCCGCGTCCGTCCAGCCGGCGGAGCCTTCCACGTAGGCGTTCGGCCCGCCGTGTGGCTCGCAGCGGGGGACGATGTTGTAAATCATGCCGCTGTCGGCCTGGTCGTCGAAGAGGTCGCGCACCCACTTGCGGAAGAAGGCCGGGAAGTCCATCAGATAGCAGCCGGCGTTGAAGAACAGCTGCGCGTCGCCGGTCCAGCCGGCCCGTTCGCGGGTGGGACAGTCCGTCGGCACGTCGAGGAAATTGCCCTTCATGCTCCACAGCGTGTTTTCGACGATCCCGTTAAGATCGGCGGAAGAGCTGGAAAACCGGCCGCACACCTCCATGTCCGAATAGACGGCGATGGCGGTAAAGTCCTCCGGCTGCGGTTCGCAGGGCCAGCTGCCAAGGCGCACGTAGCGGAAACCCTGCACGCAGAAGGATGGCTTATAGGTTTCCCGCCCCGTGCCGGCGCAGTGGTAGACCACTTTCTGGAAACAGTCAAAATCGCGGCTGTCTTCCATATAGTCCGCGCGCTGAAGAAGATTGCCGAGGGTGAAATTGCCATCGGCATCCAGCTTTTCGCCCATGGTAAGCGACACACAGTGTCCGCGTTCGCCGGTGAGAGAGAATTCTACGTATCCGGCGATGTTCTGCCCGAAGTCTAAAACAGTTTCCCCGTCGGGCGTCTGAAGGATGACCGGATGCAGGCGTTCGTGCTCGGTAACCGGCACGTTTTCAGAGCAGCAGAGCACCGCGTCCCAGACGGTGAGACGGGCTCTGCCGGCATAATCCGCCGTACGCGCGGCGTCGACATGTTCACCGCCTTTTAAATCGTTATAGTACACCGGCCCGTTATTGCACCAGAAAAAGGAATCGTCTGTTGCCATGGTGTGAAGCCGGCCGGTTTCGTCCGTCCATTCCAGCTGGGCAAGAACCGCGGTCCGGTTCCCGTAGACGTAATTGTGTTCCCAGACGCCCAGATTGCCGCGGAACCATCCTTCCCCCAGGGAAAGATCCAGGGTATTCTCCCCGTCTGCAAGCAGATCCGTAACGTCATACACCTGATACTGCACACGTTTTTCATAGCTGGTGGAACCGGGGGTGAGCACCTGGGCTCCGACACGGCGGCCGTTGATGTGCGCTTCGTACACGCCGCAGGCCGTCGCGTACAGCCGGGCGCTTCTGACTTTTCCGGAGACGGCAAAGCGTTTTTGGAACAGGTCGGCAGGATAGTGGGTTCCGCGGACCGGATCATAATCGCCGGTGATCCACTTCGCCTGCCAGTCGGAGGGCTGCAGAAGACCGGTTTCGAACCGGACCGGCTCGCTCCAGGGGCCGCATTCGCCGCGGTCGTCTTTGATGCGCACCTGCCAGAAGACGCGCTGCCGGCTTTTCAGATCCGGTTCCCAGGCGTGTCCCAGCATGGCATCGTCTTCGACCCAGCCGGATTCCCACAGCAGCGGGCCGCCGGCGAGGGCGGACAGGGTTTCGGCGGCGCGGATCTGCCAGGCGCACTGGCGGGCACCGTCGCCGGAAAGGTTCCAGGAGAGCAGGGGCGTGCTGTCAATCCCCAGCGGATTCATCAGGTGATTGGTTTTGCAGCGGATAGCGGTAAGCATGACGGTCTCCTTTTGTTATGGAAAAAGGAGCCGGCAAACAAGGCTGCTGTCTGCCGGCTCCCGAGGTTCACTGATTCCACGTGATAATCAGAATATAATTTGAATTATTTCAGAACGGCGTTGACCTTTTCACAGTAAGCGTCCGGATCGAAGTTCGCGATGCCGTCCACATAGGCCTGCCATGCCGCGTCATCCTTGACGTCCGTGCGGCCGGCGATGAAGTTCGGCACTTCCTGGGACATGTAGGTGGTCAGGTTGGACTTCATGATGCTGGCTTCCTGCACGTCCTCCAGCGAAAGCTGGCTTTCCACGGTGAAGAGGATTTTGCCGGTGTTTTCGTACATCGTCCACATGTCCATGGCGTGGGATTCGACCTGTCCCTTGGAGAGATCGATGTTGGCGTTGCGCAGAAGCCCCGGCAGGCGCTGGGCGCGGATGGCGTTCTCCAGGCCGTTTTCATAGATGGCCGGGTTGAGGACATAGGTCGTTTCGCCGTCGCGTTCCTCGGTGGTGTAGCAGTACTCCAGGTTGTTGTCGATCATAAACTTGTTCTGGATTTCGGCCTGCTGTTCGGCGTTCAGTCCGCGGAAGGCCACCAGGCTTCCTTCGGGGCCGTACAGCCAGTCGATCGCGGTCAGAAGGGCCGGCAGATCCTTGTCTTTTGCCTTGTCGGTGATGATGCAGCCGTCGTTGACCGGCAGGCCGGTTGAGCCGTTTAAGAAGGGTTCGACGTTCTGGTTGGAGGCGTCGCCGTACAGGTCGTTGAGCGGGTTCGGAGCGGCATAGACGCAGATGTCTTCCGTGACCGGATCGCCGGTGCCGAAGTCAAAGGCGTGGCCCAGCTGGCTGGTCATACCGTACCACAGGCCGCATTTGCCGGAGTAAAGCACCGCGGTATCGAGCATGAAGAAGGCGGGGTTGACTTCCTCGTCGAAGCCCGGATCGATCCAGCCCTTGGCGTACCAGTCGGCCATGACTTCCACATAGAGGCGGAAGGCGTCGTCGTCGCCGCCGAAGACATATTCGCCGTCGCTGTTTAAGTAGAACTGCGGGCCGGCGTTGAAGGTGCTGACCATGTCGCCGTTCTCATAGTAGCCGAGGTAGTTCATCTGCATCGGATAGCCTTCGCCTTCGATGCCCAGGTCCTTTAAGGCCGTCGCGAAGATGTCCAGCATCCACTCCCAGTCGGAGAGATAGATCGGGTCCGTGTTGCCGCTCGGGAACACCACGTTGTCGGTCCACTCGGTTTTGTCTTCGTTCCAGCTGCCGGTGAAGGCATTGCCGTCGGCATCTTTGCCGTATTTGACGATCCAGTCTCTGCGGTAGCAGTAGCCGCACCAGGGCGCCATCGGCGCATCGTCCACACGGAACAGCTGCAGAATGCGGTCCTTGCCGTCGATGGGCAGATAGAGCTGCTTTTTGATGTCCGGATGGGCATCCATCCATGCGCGGTAGTTGGGCATGTACTGCTCGACGTAGTCGGTCAGATCCAGGCAGATGCCGCGCTCGTAAAGCTCGGCAGCGGACATCTGCACCATAACCATGTTCATCACGTCGGTGTACTCGCCGGTGGCGAACATGTTCGTCCAGGCATCGTCGATTTCCGGAGGCGTCTGGAAGGTGATGTTGACGGAAACGCCTTCGTCGCCGTCCACGGTGTAGGTCTGGCGGCTCCAGTAGTCGATGGCCGGGTTGTCGTTGATTTCCACGCCCGGGAAGTCGGCGTTGTCGTTGGCTTCCATCGTCCACAGGAAGTCCGCGGACGGCCGGGGCTCTTTGGTTTCGGTTTCGGCTTCGGTTTCGCTGCCGGCAGCGGATTCGGTTCCGGCGGCCGGGGCGTTGTTCGTGCCGGTGCTGCCTGTTCCGGTTCCGCCGCAGCCTGCGAACAGGGAGACGGCCGTGCCCAGGGCCAGTGCCAGCGAAAGCAGCTTGGTAAAGCGGTGTTTCATGGTTTCCTCCTTTTTACATGTGAATGTGACATGGTAGATACGGTCTGTCTTTGTGTGACGGAACCGGCTGCCGCAAATGAACGGCCGGATGCGGTTCCGCTTCGGATGATGTCATTCTACGCTTCTGCAGGAGCGCTTGTAATAGCCTTTCGCGACCTGACAAGGAAGCAGAGTATCCGATGTGGGACGGATTGCTTCGGATTCGGTGTCCCGGATCGGATACGGTTGATCTGTGGACCCGCATCCCGGATCGGCATCGGTTTATCCGTTCTGCAGATCGCGGACGGAAAGGGTCGCAATGGCATCGGGACAGCCGTCGGCAGAGACGGTGACCGTAACCGGTCCGCTTTCGGATCCGGCGCGTACAGCAGCCAGCAGCCGTCCGTCCCAGGTGGGCCAGACCGGATCGTCGAAGCTTCCTGTCGACTGGGGATCGGCATTGCCGAGGCCGGCGAGGGAGGCGGCGCCTTCGACACGGACGGATAACGTGCGCGTTTCGAAGCGGTTTTCTCTTCCTTCGTCATCGCAAAGCGCGATCGTAAGGAAGGCGGTATCCATGCCGTCGGCGGCAAGCGTCGTGCGGTCGGCGGTGACCGAAAGGCGCCGGACGGGACCGGCTGTCGTCAGGGTGCAGGTGTCTTCGTCCGGATGGCCGGGTCCGTTCCGGCGGGCGACGGCGGTCAGCGTGCCGGGCTCGTAGACGGTCTCAAAGGTGGCGGTATAGCCGTGGGCCTCCCCCGCGGGGCGGCAGCCCAGGGACGTCCCGTTTAAGAACAGCTCCACGCTGTCCGCGTCGGAATAGACGTCGATGACGGCGGGTTTGCCTTCCCAGCCGGGCCAGGTCCAGCCGGCGATGGCGTCCTCGGTCATCCACGGGTTTCTGGAATGAGGCTGGCCGTGGCGGTTGACGCGCCGCACGGCGATGTAAGGGGCCTTTCGAAGGCCGTAGACGATTTCCCGCAGAAAGCTTTGCGGCCGGCGGTCGCCGCTTAAATCCAGATCGCCGACACAGGCAGTGCGGTCCGGCCAGTAGGAGTGGAAATTCTGCTTTCCGTCATAATAGAAGATGCCAGCGCCGGCTTCCCCCAGGTAGTCATATCCGGCCCAGGTGTATTCCCCGAGGATGTGGGGATGCGCTTTCGCGTCGCGCCACAGGCGGACCATGTCGGAGGGGTAGGTTTCGCTGCCCAAAAGCGGCTGCTGGGGGTGATCCTTGATTTCAATGGTGTGGCGTCCGCCGAAGTAATTGTAGCCCATCACGTCGAGGGGCTGCATGCATTCGTCGACGGCGGATGCGACGGCCGGGTGGGCGGCGAAGCGGTTTCCGGTTTCCCCGACCAGAAGATCCGTCATCTGGTTTAAGCCGCTGCTGCCGGCATCGCCGCTGTCATTCGGTTCAGACGGACCGGTTTCCCCGGGGTGTCCGGATAAAGCGGCGGGAACGGCTGCCGGCATCAGGTCCGGCAGAATCTGTCCCATTGCGCCGGCGCAGGCAATCATGCCGTGGATGCCGTTGGTCACATAGCGGTCCGGATCGAGGGTGTGGACGGTGTTGGCCAGCGTCCGGTTCCAGATGCGGCCAAAGGACGTGCCCATTTCCTGAATCTCGTTGCCGATGGAATAGAGAATGACGCTGGGGTGGGAGCGGTCCTTCTGGACCATGTATGCGATGTCCCGCTGCCAGTTCTGCGGAAAGCGGAACGCGTAATCCTGCGGATTCTTATGGTTGCACCACATGTCTGTCAACTCGTCCATCACCAGGATGCCCAGCCGGTCGCAGGCGTCAAGCATGGAGGGGCTCATGGGATGATGGGAGCTGCGGACACTGTTGAAGCCGGCTTCTTTTAACAGACGAAGACGGCGTTCCTCGGCGGCGGGGAGGGATACCGCGCCGAGGATGCCGTTGTCGTGGTGAATGCACGCACCGCGCAGCTTCACCGGATCGCCGTTGATGCGCAGGCCGCGGACGGCGTCCAGCGACAGGCGGCGGATGCCGAAGGAGAGTTCCGTTGTGTCCGCGTCCATGCCGTCGGCGGTGACGGTCAGACGCAGGGTGTACAGGGCCGGGTGATCCGGGCTCCACAGGTGCGGCGTTTCGATGGCGACGCGCTTGCGGAAACGGGTATCCGCCGATCCCGGCGCCGTGACGCGGGCGCGGTAGGAGACCGCGGTTTTGCCTTCATAGATTACTTCGGCGGTGACCGTCGTGTCTTTGGCGCGGCGGGTGATGTTGGAAAGATCCGCCTCCACTTCGACAATGGCGTATTCCGCGGATACTTCCGGCGTGCGTACCTGCAGGGAATGGGCTTTGGTGTGCACCGGGCCGCCCACCAGAAGGTGTACCGGGCGGTAAATGCCGCTGCCGGAATACCAGCGGCTGTTGGGCACGGCGCTGTTCTGCGCGAGGACGCGGACGGTGTTCTCCTGTCCGTAGACGAGCCAGGGATCCAGAGACACGTCAAAACCGCGATAGCCGTTGTCGTTTGTGGCCGCCAGCGCGTCATTGACGTAGACCATGGCGGTTTCATAAACGCCTTCGAATTCCACGGTGACCGCGCAGTCCTGCCATTCCTCGGGCGCGAAAAAGGTCTTGGTATATTCATAATCGCCGCCGGGATAGAACCCGGTCTGGGCGCCGTTGGGGGTGTCCGGCGTGCGCTCTTCGTGAATCATCGCGTCGTGGGGCAGCGTAACCATTTGCCCGCCGGCTTCGCCCTGCTGCAGCTGGTCCAGGAGGGACAGGGTGCCCTTGCGGAAGACCCAGGAATCGTTCCAGTCCTGTCTTTTCATGATCGGCCTGCCTTTCGTTGTACATCTGAAGCAAAGAAACCAGTGTTCCTGCCTGTCATGATAGAGGGCGGCGCACGCAAAAAACATATGCATTCAAGACCAGATCCAAAAAGGGGGTATACGATCCGGGATTTTCATCGTTGCAATCCATGAACAGGTTGGATTATAGTGGGGAAAACAGTACGGCATCGGGCAGGCACACAGCCGGTGATGCCGGATGGGGGTGGACATGTCTTTCGACGAAATCAATCTGGATGCACTCTTTGCGTCCCGCGGGATTCAGTTCCTGGGGGAGAAGAACAGGAACCGGCCGGTGCGGTCGCAGATTTTCGATTTTTCAATTACCGATCAGTCGGTGGCGCAGAACGGGGACGAGATTGCGATTGTGACGAAGGTGCTGACACCGCTCGGAAGCCGGCAGATGGAGTATCAGGTGTCCGCGACGGACGGGGATCCGGATTTCATTCACAAGCACGATTTCTATGAAATGATGTATGTGCTCGAAGGCGAAGTGGACGTGCGGATGGAGAATCAGCTTGTCCATTACAGCGCCGGTGACGCCTGCGTCATCAACCGTTCTGTGTCTCATCTGGAGCAGTACGTCGGCGCCTTTCATATCTGCTATCTGCAGTTTTCAACGAAATGGGCGGCAGCCGTGGCCGGCATGCTGAAAAGGGAACAGACCGGCGGCGAGCTCGTTTCTTTTTTTCAGGAAGAGGACGCGTCCGAGGACCGGCGGGAAATCGCCGAGTTCCGGCGGGTGGAAAGCGGCTTTGCGCTGATGCAGGACGACAGCGCGTCGATGCTGGTGCGTGAGATGATCCGGGAGATGGAAAACCGCTATCCCGGATATGAACCGATGATTCAGGTGCTGATGCTGCGGCTGTTCTGTGTGCTGCTGTATCCGGCGCTGTTCGAGACCGATATCCGGCACCTGCAGGCGACCGGAAAGGACCGCCTGTTCGAGGAGCTGAAAGCCTATATCGAGCAGACGAACGGGGCCGTCGTCCGCGGCGAACTGGAAGAACAGCTGCATTACAGCGCGGATTATCTGAACCGGATCGTGCGCCGTCGTACCGGGATGTCCCTGGTGACCTATGCGCAGAATTTCCGCATGCAGAAAGCGTTGCAGCTGATCGAAACGTCCGATGAAAGCATCGAAGCCATCAGCCGCGAGCTGGGGTTTCCGAACAAGGCCTGGTTTTACCGGCTGTTTAAAAAGACGTTTCAGATGACGCCGGTGGAGTACCGGCAGCTGAAAGGGAAGAAACGCTGAGAAAGCGGAACGGGGGTCAGGCACCCGTTCCGCTTTTTTTACGGCTTCAGATTCTGGTTTCGGTAGACGGCCGGCGTACAGCCGTACTGCTCTTTGAACTGCTCGATGAAACGGCTCTGACTGGAAAAGCAGAAGTAGTCCGCGATATCTGAATAGGAATAATCTGAATATCGGAGCATATTCGCGGCGCCTTCAAGCCGGCATCGCCGGTAAAAGGCCGCGAAGGTGCTGCCGGTATATTTTTTGAATTTGGCCGAAAGATAAGCCGGCGTGAATCCCAGATGCGCGGCGGCGTCGGACAAAGAAATCTTTTTGTGCAGATGGGCGCGGACGTAATCCTCGCATTTTATGATGTCGCCTGGCAGGGAGGCGTCGGCGTTTTCGGAGAGAACACGATACTGCTGCAGGCAGTCGTAAAGCAGATGGATGATTTCCTTGTCCGTCCGGCTGCGGGTCAGCCGGAGGAGGTAGTAGTCGAGCACCTCCTGCGCCTGCTGGCTGCTGAGTCCTTCCGTCAGCGCGTTCTGCTTGAGCTGGAATAAAGCGATGGCGGTATGGGCGCGCAGCAGCACCGGCTTCTGACGGATCAGCCGCTGGGTCTGCTCGACGAATTCCGGGACGGCGTCACTGCCGAAACGGGTGATATTGTCTTCGTCATTTCCGACGAATTCGACGGCCTGATCGTCGAGGACCGGCTCATCTTCCCGCAGAGACGCCTCGAAGGACTGCTGTGTGAGCCCTTCGGAGAGGGCTTTCTGCTGTTCCTCCGGAAGACGGCAGCCGCGAAGAATGATGTCGAGGGGCGTGCGCTCTCCGGTCAGGACGTGGCGAAGACATTCGATGGAATGAAACAGGGTGTGGCTCTGCCGGACAGCAACGGGATAATCCGAAGGAAGGCTGTGCGTCGCGAGAAACGCATGCCGCTGGGGTGCTGTGAGCGGCCGGATGGCGCAGGGGCCGATCACGATCATTTCCGGGCCTTCAAAAAAGATGCCGTAATAGACGACGTCGACAGTGGCATCCTGTTCGATGACCGTGCGGCCGGCACAGGTCCGGTACAGACGGTCCGCCAGCGCAGGATCCGACGCGAACAGGTCGTACTGGTAATGAAAGTCCACCGGAAAGGTGCGTGAAAGGTTCCGGTCAAATGAAAAGATCGGAATGCGGACAACTTGGGTAAAGGTGTAGAGAAGATAGTGGCGATCCATGGAAAACTCCTTGAAAAATGATGACTGACGTGCAGCTGCAGTGCCATTATAACATAAAAAATGTGTATAAAACATAAATAATGAGTATTTCAAGGGCGGATGCCGGATTACAATAAAATCGTCGAAGGAGCCCGGACGGAGAGAAGGATCCCGGGCTGACAAAGTACGAAGGAGGGAAAACATGGCTTTAAAGAAAAGACTGCTGGCGATGCTTCTGACCGGTGTTCTTACCGCATCCGCTTTCGCGGGCTGCGGCGGACAGGAAGCACCGGCTGAAAACGCGGCTGCGCCGGACGCGACGGTGGAAGATACGGCGGAACCGGCCGATGCAGCGGATGACTCTGCTTCCGCGGACGATACTGCGGCGGAGGACACCGCTGCCGCGGACGACGCGCAGGAAGAAGAACCGGCGGAGGTGGAGGAGATCTCCGCGACCTGGCTTCTGGCCCAGGGCATCAATACGGCGTATTATGAAGAGTATGAGGACAACCCGGTTGTCAAAAAGTGGCTTTCGAACACCTGGAAGGCCGACGGACGCGCGGCTCATCTGACCATTGACTTTATCACGCCGCCTCCCGGATCCGAAAAAGACAACTTCAATACGCTGATGGCGACAAATGAGCTGCCGGAGATCTTTAGTACGGCATTTTGCTCTGAGACGCCGGGCCAGCTTTATGAGGAAGGCATGATCCTGGATCTGACGGATTATGTCGACAAGTATCTTCCCCATTATGTTGAATGGATGGACGAACATCCGGATTATGCTTCCCAGATGACGATTAACGGGAAGCATCTGACGATTTATGATGTGGCAGACGGCCCGCACTCCCCCTGGGACGGCTATGTCTACCGCCGGGACTGGATTGTCAGATACGGAAAGAATCCCGAAACGGGCGAGTCTTTCACCGGAGAATGGAATGCGGATCATACCGAGTGGAGTGATGACGTCGTTTTTCCGTCCGGCGGAAGCGATCCCATCTATATCAGCGACTGGGAGTGGATGTTCGATATCTTTGAGACGGCGATGAAGGAGCAGGGGATCGACGATGGTTATGCGTTCCAGATTTACTATCTCGGATACCTGCAGACCGGCGACCTGATTTCCGGCTTTGGCGGCGGCGGCCCGCTGGTGTACTTAGAGGACGGCAGGGCCACGTACGGCGCTGCCGGCGACAACTTCCGGGCATATCTGGACTGCATGCATACCTGGTATAAAAAGGGCTGGTTGAACCAGAATTTCGAAGAAAACTCGGGAGACCGTATGTTTACGGCTGTCGACACGGCCAAGGTATATTCCGGCAAGGTCGGCATGTGGCTGGGCTACACCAACCAGATCGGCAGCAGCCTGGATACCGGGGACGAATACACCAAAGATATGTGTGTCTACGGCGCGCGTCAGCCGATCAACGACATCTATGGCGGAGCGGAACAGCAGAACAAGGAACCGAACCTGTATTTCCAGAACTCCATGGTAGGTGCCGGCATCTGCGTCAATTCCTCCATTGACCAGGACAAACTTCCGCTGATTCTGACAGCGATTGATTACCTGTACACCTATGAAGGCGGCGTGCACCGCATGTACGGCTTCTCCGACAAGGAGATGGCCGAAATCCAGGATCCGTTCTACCTGGAATACGGTATGGAAGACGGCGGTTATACGGTGAAAACAGATGAAGACGGAAACGACGTGATCTATGTCAACCCCGTACGTGAAGCGGCAGACGATCTTGCCGTTGCGCTTTTAAACCTGCGCGTACCGGGCCTGACGGTGAATACACACGTGAACCGCGGTTTTACCGAGACCCAGCAGCACGGGTATGATGAAGCAGTCGCTTATCCGGCGTCCGCTGCCGT
Organism: Shuttleworthella sp.; assembly: GCA_045545575.1. Classification (GTDB taxonomy): domain Bacteria; phylum Bacillota; class Clostridia; order Lachnospirales; family Lachnospiraceae; genus Shuttleworthia. The sequence continues at coordinate 37,738 of JAZQBE010000062.1, forward strand.
CAGCAGCATAGTAACAGCCCAGCTTTCCCCGGATGTGTCGTCCGAGGGCGCACTGATCCAGACGAATCTGACGACATTCCTGTCGCAGGCCGTGCCGGACTTCATTGTTGGCCGGCGTGATATCGACAGCGACGATGACTGGAAAACCTATTGCGATGAAGTGGAAAGCTACGGCTATCAGAGCTACGTAGATGCCATTAACGAGGTTCTGGAAAAGTAAGATCAGAGAGCAATCGGATGGGCAGCCTATGCCGCTCATCCGATCCTTTTTTTTCGGAGCCATTTACGACAGGCTCGCGATCGCAGGCGCCCGCTGCCGCGGCATTTGCCGTATGCATCCCACGTCGCAGTGAGCCCTGCTCCGGTTTTTCAATGACCGGCGGCTGAGAGGAGATGAACCCATGGCTTACAAAAAAACATTGAAAGAAGGTTTTGTCAGGTTTGATAATGCCGGCGGCGTACGGATCAGCACCTCGTCTGGACGCATAAAGGTAGCCGATGGATATGCGTTCCGTGATCTTTCCGGGGAGGCTGAGCTCCTTCCTTATGAGGACTGGCGTCTCTCTTTTGAAGAGCGGGCGAAGGATCTGGCGGCCCGCATGACGCCCCGGGAGATGATCGGTCTGACCCTGCATACCGCCGGTCAGCCGCTGCCGAGCGTTCCCGGCAAGATTGCCGACGTCGGCACCTACGGCGGCAAGCCCTACGGCGAGGATCCGAACACAAAGGCCTGGGACCTGACGGACCAGCAGAAGGACATGCTTCAAAAGGGTGTACGCCATCTGGTGATGTCTTCCGTGGAGAGCGTGGAAGCGGCGGCGCGCTGGACGAACGGGCTGAATACGCTGGCGGAATCTCTGCCCCACGGCATTCCGGTGAACGTTTCCTCCGACCCGCGCCACGGCGCGACAGCCGGTTTTTCCGCGGTGGAATTCAACCGTTCCGAAGCGATCTGCTCGGCCTGGCCGGAAAGCCTGCCCATGGCAGCGGCGGCCGATCCGGCCCTGGCGCGGTCCTACGCGAAAACGGTGGCGAAGGAATACCGGGCCATGGGCATTTCGACGGCCTTAGGTCCGCAGATCGATCTGGCCAGCGATCCCCGCTGGTTCCGGGATTCCGGCACCTTAGGCAGCGATATCGAACTGAACATCAAACTGACCCAGGCCATCTGTGACGGCTATCAGACCACGGAAGGATCCGAAACCGGCTGGGGCAAAGACAGCATCATCGCTATGGCCAAGCACTGGCCGGGCGGCGGCTCCGGCGAAGGCGGCCGGGACGCGCACTATCCCTTCGGCAAGTACGCGGTCTATCCGGGGAACAATTTCGAAACCCATCTGCGTTCCTTCCTGGAAGGCGCCTTCGCGCTGCCCGGGAAGACGAAAACCTGTGCGGCCATCATGCCGTACTACACGGTCTCCTGGAATCAGGATACGAAGTACGGCGAGAACGTCGGCAATTCCTTCTCAACCTACATCATCAAGGATCTGCTGATCGAGAAATATGGATTTGAGGGTCTGATCTGCACCGACTGGGACGTGCTTTCCGACAAGCGTCCCCACGTGGGCATGTACGTCATGGGCGGCAAGTGCTACGGCGTGGAAGATCTGCCGAAGGAAGAGCGTGTCTTAAAGCTTTTGATGAACGGCGTGAACCAGTTCGGCGGTCAGGCCGACCGCGAGCCGGTGGACGCGGCCTACGCCCTCGGCTGCGAGCGGTACGGACAGGAGACGATGGACGCGGTGCTTTCCCTCTGTGCGTACAAGGCGCTGCTGAACATGTTCCGCTTGGGGCTGTTCGACGATCCGTTCCTGGATGTGGAGGAAAGCAGGGCGGCTGTCAAGAGTGCCGAGGCGGTGCGCGCCGGCTATGAGGCGCAGCTGGCTTCGCCGGTGCTGCTGAAGAACCGCACGGTATCGGCTGTCCCGGGCGCGGAAGCCGCTGCGGCAGCGGATAGCGCGGAAAGCCGGATCCTTCCGCTGAAGAAGGGCATCCGTGTCTACGTGCCCGAACTGCACACCAACGCGCATTACAGCTTTGTGCGGATGATTGCCCAGGGCGGCGACACAGATCCGCTGGCCGGCACGGACGTATCGCCGTACTTTACGCGCGTGGCCGATCCGGCGGAGGCGGACTGCGCGATCGTGTTCCTGCGCACGCCCTTTAACCGCAACGGCTATGAATTCGACATGATGAAGATGCGCACCAAAGAGCCGCAGCCGGAGATGGGCTATCATCCCATCAGCCTGCAGTACCGGCCGTACACGGCGGAGGCGGCGCGCAAGGTAAGCATCGCCGGCGGCGATCCGAACGAGACGGACACGAACCGCAGCTACTATGGAAAATCGGAAGTGTCCGCGAACGAGGCGGATCTCGACGCGCTGCTTGGCACGCGGGAAGCGATGCCGGACAAGCCGGTGATCGCGGTGGCCGTCATGGACCGCCCGATGGTGCCGGCCGAGTGGGAGCCGGCCTGCGACGCGGTCTTAGGCGACTTCGGCGTCAGCCGGGAAGCCGTCCTCGACCTGCTGTTCGGAAACGCCGTGCCGAAGGGGCGCCTGCCCATGCTGATGCCCGCGTCGATGGAGACCATCGAGCGTCACTGCGAAGACGTGCCCGACGACATGGAAGCCTATACCGATACCGAGGGAAATACCTGGAAGATCGGATTTGGAATGTGAGTTGGAATGAGTCAAAAGGGTCCTCCCTTTTGACTCACCCGGTACTGCGCCGGATTGAGGCCGTAATACTGTTTAAAAGCTTTATAGAACGTGCTTGCGTCTGCATAGCCGACAGCTTCAATGATTTCCGCCGCGGATACCCCCGGCGTTTCGAGCAGCTCCGCGGCTTTGTGCAGGCGCAGCTTTTTCTGGATTTCGCCGAAGCTCTGCCCGGTGTTATCTTTCAGGATCCGCGCCATCTGGCGGTCGCTGTAGTTAAAGAAGGAAGCCAGATCGCCGAGGGACAGGTGCGCGTAGTTGTTCTGCAGGTAGTTCAGGATCATCATCAGCTGGTCGGCTTTTTTCGGCGCGGTCTGGGACGGCAGCAGCAGGTCTTTTTCATGGTTGCGCATCAGGACGATAAACATCGCGGAGAGGATGCTTTCCATCATCCGGTTCCGGTAGCGCCGCCGGGAAGCGGATTCCGCAAGCAGCTGTTCGAAACAGAAGGCCATCTCCGGGTCGCCGCCGGTGTGGAAGGTCAGGCAGGAGGGCGCGTTGGCGCCGTACAGCGCGTGGGTGAAAAAGGCGGAAAGGGCGTCCTTGTCCGAGAAGATGCCGAAGAAGCCGGTTTCAAACGCCCGCCGGCGAATCAGGATATTCAGGATATCCGCACTGTCGGAAAACGCGGCGAGGGCGTGTACGCTGCCGGGCGCGATGATGCAGACGTCGCCGGCCTGCAGCGGAATCCGTGTGCCGTTGATATCATTGCTGCAGGTTCCCTCGCGCACATAGAAAATCTCAAAAAACTCATGCCTGTGCTCGACGGGAGGAAGATAGCGCGGATGCCGGCTGATCACGGCACTTTCGTCTTCCGCGAACATTTCATCCTCCGGAAGCGTTTCAAGCAGCGGGAAGGGAATGAGGTCCGCGACGGCGATCCCCGTGCGGCGGCTGATGTCCGATAATTCGACAGACCGCATGCGTGTCAGCTCGGTGATTTTCGGGTACTGCAGGCAGAAAGCCCGCAGCCGGGATTCGGTTTCGGTAAGCGGGATCATTATGGGTCCTTTCAACGCATTTATACAGGGGCCGTTCTTATCATTTCCCATTTCAGGACAAATGTCAATTCCAGATGTCCGAATTTTCCACTTTTTGCGTCCCGATCGACAAATGACGACCCATTTGGAGGGTGATACACTGTTTTCATCATCCAAGGAACTGTGACAACAGGAAAAAAGGAGGTTGTGAATATGTCGACAAAGGATGCAAACGAGGTGAAGGGCTTCACCAAACAGACGCCGTGGGCGTACGCATTGTCCCAGGGCGGCGGCTTCATGCTGATCCAGGCCACGGTGGCCAGTTTTATTTCTTTGTATATGACAGACACCGTGCTGATCCCGGCGGCCGTCGGTTCGGTCATTATGCTGATCGCGACGCTGTGGGACGCGACCCACGATCCGCTGATGGGCGGCATCTGTGACCGCACGAAGACGGAATTCGGCGCCTATCGCCCGTATCTGCTGTGGGTTCCGGCTGTGCTGACCGTTGTGTCGATTCTTCTGTTTCTGAATCCGCAGTTTTCGTCCACCGGGGCAAAGGTTGCCTGGTTCTCGATCTTCTACATTCTGTACGGCATGAGCGTGACCGCTCTTACGATGCCGCAGATGGCGCTGATCCCGGCGGCGACGAAGAACGACGCGGAACGCGGTAAGGCCATCCAGTTCGGCATCATTTCGATTGCCATTGCCTTTACGATTGCTTCCACGTTTACGACCGGCTGGGTCAACAAGCTCGGCAGCTATGCTCCGCTGATGGTTGTGTACGGCGTTCTGGCGATCATTGCGAATATCTGGCTGTTCCGTTCCACCCGCGAGCGCTACAAGATGCCGGCGCAGCAGTCCATCACGAAGGATCTGGGTATCTTCTTCAAGCACAAGAAACTGGTGATCATGCTGATCGTCTGGATGATGGCCTCTCTCGGATACGGCGCGATGTTCTCCACGTCTGTATTTTACATGATGTACTACATCATGCGCCCGGACCTGATCGGCCTGTACATGGGCATCCTGTCCGTCGGCGCGCTGGTTTCCATGATGGTGGTCATGCCGATCGTTCTGAAGGTGTTCAAGACGGTTTCCCAGGCCTTCATCTTTACGCAGGCCGTGACGTTCATCTGCTACGCCATCCTGTTCTTCGTGGGCAACAAGAGCATGATCGCGCTGTATGTGCTGTCCTTCATCGCAACGGCGTTCTCCGCCATGGAGCAGGGCCTGATCAACTTCTATGTGAACGACACCATCGACTATCTGCAGCTGAAGGAAGGCAAGACCTTAAACGGCATGGTTTCCGCCGTGAAGGGCTTCGCGTACAAGTGCGGATCCACCCTGGTCAGCTCCGGTACCCTGGCGATTCTGGCAGCGTCCGGATACATCGCAAACGCCATCGGCGGTCAGCCGGATTCCGCGATGTTCGCCATCAACAGCCTGCGTTTCCTGATTCCTGCCGGCACCTGCCTGATTATCATCATCTGCCTGCTGTTCAACCCGATTGAGCCGCACCGCGCCGAGATCAACGCGATGAAAGAGCAGATGAAGGCCGTTGACGAGCAGTAAGCGGCAGTCTGACGTGTCCTTATAAGCAGCAGCAAAGCCGCGGTTCCGAAAAAACGGACCGCGGCTTTTATAAAGAAACAGGAGATGCAGACATGAGAAGAGAAGATGTCAATATCCGTGATCCGTTCGTGCTGCTGCACGACGGCACCTATTACCTCTACGGCACCCGCAGCGAAAGCTGCTGGGACGAGATGGACGGGTTCGACTGCTACGTCAGCAGCGATCTGGAGGAATTTGAAGGCCCCGTGGAGATCTTTCACCGGCCCAGCGGGTTCTTTGCCAACCGTTTCTACTGGGCGCCGGAGTGCTATGCGCGCGGCGGGCAGTTTTATCTGGTGACGACGCTGGGCGCGGATGACGTCAAAAAGGGCATCTACGTGCTGAAAGCGGACGCGCCTACCGGGCCGTTTGTTCCGGCGGGACAGCGGCTGACGCCGGATGAGTGGACTTCCATCGACGGCACACTGTACTTTGAAGACGGCGTTCCGTATCTGGTCTATTCCCATTCCTTCGAGGACGGCGGCGAAGCGCTGCGGGGCGATTACTGCGTGCAGCAGCTGTCCGGCGATCTGACCCGGGCCGTCACGGAGCCGAAGGTGCTGTTTTCCCCGGCGGACACCGCCTGGGCAAAGCCGTTCCCCTTTGCGAAACAGGAATTCGGGATCGACGGCGACTGTTACTTCTCTGACGGACCGTGCCTGCGGAAACTGGAGGACGGCCGCCTGTACATGATTCTGTCGAGCTGGAGCACCCGCGGCTACGCGGTGGGCGTGGCGGTTTCCGACAGCGGGAAGATCGCCGGCCCCTGGCGGCAGCAGGAAGCGCCGCTGTATCCGGAAAACGGCGGCCACGGAATGTTCTTTGAGGATAAGGAAGGACAGCTGCTGTTTACACTGCACACGCCCAACGACAAGTACATGGAGCGGCCGGTGTTTTACCGGATCGGGCTTTCTGACGGGCAGCTGGTACTGGAAGGGTGAAAAAGGAGCACAGAACGACATGTTTCGACGGGATCAGTTCGGCATGAGCTTTCTGGTGATGTTTACGCAGATCGGGTTCCATAAGGAGCTGATCTTTGCGTTTTTTGCATCCTTCCCGCTGAGTTTTCTGGCGGCGTATATTTTCGCGGTGCTGGTTTTCCCACTGCTGCTGAAGCTGACGCAGGCGATGTGTACCAAAGAAGCGTAAAAGGAGAAGAACATGGGCTTTACAGAACAGTGGATCACCAACGGAACGGACCGGCCGTTCTATGCGCGGAAGACGTTTGACGTCGCTGCGAAGAAAATCGAAAAGGCGATGGCGTATGTCTGCGGCCTCGGTCAGTTCAATTACTACATAAACGGGCAGAAGGTGTCGGATCACGTGCTGGATCCGGGCTGGACGGACTACCGCAAGGCCGTGCAGTATGTGGAATTTGACATCGCGCCATCTCTTCAGCCCGGCGCCAACGCCGCCGGGATCGAGGTCGGCAACGGCTGGTTCATCATGGATCTGGAAGAGGGCCACGGCTACAGCTTCCATTTCCCGCCCTTTATGCCGCCGAACCCGAATCCGTATGTGCCCTTTGGACGCAGTCTCGTAGCGGCGGCGACCATGGAAATCACCTATGCGGACGGCAGTGTTCAGGTGATCGAGACAGATGAATCCTGGACGACGGCGCCCCACGCCGTGGCGTGGTCGAACGTCTACGGGGCGGAGTACATCTGCGGAGCGCGCCGGCAGGACGGCTTTGCGAAGGCCGAATATGACGACGGCGCCTGGACCGCGGCCCGGAAGGCAGAAAGTGACGAAGCGCCGGCCGGAACGCCGGTGCTGCAGACCCAGCCGCCGGTTCGTGTGATTCACACCTACACCGCGAAGGAGCTTGCCCCGGCGGACGGAAAGCGCGTGTTTGACCTGGGGCAGAACATTTCCGGCCTGCTGCATGCCCGGGTGCGCGGCAAAGCCGGCGACGTGATCCGCTTTTATCCGGCAGAAAAACTGGATGAAAACGGCTGTCCGGATCAGATGGCCAAGGGCTGGATGATGATCGACAGCGTGATTTCCTATGAAATCGCGGCGAATGACGACTGGGAGGACGTTGATCAGGTCTTCACCTATTTTGCCGGCCGCTATTTTGCCGTGGAAGGCGATGCCGAAATCGGCCTGCTGGAAGGGCGCGCCATCACCAGCGCCTGGCAGGAAGCCGGAACCTTTACCTGCGACAACGAAAAATACAATCAGATCTACGCCATGATCGAGCGCGCCGTCGAGGCCAACATGCTTTCGGTGCACACCGACTGCCCGACCATCGAGCGTTTTGCCTGGCAGGAGCCGAACCACCTCATGGGCGCGGCGATCATGTTTATGAAAGACGGCCGGAAGCTCTGGGAAAAGTTCCTTTTTGACATGCGTATGGCGCAGCATACGGCGGAGGATACGTTCCGCGACTTTGCCGGAAACGCGATCCCGGCGGGCGACGGCCTGGTGCCGTCCCAGGCGCCATGCTATATTCCGAACGTTCTGCCGGTGCCGGGCATGGGCAGCTTCTACGACATCATCGCCTGGGGCAGTTCCATCATTTTAGGTCTTCGCTGGCACTACCTGTTCTACGGGGACCTTCAGGTGGTGAAGGACAATTACGACGCCGGCGTGCGGTATCTGAACTACCTGAAAACGAAGGTCACGGAAGACGGGTTTATCAATCACGGCCTGGGCGACTGGGGCAATCCGGAGGGTGTGCTGGCGCGGGAGAACGTCGAAACGGCATTCCTCTATGCGGATGCAAAGACCCTGGCCTGGTTCGCCGGTCTCCTTGGAAAGAAGGAGGATGAAGCGGCGCTGGCGGCGTATGCGGAGGAAGTCTGCCGCAATTACAACGAGAAGCTTCTGGTCAAAGACAAAGCCGGCCGCCGGTGCTACCGCAGCTGGGAAAAGCGCGAAGAGGGGATCGTAATGTCCCAGGCCATCGAAGCGCTGCCCCTGTACTGGGGCATGGTGCCGGCGGAAGCGGAAGCCGACGTCGCGGACGCCCTTCGGCGCACCATCGAAGAACAGGGCGCCCTGGTCGCCGGAGAAATCGGCCTGCCCTATGTGATCCAGGCTGCATCGGCACACGGCATGGATGATCTCATCGCCGCCTGCGTTACGAAAGAAACGCACCCGTCCTACTATGCGTTTGTTTTAGACGGCGAGACCACGCTGGGCGAGTACTGGGAAGCCAATCCCCGCAGCCACTGCCACGACATGATGGGCCACATCATCGAATGGTACTACAGCGGCATCGCCGGAATCCATATCGAAGAACCCGGCTTCAAAAAGGTCGGCATCACACCGCACATGCCGGAAGATGTCAATGCATTCACCTGCACGTACGAAACGCCTTTCGGCACGATCCGGGTGGAAGGAAGGCGGGAAAACGGCACACCGGTCTATATCCTGGACATACCCGAAGGAGTTGAAAACAAAACCATATAAAACATGCGAAAGAGCCGGCCGCGCGCCGGCTCTTTCATTGCTTTCTATGGAAAAACTGATATACTGGAGCGGATAGCACAAATCTGTTGCAAGAAAGGGAAAAGTCATGCTTCAGGTAAACCATCTGACAAAGAAATTTGCGAAAACCGTTGCAAACAACGATCTTTGCTTCACCATTCCGGACGGATCGATTACGGTCCTGCTCGGTCCGAACGGCGCCGGCAAGAGCACGGCGATGAAGTCCATCATGGGACTTCTGCGCCACGAAGGCCAGGTGCTGATCGACGGCATCCCGACGAACGTTCCCGAGGCGCGCCGCTATCTGGGCTACGTCCCGGAAATGCCGGCCATGTATCCGAACCTGACGGTGGACGAGCATCTGGAGTTTGTGGCGCGCGCCTACAAGCTGAAGGACTACACGGCCTACAAGAACGAGCTGCTCGACCGGATGGAGCTTGACGACAAGAGAAAGAAATTCGGCGACGAGCTTTCCAAGGGCATGCAGCAGAAGCTTTCGGTCTGCTGCGGTCTGCTGCCGCGGCCGAAGCTGATCCTGTTCGACGAGCCGCTGATCGGCCTTGATCCGCACGCCATCAAGGAGCTGAAGGAAATGTTCCTGGAGCTGCGCGAGCAGGGGACGAGCCTTTTGATTTCGACCCACATCATCGACAGTGTCGATACCCTCTGGGACCGCACGCTGATCATGAAGGACGGCCGGATTCTGGCGGAAGTCAGCCGGGATACGCTCGAGGGGTCCGGAGAGACGCTGGAGGGTCTGTTCTTCCGGCTGACGGAAGGGGAACCGGACACACCGGCGGAATCGGCGGAGGCAGCGGAAGCATAAGGAGGCGAAAACCGTGCGTTTGATTGGTTATTATCTGGTCCACACGGTGGTCAACAGCATTAAAAAGCTGTTTCGCACCTGGGTGGCCTTTATGATTCTGTTTATGATCCTCTGCGGCGTCATCGGCGGCCTGTTCGGCGCAATGATGGCGACGGTGTTTGACGACGACGACGCGGAGGCCATTGTGGCCGAAGGCGAGATTTCCGAGGATCCCGAAGGCATCGAGTTCTCTTCGGAGGAGGGCGGAGAAGCGTCGGACGAAGAGGAGTTTACGGTATCCTGGGAATGGAGCGCGCCGGAGGCTGTCGCCGGGCTGCAGCCCATCCAGATCCTCGCGGCCGCGGTGTTCGTGCTGGCGGCGGCGCTGTGTCTGATCGGCATCTACACCGGCAACAAGAGCGGCAGCGCGATCTTTTTCATGGCGGACGTGAACTTCCTGTTTACGTCGCCCATGCTGCCCCAGTCGGTGCTGACGTTCCGCCTGATGATGAAGATGGGCGCGGTGATCCTTTCCGCGCTGTACCTGCTGGCGCAGATCCCGAACCTGCTGAACGCGGGCCTGAACGGCTTTGCGATCGCCATGCTGTTCGTGGCTTACGCGCTGATCCTGCTGCTGGTGCAGGTGGTGTCCGTGGTGACCTACTGCCTGCTTTCGCTGGGCAAGGGACGCTTCCGCGAAGCGGGGCATTACGTCGTGATCGCGGTGCTTCTGCTGATGGCCGGCCTCGTGCTTGTGCGCTGCGGCGGCAATCTTTCCCAGGCGCTGCCGACGGCCGTGAAGCTGTATTCCACGCCGTGGCTGCAGTGGATTCCCATCGTGGGATGGATTATGGGATTTGCCGTGGCGGCGGCTCAGGGCCGATATCTGGCCGCGGTGCTGTTTCTTATCGCGACCGTTGCGGGTATGATCGCCGTTCTGCTGCTGCTTCGCCGTCTGCCGGTGGATTTCTATGAAGACGCGCTTCCGGCGGCGGAGATGAACCAGCAGGCTTTAGAGCGCCAGGCGGCCGGCAAGACGGACCGCGAGCAGGCGCCGCGCAAGCGCTCGAAGCTGGCGCAGAAGCTTGCCGGAAACCGGGAAGGCTTTACCCGCGGATCCGGTGCGCAGATGTTTTTGATCCGCAACCTGTATCACCGCATGAAATCCGCGCCGCTGGGCCTGTTTACGGCCACCTGCGTCACCTATACCGTCGCCGGCATCGGCTATGCGGCGCTGATGGTGCTGCTGGTGCGGTCGAATACGGTGATTCCGTTCCTGATCGGCATGGCCGTGGTGATCTTTATCCGCGCCCTGGCGAATCCGCTGCAGGAAGAAATGGCCCGGGATTTCCTGTATCTGGTACCGGAACCGGCCTGGAAAAAGCTGTGCTACTCCCTGCTGGCCGGCGTGATCGACAATGCGATCAACATCCTGCCGGGATGGATCGTCATCTGCATCTTCCTGCGCCCGGGCATCCTTCTGGGCCTGGCCGGATTCCTCTTCATGGCGGCCACGGACCTGTTCTTCTCGGTGCTGGCGGGCTTTACGGCCCTGATCGTGCCGACGGGTATCGCGGATCTGGTGCGCCAGATGATCCAGATGATTCTGTTCTCGATTTTCGTGCTGGTGCTGATGGGCGCCGTTCTGGCCGGAGCCATCGCCGGAGGCGCGCCCGGCGCGTTGGCTGGATGCATGATTGCGGAGGTGGCGCTGGCAGTTCTCCTGTTCCTGCCCTGCCCGGCATTCATTACCCACGGAAGAAAATAAGGAGACAAAAGTGACAGGCACTTTTGTCTCCTATGGATTCAGCCGCATCTTGCGGAACTGATGCGGCGTACAGCCGTATCGTTCGGCAAACAGACGGTAGAAATAAGAGCGGTCGGAAAACCCGGCCTCCAGAGCGATTTCATAAACGGACAGACCGGTGGTCAGAAGCAGCTGTTCTGCCGTGCGGAGCGCCTGGTCGTTGCAGTATTCCGTGATGCACATGCCGGTGTATTTTTTTAAAACGCGGTTGATGTAACTGCCTGAATAATGAAGTCTGGAAACGAGCAGCTCCCGGGTCACCCGGCCGCTGCTCGTTTTGCACAGGTCGGTAATCTGGGAAAAGACGCGGCTTTCCGAATCGGAGCCGGGAGAGAGCAGCTTCGTGGTGTAAGCCGACGTGTCGTTCAGCAGGGCAAGAATGCGGCAGACAAGCATCTGGCGCAGGGCGGCGTCACCTGCCGCGGGTGCAAGGAAGGTGTGGGTAAGCAGCTCCATGATCCGGCCGGCATCGTTCAGGGGATACAACATGCCGCTGCGCAGGATGGCTTCCCGGTTTTTGGCGGCGCAGGCAGAGGCATCTGTCGGAATAAAATCGATGCTGCTGCGGCGGTCTCCCGCGTTTTTGCCGAATTCCCGTTCCAGAAACAGGGCAAGATCCGTATCCTGGGACGGGCGCGTGATTTCCAGGGACGGATCTGCCAGCAGCTGCTGCAGATAGCTTCGGGACAGAGACAGCGTGCAGGTGCCAAACGGCTCATTGAATTCTTCAACATGACGAACGTTCGTGTTCATCAGGCAGAAACTGCCGGGAAGATACCGGTGCCGAAGGGACTCAATGCGCTGATAGCAGGGACCGTCAAAAAAACAGATCAGCTCAAAGGTGTTGTGCCGGTGCAGGGGAAGCGACAGGACGTGATCGCGGAATTCTTCTTCGGAAAAGTAACTGATCAGCTGGTATTCTTCTGAAAAAGAGACCTGACGGAGCGGATACTCTTCCCCCGGAGAATAGCAGAGAGTATTCAGCACCAAAGGCAGTTCCGAGTAGCGCTGCTCCGCGTTTGTATCCTCCGGCAGATGATAGGCGTGATAGGACTGGGGGACGAGGGGAAACGAGAAGTATCCTGTGTCCTGATAGCCGCCGGCTGAAAAGCTGTAGTAACCCATGGGATTCCTCCTTTGCCTGGAGTTGTTGCGGATCAAACACAAAATAGCAGATTTCAGGATCTTCTGCAACATTTACTATTGAATCCGTTCCGCGTATTCTATGTATGCAGAAACAAAAGGGATCTGAATGCAGATCCTCAGCAGGGAAAAGAAAGGATCTGCGATAAAAGGCGCGCCAGACAAAAACTGGCATAGAATCGCACAATCCAGGGAACCATTCACAGAAAGAACAGGAGGAAACCATGAAGAGAAAATGGGTAGCAGCGCTTGCGGCAATGATGCTCATTCCGGTACTGATGACGGGCTGCGGTGGAAACGGATCCGCGCAGCAGAGTACACCGGCCGGTGATGCGGGCGCGCAGACGGCGGCAGAAGAATCGAGCGCGGCGGAATTATCTGACGCTGCGGAAGGTTCCGGGAATGAAGACGACGTCTCTGCGCCGGAAACACAGCAGGAAGAACCGGTGGAGGCAACGGATGAGACGACGTTTACCTATTATCTTTCCACCAGTCTGGAACCTTCCTACGGAAATTCGTATAACGATCTGGAAGTGATGAAGTATTTCCTGGACAAGACCTGGGACGTGGACGGCACAAAGAAAAAGATCCGTCTGGACATCTCCAGCGCGCCGGCCGGCAGCGAGTCCGACAACATGAACACCCTGATCGCCACCGGTGAGTACGCCGATGTCATCGATATGGCCGCAGCCAGCGATTCGCCGGAAACGATGTACGAGCAGGGCATTGTCATCGACATTACGGAGTACGTGGAAAAATATATGCCCAACTATCTGGCCTGGACCGATGCCCATCCGCAGTATGCCGGACAGATCAAAAATGACGGCAGGTACCTGAAGATCTATCTGGTGTCAGATGAAGCCCAGGATCCCTGGAGCGGTTTCTGCTACCGCCGGGACTGGATCGTAAAGTACGGCAGGAATCCCGAAACCGGGAAATCCTTTACCGGCGGCTGGAACGATGACAAAACCGAGTGGACGGATGACGTTGTCTTCCCCTCCGGCGGAACCGATCCGATTTATATCTCCGACTGGGAGTGGATGCTTCCGATTCTGCAGGAAGCGCTGGATGATCAGCAGATCACAGACGGCTATGCATTCCAGATGATGGCCAGCGGCACCTATTATACCGGCGACCTGGCCTCCAGCTTTGGCGGCGGCATGTTCGGCACCTACATTGACAGTGACGGCATCGTAAAGCAGGGCCGCGATACGGAACAGGCCCGGGCTTACCTGGAGTGCATGCGCCACTGGTATGAAGAAGGCTGGATGGATCCCTATTTCCAGGAAAAATCCGGCGACAGCACCTGGTTTATGGTGGATGCGGGCACCGTATACTCCGGCAAGGTGGGCCTCTGGTCCGGCATGAGCAACTCTTTGGGCGCCGGACTGGATACGGGGGATACCTTCAATTCCGGCAGCTGTGTTTACGCTGCGGCCCAGCCCATCAATGACGTATATGGAACGGCGGCATGCAAAAATGTGGAGCCCAACTGCTTCTATCAGCAGGCACTGACCAGCACCGGCATCTGCCTGACAGACAAGGCGGAAAAAAAGGATATCCCGGCGCTTCTGACCGCTTTGGACTGGCTCTACGGTGAGGGCGCAATGCTTCACACCTATGGCCTTTCCAAAGAAGAACAGGAAAAAGAGCAGTTTGTGCTTTACAATGAACACGGTCTGGAAAACGGGGCCTATTACACAGAAGAAGAGGATGGCGTCACCGTTTATCACGCGGAATCGCGGCTGGAAGATGAATACGGCCTGAACGAAGCGGCTTCGCTGATGCGCCTGGCCGGCATGTACAAATACGAAAACGTAACGAAAGACCGGGATGAGTTTACAGAGCACCAGTTTGATCAGTGGCGTATGTACGACGGTTCCGGCAGCCTGATGATGGCGCCGGTGGCCAATCAGCTGACGCCGGCCATGTCCGATGAACTGGCGGAAAAGAGTCCCGGACTCAATACCTACTGTTCCATTGAGATTCCGAAGTTTATCACCGGGGAATATGATATCGCATCGGACGCGGACTGGGAGAACTACTGCGAAGGACTGGCCGTGTACGAGCCGGATCTGCAGGCAAAGTTCTATAACCAGCTGCTGGGAAATGAGGTGGAGTAATAATGAATCGAATCAAAATCGGACCGATCGACATGGAGAGATTCCGCTATCCGGTCAGCAAAGAACTGAAAACGCCCTGGATTTTCAACGGCGTGGATTATCACAAAATGATGGAAGACGGGACACTGAAAAAAACCATCGCCATGTCGGATAAGGCGGTTCAGAAATACAGGACCAAAAAGGTGCTCTTTGAAAAAACAACCTACACAGGCAAGGACGGTGCAGTTCTTCCCCTCTATGTGTTTTCGCCGCTGAATAGCGAAGGAAAAACCCTTCCTGTGTTCCTGTACATCCACGGCGGCGGGTTTATTTATCCGGTGCAGACCGCAAATTTCCAACTGGCCGAGTACTTCGCGCAGCACCTGGACGTGCGTGTGCTGATTCCGGATTACCGGGTGACCTTAGACGCGTCCTGTGAAACGGTGGTGGAAGACTGTTATGCCATGCTGCCGTACATTCACGGGCATGCGAAGGAGCTGGCCGTCGATCCGGACAGGATGGTGATTTACGGCGACAGCGCAGGTGGATCTCTGGTTTCTACCGTGCTGCTTTTAAATCGGGAACGCGAGCAGTATTCCGTGTCCGGGCAGCTGCTGATCTATCCTGTGGCGGACTGCGAATCCGAAAAGTACGCTTCCGTGAATGACTATGAATTTGCCCAGTGGAGCAAGGATGCCAACCGCCAGATGTGGGAGATTTACTTCTCCCGGGGCGGAAAGGATGTGGACGCCTACGTACCGATGAAAAACAACCTGGCCGGCCTTCCGAAGGCCTACGTTGAGCCGGTCGAAGTAGATACGCTTCGCGACGAAGGCCTCGCCTACGCGAAGAAGCTGGAGGAAGCCGGCGTGCTGACGGAATGCAACCTGATCGCCGGCGCCTATCACGGATACGACGGCGGCAACATGGATTCCCTCATGGTGCAGAAGATTCTCGCCCACCGGTGTGAAGTGGTGCGCGGGATGCTCGGATGAGTGAAAGTGGGACAGCCTTCCTTGACTCATCTTATCCAAAAGTGGAAAGAATACGGTTGAATTACGACTCTTTTCGTGCTATGCTCTGGGCAGAGCAGCCCCTGCATCCGCAGGTGGCGAATTGTTCCGGCGGCACGAAAGGAGTTTTTTATGACCATCGGGGAGATGATAAACCGGAAAAGAGAACTGGGATACACCAATGAACGGATTGCCGAATTGTCCGGGATTCCCCTGGGCACCGTTCAGAAGATTTTTGCGGGCACGACGAAAGCGCCCCGCCGCGGGACGATCGAGGCGCTGGAGCGTGTTCTCTGTGAGCCAGCGGCGTTTTCCTATCCCCATGCTTCTTTTGAAGAGACGAAGCTTCTTCTTCGCGAGGCAGCGCCGGCATACGTGCTGCCGCGGGAAAAACAACAGGGGGATTATACCATTGCGGATTATTACGCCATCCCGGATGATCACCGGGTCGAACTGATCGACGGCGTGATCTACGACATGACAGTGCCGACGACCATCCACCAGATGGTGCTTGGCCAGCTGTATCTGCTGTTTGCCGCCTGCGTGGAAGCGCACCCGGACTGCGAACTGTATTTCGCCCCGGTAGACGTCCGCCTCGACCGGGATAACCGCACCATGGTGCAGCCGGATCTTCTGATTGTCTGCAGAGACAGCATGGATACAACGAAGTTTATTGACGGCGCGCCCGAGTTTGTGCTGGAGGTGCTGTCCCCGTCCAACCCGGGACATGATCGGATCCGCAAACTTAACAAATACTGGAACGCCGGAGTGAAGGAGTACTGGATTGCGGATCCGGATAGCGAAACCGTCCGGGTGTATTGCTTTGAGAAATCTCTTGATCCGGTGTGCTATTCCTTTACAGACAGCATTCCCGTCTCTCTGTCCGCAGGGGAGTGCGTCATCGACATGACTCGGATTCATGAAAAGATGAAGAAATACCGGGGATAGGACACAGGCGGAAAAAGGATTTCGGAAAGGCGGGGGAGGTAATATGGACAGCAGAACGGTGAAGCAGCTGGAGGCCTTAAGGATTTCGCTGCAGGAGAAATGTGAGCAATACTATCTTCAGACCCACCGGTGGGAGGAAGAGCACAACGCGTACACCCAGGAACTGCGGGAACAGGAATGTATCCGGCTGGGGGATTTTGACGCGCTTCAAAGGGTGAAAAAAGACATACAGGCAGGCGCCTATGGACTGGTGGAGGAGAAAGCCCGATACAAAAAGGATATGATGATTACTGTGATTGCCATCAGCAGCAGATCGGCGATCCGCGGGGGCGTACCCTCTGAACTGGCATTTTCCATGTGTGATTATTATTACCGGTATATAGAGAGTACAGAAGACTGGGAAGTGCTGAAACGAATCGCCGGCTGGGCCCAGGAGGATTTCTGCAGACAGGTGCGGCTGCATGAGGTGAATACAGACACCGGCATTCTGATCACGCGGTGTCGGAATATCGTGGAAAGACAGATGCGCGGACCGCTGCGGGTGGCGGACATCGCAAAACAGCTGGGCGTCAGTGCTACGTATCTGTCAACCCTTTTTTCAACGTCCACAGGCATCACGCTGAAACGGTATATTCAGAAAAAACGCTGTTATGAAGCGGCGAGAATGCTGATGCTGACAGAGGAATCCTATCACGAAATTGCGGCGTCTCTGGGGTTTTCGTCCCAGAGTCATTTCGGGCAGGTGTTCCGGGAATGGATGGGGATGACGCCCGACCAGTACCGGAAATACTATAATCACGTCTACACCGGGAAGGGAGACAAATCCGGCAAATCCGACAATAAAGATTAAAGAGTAAAAAATTAAGAAATGCTTAAAAATCCTGATATTCAATCCGGGATTTGCATATTATGATAAGTGCGACATTGGGCGAGGGCGCAATGCCTTCCAGTCTCTGATCATCATAGTGCAAGGAGGGGAATATGACAGGAAACAGAAAAAAGTGGCTGGCGCTCGGACTGGCTGCCGTGATGGCTGTCTCCGCAGCACTCACCGGCTGCGGTTCGGACAATGCCGCATCCGGCACCGGATCTTCGGATGCCGCAGAAACGACCACGACGAATGAAACGACGGAAGCCGCCGATACGGAAACTTCTGCCGTGCCGGATGCGACCGGCGAAACCGACGCAGCAGAAACCGCCGCTGCAAATGTTGAAGAGGCGGACGCCGACACCACCTTCGGACTGCTGCTCCTCGGAGATGTGGGCAGTCAGTATTACGACAACTACAGCAAAAATCCTTCGTCCATGTACTGGCTTTCCAAAGGCTGGGACGCGGACGGAGACGGGAATGCAAAGAAGATTTCACTTGAATATCTGATGCCCCCGGCAGACGGCGCTTCGGATTATGTCAATACACTGATGGCCACCGGAGAGTATCCGGAAATTCTGGCGCTTTCCCTGGTCAGCGACACGCCGCTTTCTCTGTATGAGGAAGGCGTTCTGCTCGATCTGACGGATTACATCGACCAGTATATGCCCAATCTGAAACAATGGCTGGCGGATCATCCGACCTATGTACCGCAGATGACCGCGGAAATCGACGGCGAGCAGCGGTATCTTTATCTTCCGATTGTTGCTGACAGCGCGGAGGATCCCTGGGGCTGCTACAACTACCGCAGAGACTGGATCGTCAAATACGGCAAAGATGAGGACGGAAACGCCTTTACCGGATCCTATGACGATGAAGGAATCTGGCACGACGACATCGTGTTCCCCAGCGGAAATACGGATCCCATGTTCATCAGTGACTGGGAGTGGATGCTGGATATCTTCAAGACGGCTATCGACACCGAACAGATTCCGGATGGTTATGCCTATCAGATTACGCAGTCCGGTTTTGTGGGCACCGGTGATTTCGCCAGCGGGTTCGGCGCCATGCTGGGATTCAGCGGTTACTACTTTGATGAAGACGGCACCGTGAAATACGGGTTTACCGAAGACAATGCCCGTGCTTACTACGAGGCCATGCATGCCTGGTATGAAAACGGCTGGCTGAACCCGTACTTCAACGAGTTTCCCGCAGACCAGCTCTGGTTCAATCTGGATACGGAAAGCGTATACAACGGCAAGGTAGGTGCCTGGTACGGCCTGGTCTCCCAGTGGGGCCCGAGTCTGGATGCCCATGACGGCGGATATACGGACGGCATCTGCGTTTACGCCGCTCCGCAGCCCATCAATGACGTTTACGGAGACGAGAGCTGTCAGGGAATTGAGCCGCGCATGTTCTATGAAACCTCCATGGGAGCGATCGGCAGCGGCATAACGAACAAGGCGGAAGGCAAGGATCTGGCCACGCTGTTTACGGCCCTGGATTATCTTTACAGCCCCGAGGGCGGACGTCTGCGTTATATGGGCTTAAGCGATCAGCAGATGGAAGAAGCCAAAGGCATCGATCCGGAAATCACGGCTCTTTATGACGAGTACGATATGGAATGTGCCTATTGGATTGAAGAGCAGGACGGCAGCGAGGTATACCTGCGCAACAACGCCATCCTGAAGTATGAGGACAGCCTGAAGGTGGCCTTAAACCTGGTGCGTGTGGGCGTCGGTACGTCCCACTTTGCCGGCATTGATTTCGGTTACGACGAAAACTATGCCCACAACATGGAGCTGGCCAGAATGTACGACGCCTCCGCTACGCTGGGCCTTCTGACCAGCAAGCTGACGCCGGATCAGAATACGGAATACAGCATGAACAACACGAACGCCAGCACCTATCTGGCGCAGACGGTTCCGGAGTTTGTATTCGGCACGATGGACGTGACGGATGATGCGGTGTGGGATACGTATTGCAAGACACTCGAAAGCTATGGCGTTTCGGACAACCTCGAATGGCTGAATGCCGCCGCCGGAAAATGAGTCAGAAGGGACAGTCCCCTTTGATTCATTCCAGGATCTCGGCAGCAAACGCGTCCAGTGAAAGGCTGTAATCCCGGCCGTTCCACGAGAACGCGATCTGCGCCGGATGATCGGCGATATTCAGGGCAACGAGCACGGTTTCCCCGTCGTATTCCCGGGCATAGACGAGCTGCTCGTTTCCTTCTTTGACGTTGGTATAGGAGCCGTACTGCAGGGCCCTGGAGCCTTTGCGGAACGCGGAAAGGGAGGCGATGTGTTCCATCAGGGACGCGTCGCCTTCTTTGATTTCACCGTCTTTGTCCGCCCCGGTGCAGATGAACGCGGCGGACAGCGCCGGGCGCAGCGGATAGTCCGCTTCGGCGCCGGTTCCTTTCTTTCCATGAATGCCCCATTCACTTCCGCAATAGATGGAGGGAATGCCGGGCATGGTCAGAAGCATGGTATACAGCGCCGGCAGGTGCCGGGGATCTGAAAGCTGTGAGGCGATGCGGGTCTGGTCGTGATTGTCCAGGAAGTTGTACAGGAACTTGCCCTTGTACATGCCCCACTGGGGATTCGTCTGGCGGTTGATGCCGTAGGAGATCTCGTACAGGTTGTGGCTGTTGCAGGAGGAATACATGCCCTTCCAGCACTCGTAATTGGTGATGGAATCGAGCATGTCCGGCTGCATGGCCTGGCAGTTTGCGCAGTTCATGAATTCGCCCATCAGCCAGAAATCGCTCTTGCGCCCCTTGCAGACGCGGTTTAAGTCCCGGAACAGTTCCGGATTCAGGACGTCGGCCGTATCCAGCCGCAGACCGTCGATGTCGTAGTCCTCCATCCAGCGTTCCACCGCGGACAGAAGATAGCCGCGCACGTCCGGATTGCCCAGGTTCAGCTTGACCAGATTCCAGTCGCCGCCCCAGGTGTCGTAGGTGGCCTCGTCACCCAGCGGATTGCCCCAGCCGAAATTCAGATTGGAAAACCACCAGCGGTAAGGGGAGGCGTCCTTTTTCTCCAGCACGTCCAGATACAGCGGGCAGCGGCGGCTGACGTGATTGAAGACGCCGTCTAAGACGATGCGGATGCCGGCTTCATGCAGCGCAGCAAAGACGGTTTTGAAATCGTCCTTTGTGCCCAGACGCCGGTCCGGTGTGAAATAGTCGATGGTATCGTAGCCGTGGGCGGCGGATTCAAAGATCGGTCCGATGTAGACGGCGCCGACGCCGAGATGCTCAAAGTGCGGAATCCAGTCCAAAAGCTGCAGGATGCGGCTGTCGGCCGTGGCGTCGCCTTCGTTGGTTTTCGGCGCTCCAAGGGCGCCTAAGGGGTAGATATGGTAAAAAAGGGTTTCGTTGTACCAGGACATGGGATTCTCCGTTTCCCGCCGGCGGCGGGCAGTATTTATTTTTTTTGCGGGCGCTGTAACGAAACAGGGCACCGGCTGCAATATATTTACAGACGGCATCTGCTGCGGCCATCACCTCACCCGGCTGCGGCGGGTGCCGTTCGTTTTCTGTGATACCGTTCGGGTGCGAAGGCACCTTTGCTATCTTACGAGATTACAGCCGGATTGTCATTCTTTTTTTGGAAAACAGGGCTTTTGGGGGTATAATACAGGAAGCCCGACCATCCGAAGCCCGGCCATCCGCGGCGCCTTCGGCAGGCAAAAGCAGGGCCGGGCAGAAGAATGACAAAGGACAGGCAAACCAAAATGGAACAGAACAACATTTTCGAACAGGGATCGATTCCCGGTGTATACGTAAAACTCGCGCTGCCGGTGACGCTTGGCATGGTGTTTTCCGTCGTCTACAACGTCGCGGACACCTGGTTCATCGCGCAGACGCAGAACACGCAGCTGGTGGCCGGCGTTTCGCTGTGCGCGCCGGTGTTTATGCTTCTGATGGCCTTCGGCAATATCTTCGGCCAGGGCGGAAGCTCCATGCTTTCCCGGCTGTACGGGAAGCAGGATTTCGAAGGAACCCGTCGGATCAGCAGTTTCTGCTTCTGGGCCGCGATTGCCGTGGGCATTGTGCTCGGTGCCCTGATGCTGATCTTTTCCGAACCGCTGCTGAGACTGCTCGGGGCGTCGCCGGATACGATCGGCTACGCCCGGGAATACTTCCTGACCCTCGCCTGGGGCGCACCGTTTCTGGTGGCCAACTTCATCCACATGAACCTGCTGCGGGCCGAAGGCATGTCGCGGGAATCCATGATCGGAAGCACCAGCGGGCTGCTGGTCAATATCATCCTGGATCCCATCTTCATCCTGGGCTTCCACTGGGGCGCCTTCGGCGCGGCCTTCGCGTCGGTGATCGGCTACGTCTTTTCTGATGTGTTTCTGTTTGCCATTGTACTGAAAAAGAGCCGGATCCAGTCCGTGCGCCCGCAGCTGGCGCGGATCGCGCCGAGGGACGCCGGCCAGATCTTCGCGATCGGCACCTCCGCCGCCCTGACCAACATCATGTCGAGCATCTGCCTGGTGGTGCTGAACCAGTACCTGCTTCCCTACGGGGACGACCGCATCGCGGCGATGGGCATTGCCCAGAAGGTGAGCATGATTATCCTGCTGATCCTGACCGGGATGTCCTTTGGCGCGGCACCGATGGTGGGTTATTACTACGGCGGCCGGGAGTACGCGCGGCTGAAGGAGCTGCTGGCGTTTCTGTTCCGCACGGTCGGCGGGCTGGCCATTGCGATGACGGCGGTGCTGTTCGCACTGGCGCGCCCGGCGGTGGGCATGTTCCTGAAGGACGCTGTGGTGATCGAACTGGGAACGGAGATGCTTCGCTGGCAGATCGCCACCGTGACGCTGGCAACGGCCGTGATGATCATCACGATCTGTTTCCAGGCCTCCGGCAAAGCGCCCGAGGCGCTGGTGGTATCGGTCCTTCGGCAGGGAATCGTTTTCCTTGCGGTGATCGCGGTTTTGTCGCGAATCGCCGGATATCCGGGCGTCCTGGCGTCCCAGGCGGCTGCGGACGTCGTGACGGCCGTGATTGCCGGGACGCTGTTTATGACACGGTTCTACCGGGAGCTGGATAATGCTGCCTGACAAGAATTAAGCATTCGTAGGCACGCTTTTGCTGATAAACATAGGGCGGCTGACTGTTGTGTTTTTTGAATCAACAGTCAGCCGTCTTTTTTGCGTCCATTAGTGCACACATACCGCTAATGAAATGATTTAAGTAATTGAAGAACACTAAGCCGTTGGCTGGCATTCAGCCTGCCCCATTCAATTAAAATCTCTTTCTGTTCATCTGTTAAGAGCGGATCAGTAGACGAAGTGGAAAAGAATTGCATCAAAGTGATACCCAAACCATTGCAGATTTTCTCAAGCGATGATATGGAAGGAGACAGATGGTTTCGATACCAGCTGGATATCGTTGACTGTGTGATGCCCGAGTTTTTTGCAAGAGTGTATTCTGTCCATTCCCTTTTTAGACGCTCTTCAGTGATTCGTCCAAGAACATCGAATTCTGATTTCTCTCGTCTCATCTTAACTCCTATTATTTGCAATAAAAAAGAAAACCCTAGATTTATCGAAAAGCATTAGAAGTAGTACGAGCTTACGAAGTATTGGATAAGAGTGGCATAAAAATCATGAAACGCCTTGAAACAATGCGTTCATAAGACAATTCTTTCACATTGTGATTGAAAAACAATACGTAACAACGTATAATACACTACGATAATACGTAGTAATGGAAGGAATGATGTTATTCGAAATGAGAACCGGAGAAAGGCTTGACATGCGCAGAAGGCGGAAACCTATGATAAAAACAACTGGCAAACCACTCGTATATGTAGGTGTGCTTGCTATGGCGTATGCGCTTTTTTCAGGTATATGCACATATAGTTTTTCCGGAAACACTTTTCTGGAAATGGCGTTAGGTTCTTTGCCGATATTTCTAGCTTTACTGTTTAGCCTGCGGTATCTGTGGAGGCTTATTAAAAACAATAGCATCCAGGCTGTGCAGAAGTTCCTTTTTTCCGTGCCTGCTGACAATGAACAAATCTCGTTTCTGATCGTTTTTTTAGTGACATGTTTATTATTTATGCCCGCTTATTTTGCTTTGTTTCCAGGAACCTTCGGTTATGATGCGCCTATTCAAATGTATAGTTACGCCGTTGAGCATAGAGTAACGTCTCATCATCCTGTGCTTCATACTTTTCTCATGTCTGAGATTATTACAAGTATTGGTAAACGGTTTAACAACTATAATGTTGGACTTGCAGTTTTTTCGTTACTTCAGGGCATGATCCTCGCGCATGCTGTTTCCAAAATGTATGTCTATATGCGCCGAAGAGGGCTTTCCGTGGTCGTTTCTGGATGGCTATATCTTTGTGTCGTTTTGAATCCGAACATTCAGATTCTTGCATTTAACACAACAAAAGACGTGCTGTTCTCTGCTTTTTTTCTGGAGTTTATAATTGCGCTGTTTTACTTGTTTGAAGATTGTAATGAAAGGCATGTGAAGCGTAAACGTTGGCTGATATATGAACAGTGCATTTTCTGGGGAATCCTGTTTTGCCTGTTTCGAAGTCAGGGAATCATCATTATCTTTTTAATGCTTTTGCTCTCGCTTTGCGTAAAGAAATACCGGACAAGAGGACTTGGAGCTTTTGCCCCGGTCTTCATCATTAGCCTTGCCTTTCAATTGTTGTGTTCTGAGGTGATCGGCATTCAAAAGGTAGACGCCAGAGAAATGTATAGCATTCCGATGCAACAGGTTGCTCGTGTCGCAAAGAAGTATCTGGAGTACGAAGATGGCATATGTCTTTCTGAAGAGCAGCTGGCTGTTGTGGAGGAAGTTATTCCTGAAGATGGAATCCGGGCATACATGGAAGAGGTTTCGGATCCGGTGAAGTCTGTTTTTCGAACAAATGTGTTGAATGAGGATACGGCAAAGTATCTAACTGTATACTTTGACATCGGGATTCAGAATACGCGCGAATATGTCGAAGCAACACTGTATATGATTGCCCCCTATCTGGATATGAGATTGAACCAGTACGGTTATCTTACTTCGGAGGATACGTTTCAGCAATTAAATGTTTGGGGTATTGAAAAGCACAGCCTTTGGCCGGCGTATCACGAATACTTGTACGACATGGTTGTTAATCAGATGTATGGAGAATCTTTTCTGCTTAATCTTGTTTTTAATCCGGGTACAACTGTCTGGATTGGAGCAGCACTGGTCCTATATGGCATGTTGTATCGAAAACGGAAGTTTTTGTTCCTTTCGATGCCTTTGTTGCTTTATTTTCTTACGGCGTTGCTTGGCCCTATGGCACTTGTCCGATACGCCATGCCCATGATGTGTGTAATGCCTGCGCTTACGGGGTATTTCCTGTTGGAGATACGTGACGATCCAACTTTGCATGGTGCGCAGGCAAGCCTGGAAGATACTGTTGGAAAAAGTGAACCGTGATAATACGATGCGGGCGTTACACTTATAGATCAAGGGTCACGTTTTATGTTGTTTAGTTCGTTTGTCTTTATTTGGATTTTTCTTCCAATTATTCTTATATCCAATTATATTGCTCAAAAGGTTGCAGGAAACAAAGCGGCAAACGTTGTTTTGCTTGCAGGAAGCCTGTTCTTCTATGCCTGGGGAGAACCGGTATATATTCTCTTGATGTTGGCATCGATCTTGGGCAACTGGCTTTTTGGATTGGGTCTTTCTTTGATGGATGGGCGTGAAAACGCCAGAAGGATTCTGCTTGCGGCTTCTGTGGCGATGAACATTATTGTCCTTGCATATTACAAGTATGCGGGGATGATCGTGATGACATTTAATCACCTGAGCGGCACACATTTTGAGCAGCCGAATATTCCTATGCCGATAGGGATTTCTTTTTTTACATTTCAGACTATGTCCTATGTGATTGACGTATTTCGGCATGAATGTGATGCACAGAAGGACCTTCTGAAGCTGGCGTTATATGTGTCGCTATTTCCGCAGCTGATCGCGGGACCGATCGTAAAATATAAGGATGTAGCTGAGCAAATCGATCATCGGACGATGACAGTGGCACAAACAGCAGAAGGTGTAGAGAGATTTATTTGGGGATTTGGAAAGAAGGTGCTGATAGCGAACACTTTGGCTCTGACAGTAGATCGCATCTATGCACTTCCTGTTGAGGAGATCACTTCCTCGATGGCCTGGGTTGCATCATTTTTCTACACGTTTCAAATATATTATGATTTTTCTGGGTATTCTGATATGGCCATAGGGCTTGGGAAGATGCTTGGATTTTCTTTTAAAGAGAATTTTCAATATCCTTACCTTTCGTGTTCAAACAAGGAATTCTGGCGCAGATGGCACATTTCATTGGGGTCATGGTTCCGCGATTATGTATATATCCCATTGGGTGGAAATCGGAAGAATTCATTTCGTACGAAGTGCAACGTGATGACAGTTTTTCTCTTGACGGGATTATGGCATGGTGCAAGCTGGAATTACGTTGTCTGGGGAGCTGCGCATGGCATATGCCAGCTTATCGAAAAAAGAGGGAGTGATTCCAAACCTAGAAAGAAGAATCTGATTTCCTGGATAGTCACTTTCCTGACAGTTCATTTTTTGTGGGTTCTCTTCCGTATTGAAAACATACATGATGCGTTGCGCGTGATGAAACGACTGCTGTTTCCTTGGCTATACAGAAATGGAAGCTGGGCTTTGCAGGAGTTCGTTTCCCCAAAGAGTCTGGTTGTATTTGTAATCGCCGTTGTGGGAATGGGAGTTATCCCGGTGTTTTGTCGCAAAAAAGAACAGAAGCAGAAAACATTGCATGCTGTTTTAAAAATGGCGGTTGGGGTTTTTATCATGTTTCTATCTTTTTGCAGCCTGGCGGCAAATACATATAACCCGTTCATCTATTTCCGTTTTTAAGTCAGGGGCCTCTGCAAGAAAGAAGGATAGAAGAATGAAAACGTCATGGATTCACAGATTACAGATTCTGCTGTTTATGATATTGATTGGTGTTGCATTCCCATTGTGGAGTGTTGTTGGTGGTTATTTCGAGACAGAAAACAAAGAAAACAGAGAATGGGTTGAGCGGCCGGTATTTCGATGGGAAACGAGAAATAGCTATCCAAAAGACTTTGAAAACTTTCTGAACGATCATGTTCCTTTTCGTAATCTGCTGATCGAGATTAGCAGTCTGATTGATTACTATGTATTTCATACTTCTGATTCCGAGTCTGTTGTATTGGGAAAGGACGGCTGGCTGTTCTATAACGATGAAGAGAGCGACAGTGCAATTCGCGCATATAAAGGAGAAAACCTTCTTTCAGAGGAAATGCTGAAAAAAATCGCTGACAATATGCAGCACACAAAAGATCACCTTGCGGAAGAAGGAACAGAGTTTATTCTTCTTATCGTACCGAACAAGGAAGTTGTGTACAGCCGATATATGCCAGACTATTATGGCTTGCCTGCGGATGAATACGGGGCAAAGCAGATCGTAGATTATCTGAAAAAAAACACGGATGTTCGGGTGCTTTATCCAATTGATGAGCTTCGAGAGGCAGCGAAAACTGAGGAGTTTATAATCTATCGAAAAACGGATTCGCACTGGAATAAGCTTGGTGCATATGTTGCTGTCAGAAGTCTGATGCAGGAAATGGGAAAGGAGATCCTGGATTGGAGGCGTGAAGAGTTTGAAATTCGGAGATCAGACGACGTGCCGGGAGATCTTGCATATTTTCTGAATTTGGATGCCGTCATAGATTGCGGTGAGATATTTGAGCCCGCAAATCCGCTTTCGGTAAGAGTTTCCTGTGAAGAATACAATCTGGACGCGGTTACGCGATTTCACGCAGAATGTACTGATCCGCGAAAAATACTGATTAGGCACGACTCTTTTGGACCTGCAATGTACGAGCCTGTTTCGGTTGAATTTGCAGAAACCGTTTTTATAAATAAGTATGTCTTTCAGGGGGAAATGTTTCAGGACGAAGATGCGGATGTTTTTGTTTTGGAAACGGTGGAGCGATTTGCTCCATGGCAACTGTCCGGCTTCGCATATTAGGATTACTTGCGAGTGTATGATGGTGTTCTGCAAATGAAAAGAGGATGAAGGATATGGAAACAATTGCTGTGTTAATACCCTGCTACAACGAAGCGCGTACTATTCGGAAGGTCGTAAGAGATTACCAAAGAGCGCTCCCTGATGCAAGCATTTATGTATATGATAATGCTTCAGAAGATGAGACGGCACGGGTCGCAGAAGAAGCTGGGGCTATTGTACGAAGAGTCGCACAGCGCGGTAAAGGGAATGTGCTGCGGCGAATGTTTCGTGAAATAGACGCTCAGTGTTATATCTTGGTGGATGGAGATGATACATATCCGGCAGAAAATGCGCAAGAGATGGTGGATCTTGTAATTGAAGAGCAAGCAGATATGGTGATTGGTGATCGGCTTTCTTCAACATATATGTCTGAGAACAAGCGGCCGTTTCACAGCATGGGTAATTTGCTGGTCCGTAAACTGATAAATGGGCTGTTTCAGACAGACATTAAGGACATTATGACTGGATATCGGGCGATGAGCTATAGCTTTGTAAAAACATTTCCGGTGTTGTCAAAGGGCTTTGAGATTGAGACAGAGATGAGTATTCATGCTGCAGATAAGAATATGGATGTGCGTAGTGTGGTAGTGGATTATAGAGACCGACCGGAAGGAAGTGAATCGAAGCTTCGAACATACAGTGATGGTTTAAGAGTACTAAGGATGATTCTCCGATTACTTAGAAACTATCGGCCGATGTTCTTTTTTGGCTGGCTGGCGGTATTGCTGTCGCTGGTAAGTACTGTTTTTTTGATTCCTGTTCTAGCAGGTTATTTTTCCACGGGGCTTGTGGAACGGTTTCCGACATTGATTGTTTGCGGATTTACTTATGTGGCAGCGATTCTTTCTCTGTTTTCAGGGACGATTCTTGAAACGCAAAACTGGAAGAACCGGCAGGATTTTGAAACAAGACTTTCAGAGGTATGCAATCAGTATGCACAGTGGCAAAGAATACAATATTAGTATTGCACTTATGAAGGCGGTGTTTAGCCTGGTTGTTGTCTGCTGCCATTTCTTAATTACAGATTGTTTAAACTACTAAAAAGGAACGCATGGTATATTCTTTGCATTCTTGCTGTTATTTCATTCTATGTTGATTACTCTGCAATCAATTACACTTTGTTTGGTGGATACAACTTTGAAATACGGTATTCAACGGGCTGGTTGGCCGAGGTGTTGCCACAGGCATTCATTGGATTGGTTTTATCGCAAAGTGGAGTCCTGCCGCGATTGAAAAAAGAGCGCTGGTTTGTTGTACTGTTCTGCATTACAAGTTTGTGGGTCTGTGACTATACAAATGTATTTACAGTTCCTGTGAACAGCGTTGGTTATGGCGGAACATACATCTTATGCTGTGCATTGCTTGTTTTTCTTCTGTTTTACGTTGTTCCGCTGGAAAAACTTAACCCTGTGGTGAATTCGTTTATAGGTTTTTTGTCGAAGTATAGCTTTGGCATTTTTTGCATCCATTTTTTTATCGGGCGTTGCTGGAATGATATCGTGTGCAGACGTTTAGGCTGGAAGACTTACACATTTTGGGGTTGCTTATCAATCTATGCAATCAGTTTATTGCTCTCGTGGTGTATTTCAAAGATTCCATCGAAGAATGCTCGTTCGCTTGTTGTGTAAGGAATGAAGCGAGGCTGTTGTTGGCTTAATATGGAACTAATACATTGGATATTTAACGGCTGTTTTCAGGTGTTATAACCGGGCAAACACATAATGCCGTACAGTCCATTACTGCCCGGCGGTTTTCCGGTATCTTAACGGCGGCATGCCGGCGAGACGCTTGAAGACCACGATGAAATAGTTGTAATCCGCAAAGCCGCACCGTCCGGCGATCTCCGCGATGGGCAGGTCCGGCTCTTCCGTCAGAAGCCGTTTGGCTTCCTCGATGCGCAGCCGGCGCAGGTGGGAGGCCAGGCCGCAGCCGTAGTTCTGCCGGGTGATCTCGTACAGATGGGTACGGCTGATGCCAAAGTGTGCGCAGATTTCCTCCGGCATGAGATCTTCCGCGAAGTGCTCCGTCAGATAGTGATCGATCTGCAGTGGAAGTTCTTCCCTGCGAAGGGATACCATGCGCTCCATACACAAATAAGAAGAAACCGCCTGCAGAAGGTGGGCAGCCGAGTACACGAAATCCATGGTGGTCACCGGCCGCTCCCAGCAGGCTTCTTTTAATTGGACGGAATCCACTTCATAAGGTTCACAACAGCGCCGGATCACGCGCCAGCCCTCTTCGTGGGACGGATAGGTGAATACATGGCCGAAAACCAGGTAGCCGATCACGAGGCCGCTCATCGTGATGGGGGCGACGGTTTCCGTCAGGCCGGCGTGACACTGGTAGGTGTAGACGGAATGATGGGCCGCGGCGTATTCACAGGCCCGCTGGTCGCAGGCGTGGCACTCCCGGGCGGCCGCCGCATCCGTGCGCAGGAGGGAACAGAAGGCCGGCATCTCGGCAGGATAGGAGACCAGCTCCCGGCGGTCCTCGTTAAAGACCGCCACGCGGATCTGCGTCAGGGTGTAGAAATCCTGAAGAAGGTCTTTGAGTTTGGAAAGGTCGAAGGTGGAAATCATAGAATGCCTCGTTTCCTGGAAAAAAGCTTTTCTGCCCAATGGCGCATGGCGCCGTTTCTCTCATTCTACTTCTTTGCATCTCCCCTTGCAATCTGTACAAATTCAAAGTTTTTCAAACGTCCCTCTATATATTTCAATCCGGGTTCGTGGTTTAATATTACTCGTAAAAGCAAGAAAGTCAGACAGAAATCGACTGCTTCGGGCCGCGGGCCCAAAAGCATCAGCAAATCAAAGAAAAAGAGGAGGACGTCATGCTGGTTACATTGAAAGAGATTCTTGCGATCGCGGAAGAGAAGGGCATTGCCGTCGGTTCGTTCAACGCGGCGAACCTGGAAGGCCTGGAGGGCGAAATTGCCGCGGCCGAGGAGCTGGGGCTGCCCATCATCGTCCAGTTCGCCCAGTGCCACGAGCCCTGGGTATCCATCGATACCATCGGCCCGGTGATGATCGCCCTGGCGAAAAAAGCCACCGTTCCGGTGTGCGTGCACCTGGATCACGGCGAGACGCTCGAGTATGTGAAGCACGCCCTGGAGCTGGGCTTCACCGGTGTGATGTACGACGGTTCCACCGAGCCCTATGAGATCAACCTGGCGAACACGAAAGAAGCGGTTCGCATGGCGCATGAGGTTGGCGCTTCCGTGGAAGCCGAGCTGGGCAGCATGGGCCGCCGGGAATCCGGCGCCGGCGACAACAGCGGCGCGGATGACGAGACGAAGATCTACACAGATCCCGAACTGGCCGCGTCCTTCGTGGCCGAAACCGGCATCGACGCTTTGGCCTGCTCCTTCGGCACCACCCACGGCATCTATTTAAGCAAGCCGCGCCTGGACTTCGACGTGGTCCGCAACGTGCGCAAGCTCTGCAATGACATCCCGGTGGTCATGCACGGCGGCTCCGGCGTCAGCAAGGAGGATTTCCACGAGGCGGTCCGCGCGGGCGTGCGCAAGATCAACTACTTCACCTACATGGACAAGACCGGCGGCCAGGCCGCGGTCGAAAGCATCAAGGCCGTTCCGGAAGGACAGCCGGTATTCTTCTCGACGATTTCCATGGCGGCCCGCGATGCCATGAGAGAGGACGTCAAGAGCGCCATGAGCACCTTTGCGCTGCTTGACTGATACAGAGAATCCAGGCATACAGAGAAACCAAACCCCGCCGGCACGGGAGGCCGGCAGCAGGAAACAATTCAAAATCCACAGGAGGAAAAAACCATGGGAAAGAAAATGACGTTTGCACTGGCATTCTGCAACCGCGGCTTCATGCCCGGCGAGCTGATTTACGGCGCCCGGGACGACATGATCAAGGCGGTCACGGACGCAGGCTATGACTACATCGCGATGGACGCCGAGCTGACCCGCTTCGGCGGCATCGAGACCCGCGACGAGGGCCTGCTCTACGCGAAGTGGCTCAAGGAACACGACGGCGAGTATGACGGCGTGACCTTCTCCATGCCGATCTTTGCCGATGAAAACGGCGCCATCACCGCTCTGCAGGACGCCGGCGTGCCGATCCTGATGCAGGCCTATCCGGACGATCTGGACAAGATGGACTTCAAGCACCGCCGCGATGCCTACTGCGGCAAGTTCTCCGTGACCGACGTCTTCACCCAATACGGCGTGCCCTTCACCGTGATGAAGCCCCACGTGGTGCATCCGCTGTCCGAAGCCTTTGCGCAGAACCTGAAGGATTTCGCTGCGATCTGCCGTGTGGTCAATGGCATGAAGCGCTGCAACATCGGCTGCATCGGCGCCCGCACCACCGCGTTCAAGACGGTTCGCTTCGATGAAATCGCCCTGCAGAAGTACGGCATCAACGTCGAGTCCTTCGACCTGTCCGAGCTGGTTTACAAGGTCGGCAAGCTGGCCGACGACGACGCTGCTGTCGCCGCGAAGGTGGAGCATCTTGAGAACTACACCGACTTCTCTCTGGTTCCGCAGAAGAACAAGATGACGCTGGCGAAGATCTCCGTGGTCATCGACCAGTACATCGAAGAATACCATCTCGACGCCCTGGCGCTGCGCTGCTGGAACGAGATGGAGCAGATCCTGCGCGTCTGCCCGTGCGTGCTGCTGTCTGACTTAAACGACCGCGGCATCGCCGCCTCCTGCGAGATCGACATGTGCTCCGCCATCACCATGCGCGCTATGGCTTTAGCAAGCGAAGAGCCGACGGCGGTTCTCGACTGGAACAACAACTACGGCGACGAAGAGGACAAGGTCATCCTGTTCCACTGCGGACCGGTGGCCCAGAGCCTGATGACCGGCAAGGGCACCGTCACGAACCACAAGATGTTCGACAAGACCGATCCGGGCAGCGGCTGGGGCACCAACGAAGGCCGCATCCGTCCCTTCAAGACCACGATTTCCAACTGCCAGACCAAGGATGGCAAGATCGTGATCTACGCCTCCGAAGGCGAATTCACAGATGACCCGATCGACGCGTCCTTCTTCGGCTGCGCCGGCGTCTGCGAGATCCCGGATCTGCAGAACAAGTTGATCCGCTTAGTCCGCGGCGGCTTCAAGCATCACACCTCCGTCGGTGTGGGCCACATGAAGGAAATCCTGAAAGAAGCCTTCACGACCTACCTGCACTACGACTGGGTGGACATTGACCGCGAGTGGTAAGATGACAAAAGGGACAGGCACTTTTGTCATCCCGCAGCACGGATGGCTTAACTTAAGGAGGAAGTCATGAAACTGGCAGGACTGGATATCGGAACCACCGGCTGCAAGTGCGCGGTGTTTGATGAAAACGGTGCATACCTGGGGAAGGCCTACCGGGATTACCCGGTGAAGCGCTCCACCAGCGGCCATGAAATCGACGTGTCCAACGTGATGGGCGCGGTGTACGAGGTCATCCGTGAGATGACGGCGCAGTACGGCGATATCGCCGGCATCGGCGTCACCAGCTTTGGCGAGACCTTTGTCATGACGGACGGAGAGGGCACGCCCCTTCATGTCTCCATGCTGTACACGGACCCCCGCGGCGCCGAGGAATGCGCCGAGCTGACGGAAAAACTGGGCGGGCGCAAGATCGCCCGGCTGACCGGCCTTCGCCCCCATGAAATGTACGGCCTCCCGAAGATGATGTGGATCAAGCGCCACCAGCCGGAGATTTACGCGAAGGCGAAGCACATCTTCCAGATGGAAGACTACGTGGTGTTCCATCTGACCGGCCAGGCGAAGATCGACTACTCCCTGGCTACCCGCACCATGGCGTTTGATATTTCAAAATTAGAATGGTGTTCTGAAATGTTCGGTGCGGCGGACATTGATCCGTCCCTGCTTTCCCAGCCCGTGCCCAGCGGTACCGTGGCGGGATGTGTGACGCCGGAAGCGGCGAAGGAGACCGGTCTTTCCACAGACGCGAAGGTGATCTGCGTGGGACAGGACCAGGTGGGCGCGGCCATCGGCGCGGGCGCGTTTTCCGCAGACGTCGCGGTGGACGGCGCCGGAACGGTGCAGTGTCTGACCCCTGTGTTTGAAGGCCTGCCGGATCCGGACGTGATGTACAACGGCTATTTCTCCGTGGTGCCTTACGTGGTGCCCGGCACCTATGTGGCTTACGCTTTCTCCTATACCGGCGGCGCGCTGACCCAGTGGTGCACCAATACGCTGGCTAAGGAAGAGAAGGCGTTTGCCAAAGAAAAAGGCATTTCCGTGAACCAGTTCCTGGAAGAGCAGTATGCAGCCCGACGCGGCGAGGAACCCAGCGGACTTCTGGTGCTTCCGCACTTCGCCGGCGCGGCGACGCCGTACATGGATACGGGCGCGAAGGGTGTGGTGGCCGGCATGACCACGGACACGGACGTGGCGGACATCTACCGCGGCTGCCTGGAGGGCGTCGTCTATGAGATGGTCTTAAACGCGAAAGCCTTAGACGGCAGCGGCGTGCGCTTTAAGGGATTGAACGCCACCGGCGGCGGTGCGCGCAGCGCGGTCTGGATGCAGATGAAGGCAGACATGTTAAACGTGCCGATCACGGCCCTGGTTACCGAGGATGCCGGTACGGTCGGCAGCGCCATGCTGGTGGGCATTGCCTGCGGCGTGTTTGCGGATCTGGCGGACGCGGCGGCCCACATGGTGGAAACCAAGCGCGTTTACGAGCCCCGGCCGGAAATGCATGAGAAATACATGAAGATTTATGAGCGGTACGCGCCGCTGTATCAGGCGGTCCGCCCGCTGCTGTAGGAGCCTCCTGCAGAATGGAAATGTGAAACAGACTGCAGAAACCGTCCTCGAGGGATATGAATCAGAAAAACGGTTTCTGCGGTCTTTTCTATTCGGATTGAAAGGGAAAAAGATGAAAGCGGAAAATTATATCGGCCATCCGTCCCAGCTGCGGGGCGTGGAAGAGCACCGGCTTGTCGGCGGCAAGGGCGACGGCCTGCGTTTGTTTGAAGTGACCAACGGCTGCGGTCTGGAAATGACCGTGTCGGCCGACCGCAGCTGCGACATCGCGCGGCTTCGCGTCAACGGCATCAACTTAAGCTACATGAGCCCCTGCGGATACGTGGCGCCGGCCTATTACGACAGCATCGGCAGCAACTGGCTGCAGTCCTTTACCGCCGGCTATCTGACCACCTGCGGTCTGCAGAATGTGGGCTCGCCGAACACGGACGAGGGCACGGATTATCCCCTGCACGGCTCGATTGCCAACCTGCCGGCGGAGCACGCCTGGTATACGGAAGAGGCAGATGCCTTCGTGATCCACGGGCTGACCCGGGACGAGACCATCTTCGGCCGCAAGCTGACCCTGGAGCGCGCCATCCGCGTTTCGAAAAACCAGAATTGTTTTACAATTACTGACACGATCACCAATACCGGAGACGCACCGGAGCCCTTCGAAATCCTCTACCACATGAACATGGGCTATCCGCTTCTGGACGAGGACAGTGTGATTACGATCCCGTCGGTGAAGGTGACGCCCCGCGACGACCACGCGGCAGAGGATATCGAGAACTGGATGCACATGGAAGTGCCCCAGGCCGGCTATCAGGAACGCTGCTATTATCACGCCTTCGCGGACGAGAAGGGCAGCGCGAAGATCTACCAGCCGAAGAAAAACATCGGGCTGGAGATTACCTTCAACGCCAAAGACCTGGACGGCTTCGTGGAATGGAAGATGATGGGCGTGCGGGACTACGTGCTTGGCCTGGAGTGCGGCAACTGCCTGCCGGACGGCCGCGACGTGATGCGAAAGACCGGGATGCTGAAAACCCTGCAGCCCGGCGAAAGCAAGACCTACGAAGTGTGCGTCTGCGTGACGGAAGACTAAACGCCGTTCTGCCGGCAGTGCAGCCGGGGAAACTTATACGCCGTAACAAATCTGCAGTTTTGCAAAAAAGTCTTCCAGCAGAAGACGCCGGTCTACACCCTGATATACGCGGATTTCCTTTCCGTCGGGATTGTCGGCATAACTCATGTCATCCAGGATTCTGGGCGCTTTGCGCAGCTGGTAATTCTGTCCGGAGGCGTTTTCCAGAAGGGGCGAGACGGTGGGCTGATCACCGATGGACCAGGTCTCGCCGTGAGGAAAGGCTAAGCGCATCGGTACCTGTCCGTAAAACTGATTCACGGAAAATATCAGATTCCGCAGGTGGCTGCCCACGGATCCGCAGGGCGCGATTTTCTGAACCAGCTCAGCAAAGGAGATATTGATTCCTCCGTAGACGTCCAGCGGAATCTGCCAGAGAGGAACCGGCGAATCAAAGATGGTCTGAGCGGCAAAAACGTCCTGCCTCAGATTTGCCTCCTCGCCGCCGTCCGGATAAGATGCGCCGCCGATCCATATGGCCGCGGTGATGTGTTTCGCGATGGACGGATCCAGAAGATAGGCGATGGCAAGATCGGTCAGGCCGGCCTGCAGCACGATAAACAGCGGTTCGTCTGTGCTGCGGTGTGCTTCTTCGATAATAAAGCGCGCGCCCTCTGATTCCGGCAGATTTGACGGATCAGCGATATAATCAGCAGCGCCCCGGTACAGAGGAACGTCATCGATTTCCATCAGTGAAAGCAGTTTTTTTCCCACAGCATAGCTTTCTTCCATGCTTGTTTTTTCTTCCCGCGCAAGGGAAGCGTGCGTGCGGTATTTCCACTCAAAGTTCGCGGCAATAATGCCGGCGATATCTTCCGATGGCGTCAGAAGATGCTGGACGATCGCAAAGGGATCATCGGCTTCCGCCGCGATATCGGAATGGATAATCACACGTTTTTTTCGGTTATCCGGTACGGTAAAACCTAACCGCGTAAGGATATCTGCGCGTTTCATGTAAAGCATTCTCCTTTGTTTTTAATTACAGCCGGAACGAAAGATCAGATCTTTTGTTCCGGCTGTATCTTCAGATATCAGTTAGTTTCCCAGAACCTCATTGATGTAATCGACGTATCTTTGCATGCCCATGCCTTCGACGGTATTGCAGTAGTCCTGCCAGGCAGCGTCGTCGTCAATGTCTTTCCGTCCGGTGATGAAATCCGGGACCGCCTGATAAAGGTACGTATTGAGATTTGCGGTAATGGTCGACGCTTCGGTGGACTGCTCTGAGGACAGCTGTGCTGTCACCTGGCTGCCGATCATTGCGGTGGCCTGATAAGCCATGACTTCACTGTAACCGTGAGCCTGTACCGGGTTATACCCCTGATCGACGTTTCTGTTTGCCGTCAGGCCGGTGACACGGATCAGATCCGCCGCTACACCGAGTCCGTCAACGGCATCGCGGTCACGGTTGACGTGGATGATTTCCTCGCCGTCTTCTTTGGTGATGCTGTAGGTGCCGTCAGGCAGGTTGTATTCCAGATAGAACGGGTCCTGAAGTTCATGCATCAGTTCGTCGGAGAAACCGAAGTTGCGCAGCAGGGAGCCTTCCCGGGAATACAGATAGTCCATGGCTGTCATCAGGACCGGCAGTTTTTCCTTGTCAATAGAGGCGTTAATGCACATACCGGGGGAAATGACGCTGTTCTGATAGAACATGTTAGGCTCTTTGTTCTGCTGTTCGGGACCGCCGTAAATATCGTTGATGGGCTGGCGGGCACCGTAGACGCAGATGCCGCTGGTGAATTCGCCGCCGTTGTCCAGCTCATTGCCGATCTGGTGGGTATAGCCGAGCCACAGGCCCACCTTGCCGGCGAAGACAGTTGGGGTATCCACGGACGTAAACATGCGGTCGGCAGAGTTTTCTTCAAAATTCTGATTCATCCAGCCTTCTTCGTACCAGTGGTTCATGCACTGCAGAAAAGCCCGGAAGTTATCGGATTTGGCGCCATAGGTCGCCTTGCCGTCCTCCAGATAATAGGACGAGCAGCCACCGCCGAAGCCGGAGACCAGATCGCCGGTCTGCATAAATCCGGCATAGTAGTTCTGGAAGGCGTATCCGTCTGTGATGCCCAGGTCCGCCATGGCTTCATCGAAGATCTCAAACATCCATTCCCAGTCGCTGATGTAAATCGGGTCAGAACCGCCGGAAGGAAAGACAACGTCGTCTTCCCAGGTGGTGTGGGCCTCATCTGTCCAGCCGCCGGTAAAAGGTTCGCCGGTTTTCGGATTTTTGCCATATTGGGCAATCCAGTCTCGGCGGTACACATATCCGTCCCAGGCTTCGTGAGGGCCGTCGGAGATTTCAAAGAGTACCAGATGTTTTCCTCCAAAGGTCATCTGTGACGCATAAGAAGGATTCGCGTCCAGCCAGGCTGTGTAGTTCGGCATATAGGACTGAATATAGTCGGACAAATCGAGAATCAGGTTCTCTTCATACAGCTGGGCAGCTGTTTCCGAACAGCGTGCCAGGGAAAACACATCCGGCAATTCGTTCGTAGCCATCAGTGTGTTAAAATGATCGTTCTCAGAACCGGCAGGCGGGCTGATAAAGTCGACGACCAGCGTTCCGGCCAGGTCATCCACGTTCCATGTGTGGGAAAGCCAGTATTTGGCGGCGGGGTTTTCCTCGTATTCTTCATAGAAGAAACTGTCCACACCGTTTCCCAGAAGCCAGTCAACCGAAACGGTGACCGGTGTCCGTTCTGCTTCGGGTGTTTCCTCCGCGGCGGCATCTGTTTCAGACACGGCCGGTTCGGCATCCGGCTGGCCGGCAGGGTTTTCTTCCGCGGCAGATTCCTCAGCTTTTGGCTCTGACGGACCATCACTGTTCGCGGCAGGAGCCTGACCGCAGCCTGTGACGAGAAGAGCGGCTGCCGCTGCGGCGCACAGCAGGCGCTGCAGCATGCGCATGTTTTTCTGTTTCATGGCATTCTCCTTTAAAAAACGTTTGTCAATAGATGACGGGTTTTGCCGGCAGAAAACCGGCCGCAACGATTCTGTAGAGAAAATACCATGCAGAATGCGGGGGAATATGTCTGATTCGGGAAATAATTGTCTGAATCAGGAAGAGTGATCTGTAAAATGGCGGGAAGGCGAATGGCCGAAATAGGATTTATAGCGGCGGGAAAAATAAGCGTAACTGGGAAAGCTGAGCAGTTCGCTGATTTCGTGAAGGGAATATAAGCCGCTGTTTTGAAGACGAAGCGCCTCTTCCATTTTGACGGTCAAAATGGTCTGCGTGATGGTTTTGTGTGTTTCTGCCTGAAACCGTTTGGCGAGAGTGGAACGCTCTACATTTAACTCCGCTGCAACAGAACCGGCTGAAATCGGCTTATTTCGACGGTACCAAATGATTTCAAGCGCGCTCCGTACAAGGGGAGAATACTGCGGATGTGCCTGTGTCGCATAAGCCGTGCGTACGGCCTGTGCGTGACTGCTGATCACCTGCCGGATTTCCGCTTCATTTTTGGCGCGGTTTAAAGCAAGCAGGTTATCCTGCAGAATGGTGTTCGTCAAATCGCGCAAAACACCGCGCCGGACACTTTCGTCCGCTGCGCGCGCAAAACTGACCGCGACATACAGTTTTAGCAATCCCGGATCACGGGAGATGTTTTCGATCAGAGACAAGAACACTTCATCATCGTAGGAAGGCGAAAAAACGCCGCCGTCTTCAGAAGGAGAAAAGAGCGAATCCAGCCAGAGCCGTTCGATCTGCGGGCTGCCTTTTTGAAACCGGTTGGGCAGATCATGCCTTAGGGCATCAGATTCCATCTGTTCTGTTAAGGCCTGACGCTTTGGGTTCATAACGCATCCTTTCTGCCGGGTTCCAACGAAAAACCATACTGAGAGTATAACATGAATGGGATAAGAAAAGTTTTCGCCTGTAAATAGAATTCGTCAGAAAAATGGTTGACATCCCGGTAGAAGACTGCTAACATAAAAAGCACAGTAAACCTACCAAAAAAGTAGGAAACACGAAATGGCCATGGGTTTTGTTCCACATGCGGATAATGAAAGGAGTTTTTCATGGCTGATATTAAACAGAATGTTACCGAACTGATCGGTAATACACCACTGCTGGCGTTGAATTCCTATTCCAGGGCGGCCGGCGCAGAGAATGCGCGGATTCTGGCGAAGCTCGAATACCTGAATCCGGCCGGATCGGTGAAGGACCGCATCGCTCTGGCGATGATTGAGGACGCGGAGCGCAGCGGAACGCTGGCGCCGGGGGCAACCATCATTGAGCCCACCAGCGGCAATACCGGCATTGGCCTGGCGGCCGTTGCCACCGCGAAAGGATATCACGCCATTCTCACCCTGCCGGACACCATGTCGGTGGAACGCCGCAACCTGCTTCGCGCCTATGGGGCGGAGCTGGTGCTGACAGAAGGCGCAAAGGGAATGAAGGGCGCCATCGCGAAAGCGGAAGAGCTTCAGAAAGAAATCCCCGGTGCTGTGATTTTAGGACAGTTCACCAATCCGGCCAACCCGGCGGCACATTATGCGACGACCGGTCCGGAGATCTGGGAGCAGACCGGCGGCGAGGTGGATATCTTCATCGCGGGCGTGGGCACCGGCGGTACCTTAAGCGGTGTCGGAAAGTATTTAAAGGAGAAAAAACCGGATGTGCAGGTGATCGCCGTGGAGCCCTCGGCATCTCCGGTGCTGTCAAAGGGTACAGCCGGGCCGCACAAGATCCAGGGCATCGGTGCCGGTTTCGTGCCGGATACGCTTGACACATCCATTTACGATGAAATCATTGCCATTGACAATGAAGACGCATTTGTGGAAGGCAAGCGTTTTGCCACAACGGAAGCGATTCTGGTGGGGATTTCCTCCGGCGCGGCTCTGAAGGCCGCGACGATCGCTGCGTCCCGTCCCGAAAATGCCGGAAAGACCATTGTGGTGCTGCTGCCGGATTCCGGCGACCGGTATCTGTCTACCCCGCTGTTTGCGGAGTAAAAGACCTGCCCGGGAATCAGCATACAATCTGAGCGTTTATAGGCAAGGCTGCTGTCAGAACGACGGCAGCCTGTTTGTTTGCCTGTTTATATATGATACTTGAACCATTCAGGTTTAAAGGATCTCTGATCGATTGCCAATAATATAAACATCTGGTATTATAGGGTTCAGCACATCGTTCATTCATTTTGCTGCACGACATCTGGTTTAAACATCACAGGTTTTACAATGAAAGAACTGACTCTGAACGAAGTTATACACAATGCGCGTCTTGAAAAGGGACTTACACTGGAAAAGCTTTCCGAAGGCATTATGGAACTGGAAACGCTTTCCCGGATTGAAAACGGCTGGCATTCGCCGAAGGAGGCTTCTCTAAGGGCGCTGCTGGAACGGCTGGATCTGCCTGCCACAAGGTTTTTTGCACCCGCCGCAGCTGCCAGACCTTCGCTGGTGGAAGCCCGCGAAGAACTGACGGAGTTGCTGCGGGTATACCGTTGGGCGCCGGACACCGAGAGAGCGCATTTCCAGGCGCAAATCAAAGAAAAACTCCATTCTTTTTCACAACAGATTGATTCCGAAGATATTGTTTCAGAACAATTCCGAATTCTCGCTGCGTCTGTGGCCGGGATCCATCGGCCTTCTTTTGGCGCCGCGAAAGAGGAACAGCGCCTGATCGATGGAATCCGACTGTCGGATCCGTCCTTTTCACCGGAGCAAAACTCAAACAGGGTTTATAACCTTGATGAATTTCAACTGCTTCTGCGCCTGGGGGCTCATTATCTGGAAACCCGCCGGAACGGCCAGGCACTTTTATACTTTCAAAACCTGTACGCCTTTGTAGAGGAGAAGAAGGACAGCCTGTCTCCTTATGCAAGATACGGTTCGCCCGCTGCATACTACCTTTCTTCCTGCCTTTATGAGTCCGGGGAATATGAAAAGGCCATGACCATCGCAGATCAGGGAAGACGGGATGCTGTCTATTATGTGTATTCTGCGTACCTTCCCGGACTGCTGCTTGTGGAGGCCCGGTGTGCACATCGCCTTCGGGATGATCTGCACAGCATTCTGTATTATCTGGAAACCTATTATCTTAGCGTAAGCATCGGTGATCGCCGTACTGCGCACACGGCGTTTCAGGAAATCACGGCCGGTTATCCGAATCAAATCTGCGTGGAGGGGGACCTGATATGGAGTACGCAACTGTAGGAAAGATGATTCTGGAACGCCGGCAGTCATTGGGGTATACAAGGCAAAAGGTATCCTTTGGGCTTTGTTCTGTTTCCTCTTTGTTCCGATTTGAAATGGGCTGTCAGAATCTGTCTTTTTTCTGCGTAGAGGCGATTCTTCAGCGGCTTGGTCTGCCGGATGATCCGTTTTTTGCCATTCTGACAAAAAAAGAAACGGAGATGCTTCGGCTGAAGCATCAGATTCAATCGGACCGCGCTTTCTTCGAGTCCACCACCGGAGCAAAAAAGGAAGAGCATCGGCAGGCTGCATTTGAAAACATCGAGCGGCTGGAGCAGATGCTGTCAAACTCAGACAAGATCAACCGGCAGTTTATTCTTCTTCAACGGCTGATTCTGGGCGATCCCGACCGTGTGATTTCACCGGAAGAACAAGAAGCCCGGATTCTGGATGCACTACGCTGTACCATCCCCTCGTTTGATGATGATGAGATTCACAGGTACCTGTTGAGTTACGCAGAATCCGGGCTGCTCGTTCAGTGGATGAATGTTTTGGGAAGCAGTGGCCGCTTCAGGGAAGAGATCCATATTGGCGCGCAACTGGTTAAGAATATTCAAAAAAACCATCCGAAGCACCCCATACTTCTCTCTGTACAGTTTAATTATGCACGAGCGTTGGTGTGCGAAGAAAGGTTCGATGAGGCGGCGGTTATTATCGACGAGGCAAAAAAACAATGCGTTTGTGAGGAACACTATTATGCTTTGCCCAGCCTGCTTCATCTTGAGGCGGAATGCCGCTATTATCAGACTCCCGCACAGAGTAAGGCACCTGCGATTGCTGGTCACTACCTATACAAAGCGATGGGCTTAACACGAGATGCAGCAATGCTTGATGAGGATATTGACCAGCGGCACGGGATTCTGTTCAGCAACCCGGATAAGGACCGTTTCCACCAGGAGACGAGACCGTGCGGCCAAGAGGAACGGCATCCGCAATGATCCTGTCGTTTGCGTGACAGGCTCTTTGGGGGTAATTGTATTCCACAATTCCTGAGGCAGAAGCAATCATTACAGATAACATGGTGATGAGCAGTATTAATCGTTTTTTCATTGATAGGATCCTTCTTGTGTTGTTTATGCTGTCTTCCAGATGTGTTTCGGCATAAAGGTAAAACACTAGAGCGCAGAATCCCATGACAAAACACGTAATATTTTTATTACGTGTTTTGTCAATAT
The DNA here is from genome assembly GCA_045545575.1 of Shuttleworthella sp. Classification (GTDB taxonomy): domain Bacteria; phylum Bacillota; class Clostridia; order Lachnospirales; family Lachnospiraceae; genus Shuttleworthia. The sequence continues at coordinate 80,556 of JAZQBE010000062.1, forward strand.
GATCAACTGCGCCAAATGACCATGATTGACTGACAGACACGTAAAAACAAGAAATGGATTCGTTCCATGTTTGGGAATATTTTCCGTGTTTTGTCAAAGACAAACGGTCAAATGCATGTTACGATGAACATAGGTTTTGAAAGGCCTTTCAGCAGCAGATGTGAAAATGCTGCTCGATTTAAAACCTAAGCATTCAGTTCACTGATACCCGGGACAGTACTGGAAACAAGACGTTTACAGGTCGTCATAGGAAAGGAGGAAACGATGAGAAAGATCATCATTCCATTACTCGCTTGTTTGCTGTTTGTTTCTGCTTCCGGTCTTAACGCAAAGGCTGCAGCTTATTCGTACAGTGCGACCTTTACACCGCCGTATGTTGGAAGTGCGAAATCTACAGGCTATCAGCCACCATTTCTGTATCCGTGTTTGGAAGTGCATGTGAACTCGCAGGAGACCAGTTATGTACTGCGGAAAGCGGGCGATTCTAATCCGGCATCGAATTATATCCACACAGGAACAGCTGGCTATTATCCATTTACATACAGAGATGGCTATGGCATCTTCTGCGGAGAGGCTTATAACATGGTCTATTATCCGCGGTATTCTTCCTTTACTACATATTCGGTGTGGGGAACCTGGCAGCCGTAAGAGAAATGGGGGAGGCGAAGAGCCTCCCCCATTAAACAAACAAAGTGATTTGAAGAAAGTGTTTTTTTTTGAGGAAAAGCAATGGTGAAAAAGATTGTAGTATGTCTTTTGCTTTTTTTTGCGCTCGCATTTAGTTGTAGTTGTGCTGATGAAATGGAGCAGGGAGCGTTGTTAGATGAGGCAAAAGAGGATCCTTCGGAGTCAGTGATAGCGAAGGCGAATACTTCTCGGGCAAACATCGTTTCCCAGATCGATCCGAGAGAAATTCCTTATCCTGAGAGGGCTTCTGTATACCGGGGCATAAATCGGCAGATTTCGGAAGAAAAGCTGATGAGTACTCTGCTTGAGAAGACAGAAGTTGCTCTTGAGATAGAAAACAATTATGTCAAGGTGTATTCATCTTATACAGGGGACCTTTATCCCGATCTGATTCGAAAGGTTTTCCAATATGATAGTCACACAGGCATGACTTCAGCTCAGGAGGTGTTTTACTTCAACACACACATAGAAAATATGTCTGGTATTGAAGGGAATAACGTGGATTGGCTGCAACAACTGCCCACATGGTATTCCATGACCGAGCAGTCATATCGTGCTAATTATTATGCGTATGGAAATTGCTTTGCGCCGATGGCTTCACCGGAGATTATGGACAATGATAGAGAGCATATTCAAGAATGCTTGAATGAATTGGGTTTTTTAGAATATACATACAGGGATGGATGTTCATATGATGCAGATGTTCTGGGAACGACATCAGAGATGTTCTGGGCACAGCAGATTGATGGGATTCCGGTTAGTACAACTCCGATTTATGGGAAGAATACGATGTTTCCTGGCTTTTGTATAGTAAACTCGTTCCTCAATATGGATGTCGGGAACTTCGCTTTTCGTGACACTACACTTCTCACACAGGTTTCTGATGGTGAGATAAAAGGATGGGCTCAGTCATCGGGTATCGTTCCTGCAGAGCCGTTGGCCGCACAGCCGGTTGTATCGCCGCAAACAGCGTTGGAAACAGTACAGAATCAGCTTTTAGACAGTTTTCCGGGCTTGTCATTTACGCTGGAAAACATTGAATTGATGTACAATGTCATCGTATATAAGGATCAGGCTTGGTATGTGCCTTTCTGGAATGTGATGGTGTCCACAAAAGAAGGACGTGAGGCGGCAAATGCCCTTCCGGGGGACCGTGGCTTCTGGTATCACAATCAGATCAATGCGTTTACGGGAGAATACTTCCTGGGCTGGGATTATGGAGAAGTCAATGATCAGAATGTATCTGAATGAATGCAGGCGGTTTGCCTCTTCGGCGATGTTTTATGTGGCGATTATTCTGACGGCGGCCGCGGCAATGGCCTCTTCGGCGGTTTCGATTACAGCGAAGAGCTCTCCGGTTGTGGAAATGCTGCAGGCCATGTTTTCCGGAACGGGCAGTGCTATGGTTATTCTGCTGGTGATTCCGGTGTTTCCGTATGCCCTCTCATATGCTTTTGATGAGCGGGATGGTGCGGTGCTGTTCTGGGTTGCACGTGCGGACCGCCGGCGATATGCGGCCAGTCGTTTTCTGGCAGGATGCACGTCCGCGTTTGGAACCGTGGTGCTGGGCTTTTTTCTGTTCGCGCTGATTTCCCTTTGTATGGGACATTCAATGTATATGCCGGAAGTATACAGTGCCTTTGGACGGACAAATATGCCGTACACAGAGTGGCTGGGCGCGGGACACCCGTGGATTTTCATTCTGCTGCTTTCGGCAGAGGCCGGACTGAGCGCAGCCATGGGAGCCGGTTTTGCCATGCTCCTGTCCGGCATATATCCCAATCCGTATCTGGCTTTCTGTGGACCGCTCTGCGCCTTCTTTCTTGTGGTGCGGCTGTTTTCGCGACTTACCATAAACGGACAGAACCGCTGGCTGAGTCCGAGCTTCTGGATTGAAGGAGGAAGCTCGTCCGATCCCTGGTACTGGTTTTTCGGGATGCGGCTTCTGGGGGCGATGCTGGTCTGTGCGGTTTACGGCCTGATTTTTATATGGCGGGTGGGACGCCGATGGCGCTCGTAGTGTGAATGATAAGAGGGAGCAGATTTTGAAAACACTTTTTACACTCCAGAAAGTGGCGTTTGTGAATTTCCGCCGGTGGAAGGATACGCCGAACATCTGGATCACGTTTATCATGTTTGCGCTGTTTTCCATAGCAAACATTTCCGGCGTGCTGGAGTATTCCAAAGCCGTCGCTGTGCGGGTGTCGCCATGGGTCTGGCCGCACTTCTTTTTAAACAATTTAATGCCGGCTGTTTTCGGCACCTTCTGCATTTTTCTGTTCTCCGAGGCACCGTTTCGGGATCGTTTTTCTCAGTTCCTTGAGGTGCGCTGTGGAAGAGGCCTGTGGATCTGGGGGCAGATGCTGTATATTCTGGAAGCGGCCGTTGCGGAGGTGCTGGCCTTTGTGCTGATTACCATCCTGGTCTGCCTGCCTCGGGCATTTTTCGGACTGAAGTGGGGCGTTCTTCTGCAGGATCTGGCCATTAACCCTGGCCGTCCGGCGGAGTTTGGCATCGAAATAATCGGCTTTAACGTTTCAAGCGTCATCGTCAGTCATCAAACGCCGCTGAGCGCTATGGCGGTAAGCATGTTGATCGGGATTCTTGTGGCGGCGTTCCTGGGTGCCGTGATCTTCTTTTTCAACACGGTGCTGTGGGAAGGCGCAGGGGTGGTTGCAGCCGGTGCACTGTGTATCTTTTCTTTTTTTACGATGGTTGTCGGACGCCTGTTCTTTGGCCCGGATCTGCTGTATTTTTCACCGGTGAACTGGGTCAACATCGCAGCACTGGATCCAAGAGAACCCGGCCCGGGGTTTGCATATGCCCTGTGGTTCCTGATCCTGGGAACGGCAGTGCTGATGACATTGGGCGTAAAACGCTATCTTTCCAGGGAGTCATGAGAAAGGGAAGGAACAGAATGGCTTATATCGAGATCGACGACGTTACAAAAAAATTCGGATCGTTTACGGCACTGGATCATGTGTCGGCGCAGATGGAGGCGGGGAAGATCCACGGCCTGATCGGCCGGAACGGCTCCGGCAAAACCGTGCTGATGAAGTGCATCTGCGGCTTTCTGGAACCGACGGAAGGGCGCGTTACCGTGGCCGGCGAGCGCATCTCCGGGAATCATTCCCCGCAGGTGGGCATCATCCTTGAAGAGCCGGGGTTCATCACGTCCGTCAGTGGGTTGAAAAACCTGAAGCTACTGGCGGGGATACACGGAACAATCAAAGAGGATCGAATCCGTCAGGCTATTTCTGTGGTGGGACTGGATCCGGATATGAAAAAACCGGTCCGCGCATACTCTCTGGGCATGCGTCACCGCCTGGCAATAGCCCAGGCCATCATGGAGGACCCGCCGCTTCTGGTGCTGGACGAGCCGATGAACGGGCTGGATAAACGCGGCGTAGAGCAGATGCGGGAACTGTTTATGGATCTGCGTAAAAGCGGAAAGACGATCGTTATTTCATCGCATCACACGGAAGATATTGATACGCTGTGCGATACGATTCATGAGCTGGATCAGGGGCACATGGAGACGATTCTGTAACGGATCCGGGTGAAGGCGTTTTTTGACGTGGGTTCACGAGCGGCTTTGTGTGATCTCTGTACAATTGCCAATGATATAAAAGTCTGTTATTATTGAAAACAACATATCGTTCAATTGTTTTGTTGCATGACATCTGGTTTCATCATCACGGATTTTACTTAATGAAAGAACTTAATACGAAGGTGTAAAAATGAATCAGCGCAGAACCAGCCATCTTATTCCGCGTGAGATAAAGATCGTTCTATTGCTTATCCTCATTTCAATAGCTGTAACGCTGCCATTGTATTATTACAGGCAAAGCGGTCGCGGAGAAAAAACTCCTGAGGATGTGGTGACTTTTGTGAGAGAAGAACTTGCAAAAGAATCAGACGGCGACTCTTACGTGATTCTAATGGAAATGACCTCAAACCGTAATGTCCTCGCGCTGCTGTGTATTCCGGATGAGCCTTACTATGCAGAACAAAGTATAGAGTGGCAGATCTGGAATCGTCCCTATGGTTTCTTTGATACATATTCCCTTTTCAAAAAAGGAGATTTTTCCGGAGGGACGCATCATTACAGGTGCCCTTTGAACGAGAAAGAAGAAGTTTTGTTTTCTTCGAACGTCGGCCGGGTTCAGGAACTGCTGATTCATGGCAAAGAAGGGACAGATACCATCTCGGTTTCATCGGAGGATCCTTTTATTTATCTGCTGAAGTCTTCTGATGACTATGAACTTGTTTTTGAGGATGGCAGCATTCTTAACAGGAGCGAAATCCCTTTGATCAAGTAGCCTTTCTGAATCCTGTTGTCTGAACCGGACTGCGGGGGGCCGGCCTGATGCTGCCCGTTTCTTTTCGGTTCTTCTGTTTTCTTATGGTTGACGCTCCCAAAGCGTGGTGTTATAATGGCGGATGTCTGCGAGAGCAGGTATCCGTCTCGTTATCTGTGGGGCGGAAAGTACATTGGGTAATGCATGGGCGAAGGGCCTTAGAAAGGAGAACGGTGGTTATGATTATTCGTATACTTGTCAACCTGATTATCGGTGGAATCGCCGGGTCTCTGGCCGGCCGTATCATGAAAAGCACGGGCAGCACGCTGCGCAATATCCTTCTGGGTCTTTTAGGCGGCGTCATCGGTTCTGTCGTATTGGGTTTTGTCGGTATTCACAGCTCCGGTTTTATCGGAAGTATACTGGTGTCCGTCATCGGTGCCTGCATCCTGCTATGGGTGACCAGGCGCATGAAATGACGTGTACATAGCATGCGAACGAACGCCGGGTGGAACCGATCCATCCGGCGTTATTTTTGGATTTTCGAGGTATCTATGGAAACACAGTCCAAATCCTTTCATTCGAATGTCAGTACCATTTTCTTTTTCCTGAAGGGCTGCATTCCGTACTTTCTGATCAGTATCCTCTGCGGCGGTCTGGTGTCTTTGTTTGACATGATCAACCCGAAGATTATTTCCTTCGCGGTGGATTCTGTCATCGGAACGAAGGTGCCGGAGCTGGCACCGTGGGTGGAGCGGATCGTGGAACGGGCCGGCGGTCTTGCGGCACTGAAGGCGCACCCGGCGATTCTTGCACTGGCCGTGGCCGTCATGGGACTTTGTTCCGGGCTGTTCCGCTATCTGTTCCGCACCTTTAACGTGCGGGGCGGTGAGCGCTTTGTGGAGCGGATGCGCAACCAGCTGTTTGCCCACATCCTTCATCTGCCCTTTGCCTGGTTTTCGGACAACAGCACCGGCGACATCATCCAGCGGTGTACCTCCGACGTGCAGACCATCAAGCGGTTTGTCTCGGATCAGATGACACATCTGGTGCGTACGGTGATCATGATCTTCATGGCGCTGTATTTCATGGCGTCGATGGAGCCGCGCATCGCCCTGGCGGCTGCGCTCTTTATCCCTGTGGTGATCGGTTATTCGCTGTTTTTCCATCTGCGCATTTCCCGCTCCTTCCAGCAGGCGGATGAGGAGGAAGGCAAGCTTTCCGCCATTGCCCAGGAGAATCTGACCGGGGTGCGTGTGGTGCGCGCTTTTGGCCGGGAAATCTACGAGAGAGAACGGTTCGAAAAGCAGAATCATGTATACACCGGATTCTGGGTGCATCTGATGAAGCTGATGAGCGCCTTCTGGTCGGTGGGCGATATCTTCAGCGGCGCGCAGGCGCTGACCGTGTCCGTGCTGGGCATCCTTCTTTGCGTCCGCGGCGAGATGCTGGCCGGCGAATACATCGCCATGGTCAGCTACAATCTGATGCTGACCTGGCCGGTGCGAAGCCTGGGCCGCGTTATTTCCGAGATGAGCAAGGCGGGCGTTTCGATCGAGCGTATCCGCTACATCATGAATTCGCCCGTGGAGCATGACCGCGCGGATGCGTCGGAACCGCCGATGGACCGGGACATCGTTTTTGATCATGTGTCCTTTGCCTATGAAAACGGCGGCCGCGAGATCTTAAAGGACGTATCCTTTGCCATTCCGGCCGGCACGACTGTGGGTATCCTGGGCGGAACCGGAAGCGGCAAGTCGACGCTGGGCTATCTTCTGGACCGGCTGTATGACCTGCCGGAAGACGGCGGAAAGATTACCGTGGGCGGCGTGGATATCGCGGATATGAAGGCCTCCCATCTGCGCAGGAACATCGGTTACGTGCTGCAGGAGCCGTTCCTGTTCTCGCGGAAGCTGTCCGAGAACATCGCCATTACGGAAGAGACGCCGGATATGGACCGGGTACGGCGGGCGGCGCGCATTGCGAGCATCGACGACGCGATCGAAAGCTTTACGGCCGGCTACGACACCTTTGTGGGCGAGCGCGGCGTGACGCTTTCCGGCGGACAGAAGCAGCGCACGGCCATCGCGCAGACCTTAATCCGCGAGTGCCCCATCATGATTTTTGACGACTCGCTGTCGGCTGTGGATGCCGAGACGGATATGAAGATCCGCCATGCGATGAAGGAGGGCACGGGCAAGGCTACGGTCATCCTGATCGCGCACCGCATCACCACGCTGATGAACGCGGACCAGATCATTGTGCTGGACAAGGGACGCATCCGCGAGCGCGGAACGCATGCCGAGCTGCTGGCGCAGAACGGTCTGTATAAGAAGATCTACGACCTGCAGGTGGCCGGAGCGGACGTGTAATGTGACGGACGCGCAGCGCTTTTCAAGTCTTTTATGGAGGGTTCCATGCCAGAACAGCAAAACGATTACAACGTGAAGCTGCCGTTTTTCGGCATCCCGAAACTGCTTCCGTTTGCAAAGCCCCAGCAGGGGCGGATCATACGAATGATCATCATGGGCGCCATTGTCAGTGCCGTGGACGGCATTTATCCGCTGTTCAACCGCTACGCCCTGGATCATTTCATCGGGGAACGCACGTCGGCTGGGGTATCCTGGTATATCCTGGGTTATTTTGGCGTGCTGGTGGCGCAGACGATCGTGATGTACTTCAATACCATCGACTGCGGTACCGTGGAGATGCGCGTCAACGAGCAGCTGCGGAACAGCTCCTTCAATCATCTGCAGACGCTGTCCTTCTCCTACTTCAATCAGAACAGCGTCGGCTATCTCCATGTCCGCATCATGAGCGACACCTCCCGCATTGGCGAGATGGTGTCTTGGATTCTGCTGGACTGCGTCTGGAATGTGTCTTATCTGCTGGGCGCCATCGGCGTTATGCTGGCGCTGAACTGGCGGCTGGCGCTTCCGGTTATCGCCATCGTTCCGGTGGCTGTGGCGCT